>JAVBQW010000006.1:0-103622 GCA_031548665.1 Thermoguttaceae bacterium
AGAGGTGAGAGGGTGAAAGAGTGAAAGGGTGGGAGAGACGCAACCGCTTGATAGAACGCATCTTGCATTTCCCCTTTCACTCTCTCACCCTTTCACCCTCTCACTCAAAAGTTGGCGGTTTATTTTCTGGCGAAAGCCTAATCTTGAAGATCATCTCGAAGAGAATCGTTTGCGGCAAGAAACGACATCGCTCCTCAAATCGTCGCGTCGAAACTTCGATTCGTGTGATTGCCACGCACATCGCATGAGGCCGGTCCTGAAAGGACGATTATTTCTCTTTTCGGCCCCGTACAGGTCAAACACAAATCACGGTTTCGGTCCGCGACCACTCAAGGAGCGATCGACGAAACAATTACGATCCGACACGAAACAGGAGCGAAAAGACAATTGCCGAAACTTTTCGCTCAACCAACACGAAAAAATCGTTTCGCGTCGGACGGCCTCTCGGCCTAGTGCTCAAGGAACGTCTGAATTTTGACCGCAAGTCGGCACACACCGCTTCGGCAAAAAGGTTTCGGTCGACGGTGATTACGCTCTTAGCACAACAAATCAATCAAGAGCCGTAAGCAAAAGAAATCGGGCTTTCCGTCGACGTTAAAACGAACCGGAAACACACACGATACGAGGGACGCCCAAATCTGGTTCCGCACGCAATCTCACTGAAGGCGGAGACACGGCCGAGCGTCCCAACTCAAGGTTCAGAACGAGCTAATCTCATTTACGATCCTCCCAATCCGGCCAAACGGCCCGTAAGTTATCGAAACTTGGAAAGGATACACGATCAAGAGGTTTACGGAAATTGACAACGGACGTTGCGTTCTCGTCGCATTTCATTCGCCTCTCCTATGACTTATTATCGGTGGAGAGCCGCGAAGAATGAAGCGGAAAAGAAAAAAACTCCTTAAAAAAAGGGGCAAGCTCTTTTCATTCACGTCCCCGATCAATCGAAACTCTGAAGTTCTCCCGCACGACCCGATCTCATCGCCAACTCTCATTGAATTAGCCCCGTGAGATCACGGTCTGCGTTCATCCCTCATCTACAGGTAATATACGAGTTGAAAACAAAAAAAGCAAGAGGAAAAAAGGCGAATTTCACAATTTTTCCAAAAAAGATTTTTTTGTGGCAACTCTCGATCTCAAGCGTTATTCACCGAACAATTCTTTCTTGCTGATTACTCGAACGCCCTTCGCCTGGATCTTTGTAATCGCCGTGTCGGGATTGTCGAAGCGGAAAACGATAATCGCGTTGCCGGTTCGTTGGAAAAACCCGTACATGTACTCGATGTTGAGACCGGCTTCGTCGAGAACGTCGAGAATGTCGGCCAGTCCGCCCGGTCGATGATCGACAGCGACGGCAACGACATCGGAGACGCGAACGACGACGCCGTGTTTCTCGAAAACATCCTTGGCCCGCTCCCAATCCTTGACGAGAATCCGCAGGATGCCGAACTGTTCCGTGTCGGCAAGCGCCATCGTTTCGATGTTGATTCCCGCTTCGGCAAGGGTTCGGCACGCTTTACGGACGTTGCCCGGCTTGTTTTCCAAAAAGAGCGACAGTTGTTTGAGCTTCATGGTTCTTGATCGAAAACGGAACGGAGCGAAACGATGTTTATCTTACTCTCAATATATCGGATTCCTCGGTTCGTTTGCAAGGGGGCTTCCGGCGGAAAATCCCCCATGCGCTGTGCCATGAAGGGATCAATGACCGTCATCCCCGCGAAGGCGGGGACCTAGACGGAAGACGTTATTGATCGTTTGCATCCGTCAATAACGTATGCAAGAACATATAAAACCTGTTCTCTGGGTCCCCGCCTGCGCGGGGATGACGGATATTTTTCCGTTTTCACGAAGCACAATTCGCTAACGTTGTCTTAGTCTCGACCGCGTTTGGCGAGTTCGTGATCAACATAGAACAAGCCGCTGTTGGAGCCTTTTGAGACTTCGACCCGTTTGTAGATGTATTCGGCGGTCGCTTCTTCTTCGACCTGTTCCTTGACGAACCATTGGAGTTCGGCCTTGGTCGCATGGTCCTTTTCGGCGTCGGCCTGGTCGACGAGCTCGTAAATCATCGCCGTAACCTTCTGTTCGTGGTCCCAAACGTTCTTGAACATGTCCAGGAACGAGTCCCATTTGACGGTCGGTTTGTCGATCTGTTCGAGTTCGATCGCGCCGCCGCGTTCGAGCACGTAATCGAACAGCTTCATGGCGTGTTCTTTCTCCTCCTTGGCCTGCAATTTGAGCCAATTCGCGATTCCGGGAAAGTTTTCGCCGTTCGCCCAAGCGGACATCGAAAGGTAAAGATACGCGGAAAACAATTCGGCGTTACACTGTTTGTTCAAGGCCGCGGCCATTTTATTACTGATATGCATCGGAGTTCTCCTCGTCGTTGGTGAAAGCGGATCGTCACGGTTATTGTTCCATTATAAGCGACGAGGTCGGATTCGGCAAGAACTGTCGAATCCGACCTCGTTTTTTCATAAGACCGCGCTGCGCGGCTAAAACGCAAGCGATAGGACTATCCCTTGTTGTAAGGGTTGTCGAGCGTTGCTTTGCCGGGAATCGCGATCGGATAATCGCCGTTTTCGTCGGGCATGATCGGCGCGTTGCCGTCAAAGGACAGCTCGGCGACGTTCGGGACGCACTGGAACGTCGAATTCCAAGCTTCTTCGGACGTCACGTACTTGCCGGTTTCGATCGCCATACGGCCTAAAATCGGCGTGAACGTCGCGTCGATGCCTCGATCCAGTTCGTTCCACGGTTGATTCTCGCGAATCGCCTTGAAGAAGCGGTCGTGTTCGGTCTGGTACGAATTGTTCTTTTCGGCTTCCGCCGACCAGAACGGATCCTTACCCAATTCTCCCTTCCAGTCGCTGAAGAATCTCGGATCGGCAACGCCTTCACCGAGCATCGCGCTTCCCTTCGAACCGTGAACGATCGCTCGGAATCCGTTCCAGGTACCGTCCATCGTCACGGAGAACATATGCATTTTCTTGCCGTCAGCGAAAGTATATTGGACCGTCGCGTTGTCGATCAAGTCGTCTTTGTCACGGCGGAAGAGTCGACCACCGATTCCGAGCGCGGCGACCGGCAATTGTTGGTTCGCCCAGCAGCAGATGTCGAGATTGTGGATCAAGGCGTCGACGATGAAACCGCCGGTCGTCCAGTTGAAGTTGAAAATGTGCCGAAGCTGCATTTGGAGCGGCGTCCGATTGCCCCGTGGAGAAATCTTGTGGGCCGGATGGCAACGATACACGAAGAACGAATAGAGTTCGCCGAGCTTGCCGTCCTGAATCGCCTTGACGGTTTCCTCGGTCCGGAAATAATGCCGGTTGTTCAAACCGACCGCGACCTTGAGGCCCTTTTCTTTCGCCTTGACGTTCGTTTCCCGAAGCGATTTCAGGCCCGGAATGTCGACGGCCAAGGGTTTCTCGGCGAACACGTTGAGTCCCTTTTCAACGGCGTAAGCATAGTGCAGCGGTCGGAAAGCCGGCGGCGTCGTGAGCAGGACCACGTCCCCGGGATTAAGGGCGTCCATCGCCTTTTTGTAGGCGTCGAAACCGTCGAAGGTCCGCTCCGGCGCGACGTCGACCATATGTCCCTTTTCCTTCTTTTCAAACTCCGCCTTCAGACGCTTGACGGCGCCTTGGGATTTGTCCGGGAAGACGTCGGCGACGGCCCAGAGCTTGAGGTTCGGATCGGCGGACAACGCTTGGTTCGCGGCGCCCATTCCCCGATTGCCGCAACCGACGAAAGCGATCTTGATGATGTTGTTTTCGGCGGCGTGGACCTTGGGGACCATGCTGCCGGCGAGGACCGTACCCGCGGCGGCGAGAAAACCGGTTTGTTTCAGGAAGTCGCGTCGGGAATCTTGTCGTTTCATAGAAAATTCCTTAAAAAAAGAAAAAGGGAAAAAACCATCACGAAAACTTCAGCGACACGGGAATTTTCGGTGTCGCTCCATTTTGCGTGCAGACGAAGGCTGCGAAATCGTTGGCGCGATCGTTGATTGTATCAAGCGGCCAACCGGAAAGCAAGCCGACGGCAACCGTTGCGGTAAATGCGTCGCCTGCACCAACCGTATCGACGACATCGACCTTGCGGCTTTTGTGGAAAAACTTCTTTCCTTCGGAAAAGATCCAGCTTCCGCCGGCGCCGCAGGTCAGGATCAGCATTTTCAGGCCATAACGTCGGATTAACCCTTCGGCTTGTTCCTGAAGCGACGGGTTTTCGGGAAAATTGAACAAGGCGGCGTCGAACATTGGGGAAACCCGACGGAGTTCGTCGTCGTTCAATTTGAGGACGTTCGCCAAACCGAGCATCGTTTCGACGGTTTTCCGGTCGGTAAACGGATCACGGAGATTCAAATCGAGGATTCGAAGCGCGGACGGCGACACGACGTCGACCAAGGTTCGAATCGTTTGGCGTGTCGCCGAAGTTCTTGCCGCCAACGAACCGAAACAAACGGCGTCCGCTGATTTCGCGTATTGAATAGCGGCGTCCGTCGCCTCGATTCGGTCCCAGGCGACGTTTTCATGAATCGTGTATTTCGGCTGACCGGCCTTCAATTCGACGCCGACGGTTCCCGTCGGATTGGTCGGATCCGTTTCGATCAATTCCGTCGAGAGACCGAGCGAACGGTAAAAGTCGATCAATTCGCGTCCGAGGTCGTCGTCGCCGACCCGGGAAAGAAGCTGAACTTCGGCTCCAAGCTGCATGCAATGAAACGCAAAGTTCGCCGGGGCGCCGCCGACTTTTCGACCTGAAGGGAGCAAGTCCCATAACACTTCGCCGATCGACAGGATTTTCATGCTCATCGTGGTTCGGACCTTGGAGCGAAAAAGAGAGAGTTCCGTCATCCTAATCGGTTTCGGCGTCCGTTTCAAGGTCGAAATCGCGAATTTCGGAAGATTGCCCACGGCGCCGGCCGAGGGGCTTCGTCTTGTATTCGTTTTGTGACTCGATTACAATATCCTGCCGTTGCCGTGTCATCCTTTCGCTTGCCGTCGGATTTGTTGTCATGGATTCTCCTTCGTTTCTGTACGATCCGCTTTTCATCCTCGGACTCGGCGTCGCGACCGTTGTCGGGTTGATCGTCGTTCTTCGTGTCAACGCCTTTCTTTCCCTGCTCGCGGCAGCTCTGCTCGTCAGCTTCATGACGCCGATCGCCTCCGAGGATTGGGGCGACAAGGTCGGTCGCGTCGCCGCCGCTTTCGGAGGAATGGGCGGCAAAATCGGTATCCTCATCGCCATGGGCTCGATCGTCGGAAAATGCATGCTGGACAGCGGCAGCGCCGATCGGATTATTCGGTCGCTGCGTTCGTTCTTCGGCGAACGGCTGATCCCGGCGTCGCTGCTTTCCGGCGGCTTCATCCTTTCGATTCCCGTCTTTTACGAGGCGACGTTCTACCTGATGGTTCCGATCGCCAAATCGGTGTATCGGGCGACGAAAAAAAACTACATTCTCTATCTCATGGCGATCGGTTTGGGAGCGACGCTTTCCCATACGCTGGTTCCGCCGACGCCGGGCCCCGTCGCCGCCGCCTTGGCGTTGAACGTTCCCATCGGTTCCATGATGCTTGTCGGCGCCTTGGTCGGCGCCTTGACGGCTCCGTTCGCTCTGGGAATCGCCGCCGTGATGAATCGCCTGTTGCCGAATCCGGAGATTCATGAGGACGCCGCGATGGAAACGGCAACGGAATCGCCGTCCGAAGAACGTCTTCCGTCGTTGTTCTTCGCGCTGACGCCGATCCTTGTTCCCGTACTGCTCATCGCGGCGTTCACGCTGCTCGACATGCTCGAAAAAGAACGTTTCGTTGATTGGAAAACGAATTTTCCGGCCCTGAGAAACGCGATTCACGTTCTCGGCAATCCGCAGATCGCAATGATTTTCGCCGCTCTGGCTTCGATGTTCGTCCTGTTTCGGGTGCAAAAGATATCGTTTCACGAACTGGAGCGACGAACCGAGGCGGCTCTTATCGACGCCGGACTGATCATCCTAATCGTTTCGGCCGGCGGCGCGTTCGGCGAAATGCTCCGAGCCGCCAACGTCGGCGACCGACTCAAAGAATTGTTCCAAAACGAGGCCGGGTTGACGGGCCCCCTGCTGCTCTGCGTCGCCTTCGGAATCGCGGCGATGATCAAGACCGCGCAAGGATCCAGTACCACGGCAATGATTACGACGGCCGCGATTTTCAAGGGCGTCGTCTTCGCCGAAGACGCCGCTCCGCTGCCGTATAACGTCGCGTATCTCGCCGTGGCGATCGGCCTCGGTTCCTGCGTGACCGGTTGGATGAACGACGGCGGTTTTTGGCTGTTTTGTCGAATCGGCGGCGTCAAGGAAACCGACGCCCTGAAAACCTGGACCGTCGGACTCGTCCTTCTCGGTCTGGCGGGACTCGGCGTCGTGCTTGTGTTGAGTCGGTTGTTGCCCTTGACCTGAAGACACGCTGCGCGACTAAAACGCAAGCGATAAACGGCGAGGAAACCTTTTTTATCATCATCATTTTTCAGGGAGATCCTTCGATGAGCGACGATTCCACGCCGATTTATTCGATTTTGGCGTCCGATCCGGACCTGCAAAAAATCGTTCAACTGTTCGTCGACGAAATGCCCGATCGAATCGCGGTTTTCGAAAAAGAACTCGAAACCAAGAATTGGACGGAGCTTGCCCGTACGGCCCATCAACTCAAGGGAGCGGCGGGAAGCTACGGTTTCACAATCCTGACCGCCGCCGCTGCAACGCTGGAGTCGACGATCAAATCGGAAGCCGGCGAAAAAGAGATCGCTACGGCGACCGCGAACCTGATCGCCCTTTGCCGTCGGACAACCGCGCTGCCCAAGGCATAGATCGGGACTGAAGGGCTCGGATCGTTTATCGAGAGATGTTTGAGATCGTCGCGCCGCCGAGAAGGCGGTCGCCGGAATAGAAAACAGCCGATTGGCCCGGAGCGATTCCATAACGAAGCTCATCGAATTCGATGTCGACCGTTTTTTCTTCTCCTGGAACGACGGTTGCGGAAACCGCAGCGGTTCGGTAACGAATTTTGACTTCGCAGTGCAACGGCGTCGTTGGAGTTTCGGGCAACAACCAACGAACATCGTCGGCCGACAAACGTTTGCAGGCGAGTTCCGAATACGGGCCGATCACGACGTTGCGGGTTTCCGGTTCGAGCCGCAGCACGAAAACCCGTTCGCCGAAACCGACGCCCATTCCTTTTCGTTGGCCGACCGTAAATCGCTCGAATCCTCCATGCAGGCCCAAAAAAGTTCCGTCCGGCGACACGAAATTTCCTGTCGTTTCAATATCCGGACGCCGTTGACGGAGAAACTCCGGATGTTTTCCGCGCTCGACAAAACAGATGTCCTGACTCTCTTTTTTTTCGAGAACGTGCAAGCCGATTCGCCTCGCGATTTCCCGAACTTCCTGTTTCGTTAACGCGCCCAATGGAAAATACAGGCGGTCGAGGATTGAGCGGTCGATTCCGTAAAGAACGTAGGATTGGTCCTTCTCTTCGTCGACGCCCCGCAATAAGGTTGGAAAACCGTCGACCTCGCCGCGTCGGGCGTAATGTCCTGTCGCGAATCCGTCGGCACCGAGACGAAAGGCGTGTTCGACAAGCACGCCGAACTTGATCGTTCGATTACAGAAGACGCAAGGATTCGGCGTTCGGCCTCCAAAATACTCTTCGGTAAAGTTTTCGACAACGCGTTCGAACGGTTCCGAAACGTCCAACACGTCGAAGTCGATGCCGAGTTGTTCGGCAATTCGGGCGGCGTCGTCCTCGGTTTCCCGTTGATACGGATGCTTCATGAACAGGCCGTGAACGCGGTGTCCCTGCTCCTTCAAGAGCGCCGCGGCAACTCCGCTGTCGATGCCGCCGGACATTGCGAGAAGAATCATGATCGTTGGCCGCGTCGGCTCCCGACGCGAGAAAAAACGGAGAATCGTTGAGAACAACTATTGGGCCGGATCGGAAAAGAGTTCGCGTTGTTCTTCGATGTTGGACGGCAGCTCCAGCACGAAGCGTGCGCCGCCGACCGGCGAGTCCTCGATGTTAACGGTTCCGCCGTGTTCTTTGAAAATTTTGTAGGCGACAGGAATTCCCAAACCGGTTCCACGCCCCTTTCGATCGGACCGAAAAGGACGGAATAATTGATCCCGATGATTCGGCAAAATTCCCGGACCGTTGTCGTCCACGAAAATCAGGACCATTGAACGTTTTTCGTCGAAATCGAGACGAACTTGAACCGTGCCTTCGACTTTTTCGGCGGGAACGTTTTGGAAAGAAGTCTCGCTTTCGAAATCGACTTCCTCCTCGGTTCTTGTCGGTTCTCGAACAGCCTCAATCGCGTTGAGTACGATGTTGGTGATCGCCCGATGAATCTGTTCGGCATCGAAAAAAAACATCGGGACTTCGATTTGTTGCCGAAAAAGAAGTTTGACGCCGACCTCATCGGCTTGTCCTTTCATCAATTCGAGCACGTCGTCGAGGGTTTCCCGAATATCGCCGAAAGTCAACGCCGGTTCTCGTTCCTTGCTGAACGTCAACATGTCGAGGATCAAATGGGAGATCCGCGTCTGATTTTTTTCAACGATCCTCCAGCCCTTGTCGACGAGCGTTTCGTCGTGTCCGGCCAAGCCCATTTCGATCAGGTGCGAGCCGCCGCGGATTCCCTGGAGAATGTTTTTGATGTGGTGTGACAGCGTCGTCACCGTTTGTCCGATTGCCGCCAAACGTTCGCTTTGGACCATGCCCATGTAATATCGGGTGTCCTCGACGGCCAACGCCGCTTGATGAGCGACCGCGACCATTAAGCGAAGATGTTCGCCGGTCAATCGGGGAGGAATAATGTCGGAAGGCGATTTTCCCAAATCGGTGTTTCCTTCCCGCAGACGCAGGGTGTCGATATAGATCAGTCCGACCAATCCGTATCGTCCCTGCATCGGCACACAGATCACTTCCCGAACCGAGTGTTCGTTGATGCTCCAACGTTCGTCGTTTTGGGCGTCGGCCGTCAGGACGCCTTCCCGGCGTTTCAGGACGTAATCGATGATCGACTTGCCGATTTCCATCCGGGAGCTTTCTTCGCCGGCCGACGCTTTCGGTGAAAACCGGGTCGCCTTCGGCAGCAGTCGATTCGTTTCCGAGTCGAACAGGAGAATCGAGCCTCGGTCGACGTTCACCCATTCGAAGATCAAGTCGAGAATTCGATGCAATAGGACGCCGATGTCGAGCGTTTGGCTGACGACCAGAGTCGTGTGATACATCATCCTCAGATGAGCGTTGACCGGTTCCGCCCAGTTGGCGTCGTCGGAGAGCTGTCTCAAGTCCGACAGGGGAACCGCCGCGTCGGAAGCGATCGCCTGGATGATTCGCGATTGGTCTTCTCCCCGCTCATCCTGTCGGACGATGACGTTCCGAATCAACTTTTGCGACGCTGAAGGGGCTTCGGTGTGACTGGCCGCGAACAACATCAAGGTCTTGCCGAGAAGAATCCTGTCGCCGTTGATCAGGATTCGTTCTTTGGTTTTCCGTCCGTTGACGAGGACGCCGTTGGCGCTGTCGAGATCGGAGAGAACATAGAGGGAGCCGTTCCAGACAACCTTGGCGTGCCGTCGCGACACCTCTCCGTCGCGGAGTTGAAATTGGTTCGTCGGATCACGACCAATCAATATCGTTTCCCCGGTCAACTCGAACCGATGTCCTTGATCCAGCCCCTGAATGACGAAAAACGACGCCACGGATCACTCCGACAAAACAATGTTTCGAAAACCATCGAAGCGACGGTCGTCAGGAAAAACCGTCTCCGAAAGGAAACCGACGGCTCGATCGAAAGCCTCATTCGCCGACGGAACCATCTCCATCACTCCCGAGTTCCGGAAAAAATTTGACGATTTCATTCAGAGCCGGCCCATAAGGGAACGGTTTTTGGCGGGAACTCCGAACTCATTTTTTATCAAGGACTCAGTAATCGACGATCATATCAAAAAAAAAGATCCTGTCTACGACGCCGAAGCGACGATTCGAGGCGAAGGTGATAAAATACGAAAAAATCGTAAACCGAATGAACGATCACCGGAACGGCGAGGTTGTCCGTCCAGAGAAAAAGAGCGCCCAGATACAGCGAAATGAGAAACGCGAGAACAACGTAGGTTTTCGACAGACAGTGAAACAGTCCGAACACGATCGAAACCGCGATGAGAACGGCTAATTCCCAGCCTCCGAAGAAATTACATAAACCTTTTTGGAGGAGTCCACGGAAGAGAAACTCCTCTCCGAAACCGGCCGAAGCGGCGAGAATCGCCAATTTCCATACAGGGAGCGAGCCCATCTCGGTTTCGAAAACCCGGCGAACCAATTCGGTGATCCGACGTGTACAAGACCAGGGAAGGGCACGAAGAAAAAAATAGAGAATAATCGTCGGAATCGTCGCCCCGATTCCCCATTGCAGCGAGTCGATATCGAAGCGGCAAAACTCTCCGAACGAAAGCCCCGACAGGCGACCGATCAGGAGGGCGACAAGTCCCAAACCGGCTTCGAACAAAACCGCGATAAGAAAAAACCGGTTGCTTTTCACGAAAAAACGGGTTGTTTTGGATTCGGGGGAGGTTTGTGAGGACTCCCATTACCGTCCCCTCTCCCTCGGGAGAGGGGGCGGGTATCAATACGTATTCAAACGCCAATGTTGCCCCCAATCGGTAAAGGAGGCTCGCCAAAATAAACTGTACGAAGAGCCCCGAGTGGAGGCGGTACTCCGCCGTAACTCGGGGGTTGAAGCAAGGGTTGATATTGTACAATTGTATGAGTTATACTGCGAAACGGCATTCGACTGACATTTTTCGAAAAGGTTTCTCCGTTTCGCTTTTTTCATAAAGTCAAATACTGACGAAAGATGAGCCGACCAACGGAAGGCGGCGTCGACGTAGCCGAAGGCGACCGCCCTACCGTGCTACGGTATATTTTGGCGAGGCTCCAAACGCTCCCAGTGGAACGTCGCCGACCGTTTCCTGACGGGCGCGGCTCTGAAAAACGGAGTGATCTTTTGGCAAAACTTTGCGGTTGGTATGAACGGCGCATTCAATTCGCGGACCGCATCTCATCGCTTTCGTTCTGGAAAATACGGTTGAAGCGTTCGGTGATTCCTTCGGTGGTTTCCTCGACCGTTTCAATGAGGGTTTCCACGGATTCGAATCCCGTTAGCAGAGCAAGTTTTTTCAATTCGTGAGAATTGTTCGGCAGCTGCTTCGTCGACGGCATGTTCATCAGACGCAGAAAACTTTCCAAAGACCGGAGAAAACGATAGGCGTTCCGTAAAAAATGGTAATCGGCGTCGTTGAGTATTCCCGCCGCGTCGAGTTTTTCCAACGCATCGAAAGTATTCGGAACACAAATTCCCGGGCGTGAACGTCCGTATTTCAACTGGAGCATTTGGACGATGAACTCGATGTCGACGGTTCCGCCGGGACCTCGTTTGAGATCGTCGTGGGGCGAGGAATCCTGGAGGCGTTTCCGCATGGTCCGAATCTCCTCCACCCAATTTTCCGGCAACGACTTGGCGTTCTGTACGGTATGGATCGTCTCAAGAACAAGATGGTTCATCGAATTTTTTTGTTCGACGACGGCCGGCGGCATCAGGAGATCGCTGGAAAACACGACCCGGGCCTTGCAGAGCATTTGCCGTTCCCAAAGTTCGCCGGGACCGTCCTTGAAATACCGAACCAGTCCGTTGAGCGGCGTCGCCAACGAACCGCTTTTTCCCATCGGTCGGAGCCGTAAATCGACGTCGTAGAGTTTTCCCCACGCACCGAACTGGTTGATCCGTTTGACGATTCGTTGCGCCAAAACACTGAAAAAAACCTGATTGCTGACCGATTCCAAGGTTCCGGCATCGGGCGGCGTTCGCGGAACTCCCGTTTCGTCGAAAAAGACCGGTATCGTGACGCCCTCGGCTTCGAACAGGAAAAGAAGGTCCAAATCGCTGTGATAGCTCATTTCGCGGCCTCCGAACTTTCCGAGACCGACGATCGCGAAACGACACGGCGTTTTTTCTTCCGGTTCCGTCAAGGCCGGCGCAAACGGAAGGACCGTCAACTGAGAGAGGAACGCTTCTTTTCCTACCGGATACCGTCCGCGAACAGCGGCTCCGATCACGGGCGTTCCGTATTGCTTGAGCATTTTTTGATATTCGGTCAGCGTAATCTGTTTCAGGCAGAATTCCGCGATATCCGAGAGCATGCCGGTCGTTTCCCGGATCACGCTTTTGCCCAAGACGTCCCGGGCGCCGACGATCAGCACCATGTCGTTCTTGAATCCGCTCAGGATCGGCTCGATCCGCTCCGCTTTGGACACCAAACGCGAGATGTGTTCGTCCAAGGCTTGTCGCGACGGCAATCTGTCGGCAACGAGGCTGTCCATCAAGCCGTCGAGCATTCCGGGATCCCGACAGAGAAGGTCTGTCAGGAACGGGGCCAACGCACAGAACCGAACGAACAGCCGCAAACTCGGAGGATTGAAGCTGAAAAGTTCCCAGAGTCCTCCTTTTTCGCCCAAGGCGTCGGCGACGGTTGCCAAGGTTTTGAGCGTCTGCATCGGATCCGGCGTCGCACCAACCGCTTTAAGAAGCTCCGGAGCAATGGCGACCAGAAAATGTCGACAGCGCCGCGCGAAGAAATACGGATTCTTTTCATCGCCCAAATCGATCAACAAGCGATACGCCTTGATCGGGTCGTCGAATTGGTATTTTGCGAGCGCCGCCTTGATCCGCGACTCTTC
Organism: Thermoguttaceae bacterium; assembly: GCA_031548665.1. GTDB lineage: Bacteria > Planctomycetota > Planctomycetia > Pirellulales > Thermoguttaceae > WRKP01. The sequence goes on from JAVBQW010000006.1 coordinate 12,774, forward strand.
GGGTTCCGGATCGAGCAACAGGTCGACTTCCGCCGCCGTTTCGCCGTCATCCTGAAAAGCGTCGATCAGGAGATGGTTCAACATTTTCCGATTGGCGTTCGTCATGTATTTGAAATCGGCGTTAAAACAATACAACGCCGTTTTTCCCGCCATGTCGTTGTATCCCATGCGCATCGCGAGTTTCCGTTGCTCGTCGGAGCTTTTCGGCATGGTGTGGGTCTGCAGGTCGAACATGATCTGCAGTCGATGCTCGATCTTGCGAAGGAATCGATAGGCTTCGAACAACAGCTCGCTTTCCTGTCGTTTCAGGCAGCCTTCCTTTTCGAGCCGTTCAATGGCGGTCTGCGTGTTGCCGGTTCGAAGTTGCGGCAAGTCGCCGCCGTGCAGGAGTTGGAGAAACTGGACCATGAATTCGATGTCGCGAATTCCACCGAAACCGGTTTTCACGTTTCGAAGCTCCTCGCCCTCGTCCCGGGCATTACGTTCGATTTTCCGTTTCAGGGACCGAATGCCCGCGATATCGACCTGCGTCAGGAATTTTCGATAGATCCACGGTTCGAGTCGCTTCAGGAACGCCTTGCCAAGTTCGATGTTTCCGGCAACCGGCCTCGCTTTGATGAACGCCTGTCGTTCCCAGGTCCGACCGCGATTGTCGTAATACCGTAATGCTTCCTCGAATCCGATCGCCAGCGAGCCGTGCTGACCGTTCGGACGCAGGCGCATATCGACACGATAAGCGGCACCGAGTTCCGTCGACTCCGCCAGCAATCGAACGATTTCGCGCCCGAGTTCCGCGAAGTACTGCGAATTCGGAATCGGATTCCGGTCCGTCGTTCCTTCCGCGTCGTAGAGGAACATCAAGTCGATGTCGCTGGAATAGTTCAGTTCCCGACCACCGAGTTTGCCGAGTGCAAGGATCGTGAAATGTGCCGGTGTACCGTCCGGAGCCCGCGGCGTGCCCCGTTTTTGAAACAGTTTGCGACCCGCCGCGTGGAGCGCCGCTTCGATCACGACTTCGGCAACCTTTGAAATCTGTCGCGTGACGATTTCCAACGACTGTTTCTTGATGATGTCACCGAACGCGATTTGCAGCATCTGTCGCCGTTTGAAGCGGCGCAGGGAACGGAGTGCGAGCGAATCCTTTTCCAAGGCGTCGACTTCGCCGACCAGCTCGTCCTTCAGTTGGTACGTCGGAACCGGCGCCCCTTCGCTCTGTCGAACCGTTTCGAAAAGTTCCGGATCATTGATCAGCACATCGCAAAGATACTGGCTGGTCGCGAAAATCTCCAACAGGATCGACAACGCCATGCTGTCTCGTCGGAACAGTGAGATGAGCGTCAACGGACTCCGCGTCGCCTTGAAAAACCGTTCGAGATTGTTCAGGACCATATCGGGATCCGCCGAAAACCGGATCAGCGGAGACAGCAGGTCGATGAACGGTCCGAAACTCTCCAGAGTCGGATCGCAACTCGCCATACTGACCAGGTTCCGGATCGCGACTTTCGGATCGAGAATTTCGAGTCCCGTCAACCACTCGACGGCCGATTCCGGATCCTCGAAGTATTGCCGTAACTGTTTCGGATCCATGGTCTTTCAGAGCCCGAAGCGTTTTCTTCCGATGCGTTTTCAGAGCCCGATGCGTCAGCGAGGGATTACACTCAAAACCCTCGCTGACGCGTCGGGCTCTGTTTTCTTCATATGTTCAACCACTAATCCAGCAGGAAGCTCTTGACGACTTCCGGTGGGGCGGGACCGTACGAGAGGGGTTCCATGGAGCTGCTCGCTCGGCCTTGGCTCAGACCACGCATCGCCGAGGTGTAACCGAACAGGTTCGCCAAGGGTGCTTCCGCTTCGATCACCGTGAGATGTCCGCGAACCTCCGTTTGCGTGACGACGGCCCGACGTTGCTGCAAGTCGCTGACGATGTCGCCGACGTAGGAATCCGGCGTCGAAACCTCCAGTTTCATGATCGGCTCCAGCAGCACGATTCCGGCTTCCTTGAGCGCTTTGTGGAACGCGTCGGAGACCGCGATCCGGAAGGCGGTGTCCGTGGTTTCCGATTCGTTGATTTGAGCGTCGAGCAGCGTGAGACGAACGTTCATCAAGGGGAAGCCGAGCTGGCCGCCGCCGAGACTTTCCTCCCTCATCGATTCCAGGACGAGCTGTTTGAACTGCTTGTCGAAAACATCCTCCTTATACTCGCAGCCGATTTCGACCGCCGCCTGACCCGCTGGAAGCGGTTCCATCCGAAGTTTGATTTCCGCCCAGTGTTTCGTGCCGCCGAGCGTTCGCTGACAGAGTCCTTCGACGTCGACGGTTCGCTGCACCGACTCCCGATAGCTGACCCGGGGATGATGGACCCGGACGTTGACCTTGAACTCCCGCAGCAAACGATGCTTGATGACTTCGAGATGAAGTTCGCCCATCCCGCTGATCAGCATTTGGCCCGTTTCCTCGTTCTCGGAGACTCGGAAGGTCGGGTCCTGCCGCTTCATCATATCGAGGACCTGCTTGAGCTTTTTGTATTCTTCCGCCGAGTTCGGTTCGATCGCCATGGAGACGACGGTTTCCGGAAAAACGATTGATTCGAGCAAGATCGGATGCTTCACGTCGCAAAGCGTGTCGCCGGTGACGCTGAACCGCAGGCCGATCACGCCGCAGATATCGCCGGCTTCGACTTCCTGAATCTGTTCTTTGCGGTCCGCTTGAATTCTCCAAAGTTGCGGAACGTTTTCCTTTTTGTCTTCCCGGGGATTCAGCACGCGGCTGTTCTGTCTCAAAGTTCCGGAGTAAACCCGAACGTAATAGAGATCACCGTGTTTGTCGGACACGATTTTGAAGATCAGACCGCAGAACGGTTCGTCGGGATCGGTTTTTCGTGAGAGTTCCGGACAGTCGGGCCGCGTCGGATCCTGTCCCTGAACGTCCGGGATGTCCAGGGGAGACGGCAGATAATAACAGGCGGCGTCCATCACGGGCTGGACGCCGATTCCGTCCAGCGCGGAGCCGCAGAGAACGGGAACCGCCATGTCGTTGATCGTCGCTTCCCGAAGCACGCCGCGAATCATGCCGACGGAAACTTCTTCTTCGGCAAGCAGCGTTTCGGTCAACTCGTCGCTGTACATCGACAGATCGTCGAGGAGTTGGCTGCGCCATTGAATCGCTTCGTCCTGAAGATCTTCGGGAATCTCGGATTCCGTGATCTCGGTGCCGGTGTCGCCGGAAAACGTCAACATTTTCATCGAAACGAGATCGATGGTCCCTCGGAACGCCTCCGGAATATGCGGCGGTCCCGCTCCAATGGGAATCGCGACGACGATCGGCTTCGCTCCGAGCCGTTTCTTGATCTGGTCCAGCGTCCGGTAAAAGTCGGCTCCTTCGCGGTCCATCTTGTTAATGAACGCGATTCGGGGAACATGATATTTATTCGCCTGCCGCCAAACGGTTTCGCTTTGAGCCTCGACGCCTTCCCGGGCGCTGAACACGACGACGCCGCCGTCGAGAACCCGCAAGGAGCGTTCGACTTCCGCCGTGAAATCGACGTGTCCCGGCGTGTCGATCAGGTTGAAGACGTAATCCTTCCAGTTGAACGTCACGCCGGCCGCTTGGATCGTGATGCCGCGTTCCTGTTCTTCGGGATCGAAGTCCGTAACGGTGGTTCCCTGATCGACCATTCCGGCCTTGTGGACGAAATGGGAGTAAAAGAGCATCCGTTCGGTGACGGTCGTCTTTCCGGCGTCAATATGGGCGATGATCCCGATATTGCGTAATTGTTTGAGAGAACGCGACATGAAAGTTGGCTTTTCGCTTGATAAAGTCGATGATTTAAGCCGCTATTTTCCCCTCGAAACGGGCGACTGTCAAGACGGCAGGCGTACCGCGACCGTAGGTCGCGGCTCGTGGGAGACTCGCCGGCGGCGGCTAAAACGCGACCGTTTTTCCGGGGATCGCGTAGGGATAGGAACCGTCGGCGTTCGGTTTGACCGGCGGCTCGCCGTCGAACGACAACGTGTCGACGTCCGAAAGCTTCAGCTCGGACTTCACAATGTCGTCCCACGTAACGATTTTGCCGGAATTGATCGCCGCTCGGGCAAGCAACGACGCGAAGTTCGCCTCGCAAGCCCGATGTCCCTCGTTGTACGGCTTGTTGTTCCGAATCGCGTCGAAAAACAAATCATGCTCAACTTGGTACGGATTCGGCTCCCTGTCCGGATACGCCCAAAGGAGATTCTCCGGGACCATTGTCTGCGATTTGTAGAGCCGGGATTTCGCCTGCCCCAAATTGTCCATGAGAACGGCGGAACCCTTCGTTCCGTACGCGAAATCACTGTACATGTTGAAACAGTTGTTCCGCGTCGCGACATGCGTCGCGAGATGCGAACCGTCGGCGAATTCGAATTCGGCATACCATGAATCGAACATCTGTCCGCCGAGGCCCGGCTCCGAACGCCCGCCGAAACCGATCGCCTTGACCGGCCAGGCGTTCTTCGCCCAACACGCCGTGTCGATGTTGTGAATGCAGAAATCGATCAGCACGTCGCCGCCGGCCCAATCGAAAAAATGAAAGTTCCGAAGTTGATACTCGACTTCCGATTCCTCCGGTCGTCGGGTTCGCGGCATGAACTTGTCCTGCATCCGAAAGCCGCGAATCTGGAGAATCTCACCGATTTCGCCGCCGTGTATCCGTTTAATCGTCTCTTCCCTCGCCGCGCAATGTCTCCACATCAAACCGCAGGCGATTTTCAGGTTCTTTTCTTCCGCCGCCTTGACGGCCGCCTGGAGCCGCCGTGTGCCGGGAGAATCCGTTGCGAACGGCTTTTCCATGAAAATGTTGAGCCCCTTGCTCACGGCGTACTCGACGTGCAGCGGCCGGAACACCGGCGGCGTCGCGAGGAGCACCACGTCGCCGGGTTTCAGGCAATCCATCGCCTTTTTGTAGGCGTCGAAACCGTGAAAGGTCCGCTCCGGCGGAACTCCGGCCTTATCGCCGAGCTTTTCGTTCAGCGCCTTCGTCATGCCGACGACGCGGTCCTCGAAGACGTCGGCCGTCGCAATGAGTTTCGTCGGTCCCGTGTTCGGATGCAAAGCGTTTTGAGCCGCTCCACCGCCGCGACCACCGCAGCCGACCAACGCGATTTGGATCGTGTTCGACTCTGCCGCGTGGACTTTCGGCGAAACCTGCGACAACAACGAGGCGCCTAAGACGCCGAGTCCGGCATCTTTCAAAAAACGACGACGTGAATTCGACATGAGAATTGCTCCGTAAAAAAATGATCCGAGCCGCGACCGTAAGGAAGCGGTGTTGCCGCTTCACCGCTCCCTCACGGTCGCGGCTCTGAAATGAAACGGCTCCGAAATGAAACAATCGAAATATATCACGACGTCTCTCGAAAAGCATCCCTCGGTTGAGAAAAAGCAACGATCCGGTACATTGAATGGTATGAAAATACTCTCCGTCGAATTGGAAAACCTGAATTCATTGGTCGGTCGCACGAAGATCGACTTTACCGAACCGATCTTCGCGGCCAACGGAATCTTCGCGATTGTCGGTCCGACCGGCGCCGGCAAGTCGACGATTCTCGACGCGATCTGCCTGGCGTTGTACGGACGGACGCCGCGACTGGATAATCTCTCCAAAGCGGAAAACGAGATCATGTCGCGGCATACCGGCAAATGTTTTGCCGAAATCGTCTTCGAGACGAACCGGAACGGAATCTTCCGCTGTACCTGGTCGCAACGCCGGGCTCGAGAGCGAGCGTCCGGAGCTTTGCAGGCCTATGAACACCAAATTGCCGATGCCGATTCGGGTGAAATCCTCAAAGTGAAGAATTCGGAGGTTCCGAAGGTCGTCGCGGAAAAAACCGGGATGGACTACGAACGGTTTACGCGGGCGATGCTCCTCGCCCAAGGCGGTTTCGCGAAGTTTCTGCAAAGCGGCGACGACGAACGCGGAGAGGTTCTCGAACAGTTGACGGGAACAGAAATTTACGGAAAAATTTCGATCGGCGTCCAGAAACGGCATAGTGTCGAAGAGCAGAAGCTCAAACTCCTCGATGAACAGCTCAAGGGCGGAATACCGCTCGACGCGGAAGCCTTGGCGGCGCTCCGCGAAGAACTCGACGGTTTGGCCAAACGGGAAACCGTCGTCGAAACCGACTTGAAAAAAGTCGACGACGTCGTTCGGCATTACGAAACCGTCGAGCGGCTGACCGAGACGAAAAAGAATCTTGACGAGCGTCGAACGCGGTTGGAGCAATCGGAAATCGCTTTTCGACCGGAAACGGAGCGGCTCGACCGAGCCCAACGAGCCGCGACATTGGAGCCGGTGTTCAAAGAACTCGACGTCCATCGAAAGGCGCTCGTTCAAGTCCTTGCGGATATCGAGAAAACGGACGTCGAAATTCCCAGGATCGAGAGCAACGTCGCCGAAGGAATCAAACTCGAAGGAATCGCTTCGGCCGCTCTCCAAGCGATTCAGGACGAGAAGGAAGCTCGATCGCCGATTCTCCAACGGGTTCGGGAACTGAATACGGAAATTAAAGGTTTCGACAACCAGCTCAAGGATTTGGGAAAGAAGTTTGCGGACGCCGAAAGCCTTCGAACGAAGCAGCAACGGGCTGTGACGGCGCTCGAAAAAAATTCGTCTTCCCGATTGGCGGCGTTTCCGGGATCGTTCGAACAACGTTTGCAGACCGCCGAGGAAACGCAACGTTCCTTGAACGTCGAAGTTTCGGCCTTGCTTCAACAGCGGCAGCTCTCGCAAATCCACGACGAACGGAGCGTGTTGGAAAAGCAACGTAATTGTTGGGAGGAACTCGACCGGTTGCAGCAATCGATCATCGAGTTTCTTCGAGAGGAAGCGGAACTCGACCGCCGTTTCGTTGATCTCCGCAAGGAAGCTCAGGCGGCGTCCGTCGAATGGGAATCCCTCCAAAACCTTGAGGAAGAACAGGATCGCGAAATCGAACGGCTTGACGAAAAGCGACAGCTTTTGGAGCGAATCCGAAGTCTTGAAGACGAACGGAACCGACTGATCGACGGCAAACCCTGTCCGCTCTGTGGGGCAACGGAACATCCCTACGCCGAAGGAAACGTTCCGAGTCCCGACGAAACGGAAAAAATTCTGGCCGAAACGAAAAAACAACGCAAAAAGACCGAAAAATCCCTCGGCGATCTGGAGATCAAGGGCGCCAAGCTGGAAAAGGACGCCGAGCGACTTGAGGAGAAAAAAAACGCGAAACACGCCGACGTTGAAAAATCGAAACAACAACTTGCCGCCGTGTTGCGCCAACTCGATCTGGAGGTCCTGCCGGAAGATGAAGACCGGCAAAAAGAAATCGACGTCCTACAAGCCCGGATCACCGGACTGACGCAAACGATTTCGGACGTCGAAGTTCTTCAAGTCCGGATCAAGGAACTCGACAAGGAACTGCTCGACGCGAGAAAACTTCAGGGCGAAATCAACAACGAACGGGTGCTGCTTCAGTCGCGGAACGAGCAATTCGACAACGCGAAGTCGGAACACGAAACCGTTCTTCGATCCCGTGACGAAAAGATCGGGACAAGACGGGAAATTTACGGCAACGAAAATCCTGACGAAGAGGAACGTCGACGAGCCGAAGCGGAGCGCAACGCCCTCCAACAGTTGAAGGAAACGCGGGAAAGCCGTCAAAACGCGGAGCAACGGCGAACGGCGCTCCGAAGTGGGCGAGAAACCTTGAATCTTGCCGCAGACCGTCGACGTGAGGAAATCGAAACGGCAAGTCGCGACTTCGCCGCCGCCCGAACGGGACGATTTGCCGACGAAGAGGAATTTCTCGCCGCGAAGCTTCCCCTCGCCGAACGGGAGGAACTCGAAACGAAAAAGAAAACTCTCGAACTCAAGCGAGCGGAACTCGAAACGCTTGCCAAGGAAAACGCCGCCGCGTTGGAAAAAGAATTTGCCGCAAGACCTTCGGACGGCGACCTTTCGAAAAAATCAGCCGTCGAAAAAAAGAACGAACTCGGCTCCGACTTGAAATCGATTCGCGAAAACATCGGTCGGCTTGGAGAACGCCTTCGTTCCGACGAGGCGTTGCATCAAAAACGCAAAGATCTTTCCGAACAGCGGGAACGACAGGCGAAAGAATTTCTCCGCTGGAAATTACTGTACGATCTGATCGGTTCGTCCGACGGCAAGAAGTTCCGGATCTTCGCCCAAGGATTGACGTTCAAAATGATGATCGAACACGCCAATCGACATCTTGCCCGGATGAACCGCCGTTATCTGCTCGTCCAGGACGACGCGATGAACAGACCGCTGGGACTTGCCGTCGTCGACGCCGACCAGGCCAACGTCGTCCGGTCGACGAAAAATCTTTCCGGCGGCGAGAGCTTCATCGTCAGCTTGGCCTTGGCGCTCGGCCTCTCCGCCATGGCGAGCCGCAACGTTCGCGTCGACTCGCTGTTCCTCGACGAAGGATTCGGAACCTTGGACGACCAGGTTCAGGATCAGGCGATTTCCGTGCTGGAATCCCTTCGGCAGGACGGCAAACTGATTGGGATCATTTCGCACATCGCCGCGATCAAGGAACGAATCGTCGCCCAAATCCGCGTCAATCCCATACGGGAAGGCCGAAGCGTCGTCGATATTCGTGTTGATAATTGATAGGCAAGTTTCAGAGCCCGACGCGTCAGCGAGGGCGCTTCGTGTTTCGTTTTAGGCTTCCGCCAACTCAAGAGCCGGGGGTGTAGGCGGTACTCCGCCGCTCGAAAGAAAACGACTCAAGAGCCGGGGGTGTAGGCGGTACTCCGCCGTAGCCCCCGGATGGTTGGTGTTCCGAACAGTAGGGAACCTTGGGGATGTTTTTTTCGAACGAAAGCCTAATACCATGCAACGCCGACGTCGCGCTCGCCTTCCGGTTCGGGGTTGACGCGTTTCTTCGGTGTTGAATCAAGTTTCGTTTTTGGGTGTTTGCAGTCGCCGGAGTAAATCTTCGATCACGCTTTCCGGCGACTCGAACCAGTCTTTGGCAAGGACGATCACGATATTCCAATCGAAATTTCGTAACAATTTCGGTCGCATCATTTCGCGGCCGATCAACGCCGCCGCACGAAGTTCCGGTTTCTCGATTCCCGCCGTTTGATCATAATAGCCGTCGTGATCGAACAGGATCCCTAAACGGTACGTCGAATCACCCGGACGCCGAACAACTAAATCGCAACGAAAATCCGACGATCCGATACCGGCGTCGACAAGAAATCCCTTTTCACGGAGCCGCCGGGCCAAACGGTCCGAAAGCGGGTCGGCAGCGATGGTTGTCCGTCGCTGGTCGAAGCCGAGATGTCCCGAAGCGGAATGCAAAACGGAGCGGGCGGCTTCCGTTTGTCCCGTCGCAACCGCTTCGGCATACCGCAGATAGTTTTTCAGGCAAGCGGCTCCCTGATTGAAATCGTTCGTAATCGCTTCGGATTTGATTGACGAAACGACGATCATTTTGCGTTTCGCCCTGGAAAACGCGACGTTGAGTCGTCGTTCGCCGCCGCTCTTGTTGATCGGCCCGAAATTCATGAACATTTTGCCCGACGGATTATATCCGTAGCAAATACTCAAAATGATTACGTCGCGCTCATCCCCTTGAATGTTTTCGAGATTCTTGACGAGCAAACCGACGAATTGCCCGTCTTCTTCTCGCTGGCGTTCCGATTCCAATCGCTCCGCGAACCCGGCGTCGAGTTGGGCGAGACGTTCCAGCGCGGTTTCGATTTCTTCCTGTTGAGCTTCGGAAAACGCGATGATTCCAACGGTCGACCGATCTTCCCGTTGCAGCAATTCGCGGGTCAACTCGGCGATCTTGTCCGCTTCGGTCCGGTTGCGTCGCTTGTCGTAGACTCCTTTCGAGAGATAAACGAATTCGAGCGGCGAATCAAGAGGATTTGAGGAATCGAGATCGTCCCGAATTCCCTGAACCCGGACATCGGGAACCGTCAACAAGCGACCGTCGTAAAACGCGGCGTTGGAAAAACTGATCAGCGACTCGCTCCGGCTCCGATAATGCCAGCCGAGCATCGTCGAGGAAAGATTTCTCGCGGCGTGGTTGAGAAAACTGTTGCCGTCGAGATCGTAACGAATTCTTTCGCCGTCGGGTTCGACGATCGTCGATTCCTCATCATCCAATTCGTCTCCTTCATCGCGGCGCGACGAAAAGAAATCGGTCGGCGGCAGCTGCTTTTCGTCGCCGACGACGATTGCCTGTGTTGCGCGAAACAGCGGCGGGACAGCCTCTTCAAGCGTAATCTGGCTCGCTTCGTCGAAAATCACGATGTCGAAACAATTCGTCTCCAGCGGCAGGGTATCGGAAACGCTGAGCGGACTCATCAACCAAATCGGCTTCAAATCGCGGACCACCTCGCCGCTCTCGCCGGAAACGAGATCGCGGATCGATTTGTACCGCATTGTCTTGCCGAATTCGTGTTCCAGTTCACGGCGTCCGCGATTATATCGTTGTTTCCAGGTCCGGTTCGTCCTCGGATCTTTCGGGTCGGAACCGTTTCCGTTCGCGATATGGACGTTCTCCAAAAAACCCCGATGAATCCGTCGCCGGATTTCCGTTGCGTTTTCCGTTCGCCAATCGTCGTAAAGTCGTTCCAGTTTGGCGGCGCGGCGCTCGCGTTCCGCTCCGTTGAATTTATGGACGGTTTTGTCGCCGCGGAGGATTCTTTCCGTCGTGTCGGACGCGGTCGCCGCTTCGAGTTGCGGTAACGTCAAAGGAATTTCCCTGACGGCGTCACGTAAATCGTCGGGAAGTCGCCGCAGTTCGCGGAGACAGTCCAACACCTCGGGCAACTCGTTCAGCGATTCGCTAATTCCTTCGAGTTCTTCGCCAAGTTGTTCCAGAGCCAAGGAATCGGGCGATTCGAGGATCGTTCGGGATTCCGTAACAAGCGACGACAAGGGATCTTTGGCCGCGAGAATTCGGGCAACGATCTTTCGCTGTTTTTCGTCGTCCGATTTGAGCATCGCGGCGTGAACCCGGACGATTTCCGGTGTCGGCTCGAGAAGCCGTTTTCGGGTTTCCATGAGATTCGCGATCCATTGTCTTATGTCGCCTTGAATATTCCATTCCGTGCCGAGTTCCCGGATCGACGCTTCCAGCCGGGCCGTTGCCTGATGTTCCTTTTCAAGCAGCGCGAGAACGCCCGTCCAACTCGGCCGAATTCGGTGAGAGGAAAATTCGTACGAGTTATTCAGCAAGGACCTCAATCGCCAACGGGCGGGATTCAACCAGGAGAAAAAACTCTGCTCGAAAACCCTGGCCTGTTCCAAGGCGATGGAGGTTTCCTCCGGCGTCAATTTTTTGCCGTCGAACCAGCCGGCGTTCGCATCCCGGGCGTTACGATGTTCGGTTTCCAATTTGGCGAGGATTTTCGTTCGCTGAACGAAACGTTTCGACGCTTCGCTTTTTTCCTCCAACATCGCGAGATGTCCGGATTCGATCCACGGGGCAACCGTTTCGACATAATCCAAGAGTTTGACCGCTTTGTCGAGCGAATTCCAAAGATCTTTCGGGACGCCGCATTTTTCAAGCGTTTCCGTAACGGCGACGAGGGATTTCCCGGCCGATTCAAGAGATTTCGTTACGGTCTGGACGGGCCGATCCGCAAGGACGAGTCGCGACGACAATCCCCGGAGCGGATGGGACGCGAAAACACCGGTCGTCCGACTTTGAAGCGACTCGATTCGTTGCCCCAGATCGTCCATGCGCTCCGAGTTCCGGAACCAATCACGGTAGTTCGGCAACCGCTCCGTTTGCAGTGGATCGAGAGTCGGACGGAGCTCGTCCAATTCCAAGGAACGGCGTAAAAGATCCCGAGTCGCAAACTTCTCGAACAGCGGCGTTTGCATGAGCCGGTCGAAGGCGTCGAGCGGCGAGAGCTCCTTACGTATTTTTTGTAACACGTCGTCCCGGGCGGGGGCCGATTTCGATGTTTCCGATTCCGCGAGGATCGTTTCGTAAGTCTGCTTGAGATTCATCACGAATTCCTTCTTATCCGCCTGGGAATCGTGAATCAGGGAACAAAGGTCGTCGAGGCCGCATTGTCTGAGCCGGGCGAAAACGACGTCGATCGCCGCCCGTTTTTCGCAAACGAAAAGAATCCGTTTGCCTCGAGCGGCGAAGTCGGCGATCAGGTTCGTGATCGTCTGCGACTTGCCGGTTCCTGGCGGCCCCTGAATAATGTAACTCTTTCGGGTCCTTGCCCGGGCGATCGATTCGGCTTGCGTCGGGTCGCAGGGGACGACGTCGTAACGATCCTTGAGCGGCAGTCCTTCCGGCTTGACGGCGATTTCTTTCGGGGACAGGGAAAACGTCGCTTCGAAGGCGGGGTTTTCCGGCATCTCGTCGAGCAGGGATTCGTAATCCCGGACCAACGACATTTTATGGTATCGAAAATTGCCGAGCGTCACGCCGCAAAGATCGAAGTTCCATTGATAAGGGTTCAACTCCGAAGCGTCCTGGACCGCGAAAAACGATTTTTCAACTTCGACCGCCGTTGCTTTGGCGGGGGCGGCTTTTTTCTTTTCCGGGACGGTCGATTCGCTGAACGAATACGACGTTCTCGGAGCCTGCGTCGGCAGTTCGGACGTCAAGCGTTGGAGCAGCGCGACCGGCGGCTGGATTTTTGCCGCGAAAAGCCGAACTCCGAGCGGATGGAAATTCACCGGATCGTAACTGTAATCGATGTCGAGAAACGAACGGACGCCGCGTCCGGCCAATCGGGCTCGTTTGGCGTATTGGTCGAGACGACGCTTGGCTTTGTCGTGAATCAACGCGATCCGGGGAACGTCGAGCTTCGACAGCGTCACGGCCGGCTCGCTTGCCGCGATGCGGGCTTGCAGGAACGAAAAAAACTCGTCGAGCGTCGTTTGAGCGAGGTCGACCGTTTCCGGCAACTCGATGTTGTAGAGTTGTTTGAAAAGATGCCGCAGCACCGGATTGACTTCGGCGTCGGTCGTCTGGACGTCGAGTTGGTACGTGTCTTTGATTCCTTTCTTCTTTTTGAGTTCGACCGGGATCAGGATGAGCGGCGAATCGTAATGTTGTGCCGGTTTCTGTTTCAGGTCGGCCCAATGAAGGAAACACGCGACGAGTCGGAGTTGCGCGAACCCGAATTCCGCTTCGTCCCGGCGAACTTCGGCGATGATCCGATCGAGCGTCGGCGGCAGATAAATCGCTTCGGCGAAGTTCAAGTATTTATTGAGCGAAATCGACTTGTCGGCGCCGGCGCTTTGGACGACGGCCTTGTGAATGTCGGCGTTCCAAACCAAAATCCGGTCTTTCGGGATTTTTTTGATATCGAACGAAATCGGGATCGACGAATGGGTCAGGTTGACCGTCTGGAGCGTCGGTTTGAAATGGAGCAGGCGATTCCGTTTCGAAATGTCGAACAGCCGCTGTCGGAGCCGCGTGAGGATCGTTCCCCGTTTGTCTTTCCGCGTTTGCGTCTTGAATCCCTGGATTCCCGCCAAATCGAACTCGAAATCGATTTCCTGGTCGCGGTAGTTTTCCAGATTGCCGAGCATCGCCGCGAGATCCTGGACACGGCGGCGGCGGTCGAGTTCCGTCATCTTGAAAACGGCCTGCGCAATCGCCGGATGCAAGTCGCTCCGTAACGAAAAAAGGTTCCGCCTTGCCGCGACGAATCGTCGCAGATCGTTTGGTTCCGTGAAATCGAGTCCGAGAGCGAGCGACGCGAGGATCATTCCGAGCGAAAAAACGTCGGTCGAGGGATCGTGATGTCCGAGTTCGTGTTCCCAGACGACGTACCCCGGCAGGTAAACGGGCCGCTTGATTTCCTCGCCGCGTACGCCGACGCTCACGTCGACGAGTTCCTCCGAACCGTCGCCGGTTTCCGACGTCCGTCGAATTTCGGACAAAATCTCGACGCCGGCCTCGGCGGCTCGTTGGATTTGTTGGACGAGATTTCCGACGTTTCGCGGTCGAAGCCGTTTCGCTTCGGGAAACCAGATCTTTCCGTCGTTGATTTCAAGATCGTCGAGCCCTTCCAAGGGAGCGACGAAACCGGAGTCGTGGGCTTTGAGCGTTTCCCGGACAAGCGGCAGGAAGGCGAGCAGCACGTCGTCGGTTGAAAACCCGCCGCTCGAAAAGCGATCCAATAAAACTTCGTGGAAGGGCGTCATCGTGGTTGGGGGCGGCGAGCGGTAATTCGGTCCAGGTCTTTTTTACGCAACTTCAATTCTTTCTGTACGATTTCAAGGAAGCGGTCCTCGATTTTCAGTTTCGCGGCGATTTCAAAGGCCCGGCGGAGTGGTGATTCTTCCAGATCCCGGTCCACGGCGACGAAGTCGAGCAGGAGGAAGCACCAATAATCACGGAGCGACGAATCGGCGATCGGAAATTGTTCGTCGTCCGTCGGAGCGGCGTTTCCCGGGACCGGCGGCGTGTAATCGCTGAAAAAGAGTCGGGCGTGGGCCAAGGTCAGGTCGCTCCGTAATTCGGTCGGTTCGAGAAACGCGTCGATCAGTCGGCGGGTCAAGCCGTGGAGCCGATCACGGGCAAGCAGGTCGAGGAAGTCGAAACTCGGTTCGCCTTCGATCATCGCAGCAATTTTTGTTTCGAACGTTTCGTCGGAGCTTTTTTCGGCCCAGAGTTTCAAACTTCGAACCCGGATGAACATTTCGGGATGCGTGATTCCTTCCGTGCGAAACGTTCGACCGCTTTCCGTGGCGAAAATTTCCTCGGCCTGTTTGAGATAACTCTGCGGCGAAACGACATCCAAGCCGGTACGAACCTTTACGAACATCGACACGACGGCGTTCAGGTCGCCGACGATTTCCAGAGCGACGCGGTCGCAGAACAGCTCGGTGTACAGCCGAAACAGTCGAGCCGAAGCGGCATAGGATTCGCCGAAATGTTCGTCGTGGAACAAGGCTTGGAGCAGTTCTCCGGAAAGGCCGAACTCGCCGTTCGACTCACGGATTTCGAGCAGATAATGGGCGATTTCGTGGGCAAAAAGGGCTTCGAGTTCTTTCGAATCGAGTTTCGAACGAATATTGCCCCGGAAAACGAGATGAAGTTCCTCCGGCAGGATAAAGATTCCGGCCCCGCTTTCCTGGGTGTCCTGCGACTGGTACAGCGTGATCGGTACGGAAACGCCGAGTCGGTCGCAAACGCTTTCCACCGACTCGTAAGTCGTCTTTTCGCTTTCGTTGTCGCGGTCGAGACGGTAGGTCGAAGTCAGCAGGTCGAATCGGAGCGATTCGGCCTGTTTTTCGTTGTTCCGGTGGTCGGCGAACCATTTCCAAGCGTCCGGTTCCCGATTTTTCAGGTAATCTCGAAGGGCGATGAGATAGGAAAGCGGTGCAGTCGCCGTCATGGAAAATCGAAATTTTGGGGGAGAAGCAGGGGGTTTCAGAGCCGCGCCCGTCAGGAAGCGGTTCTTTTAGGGTCGACCACTCTTTCGAATTCTTCATTTTATCACAAACGGTCGCCTCACGAAAGATAAAGGTTTGTACTCGAAATTTTCATGTCCGGTCGACGATTCGTTTGCGGTTTGGCCGCGAAACACTTCTTTGGCTCGATTTGGGCCCGGGCCTTGTCTTTGGCGGCATTTTCGGCGAAAATCCAATGAAGAGAATTACCCATCGAAATGTTAGCGAGAGACCTCCATGAACTGTAATCTTTGGCAAGACATTGTCCGCAACGTGGCCGCCGGAATTCGGCGACGGGTTTTAGCGCACACTTTGGCATGGAACGGCGGCTATCTCAGCCAGGCGTGTTCGTCTGCGGAGATTTTCGCCGTTTTGTACGGCCGGGTGCTGAAACTGCAACCCCTCGACAAACCGATCGTTCCGGAGCGGTTTGACGAAACGCCGAAACCCGGAGTTCCCGCCAGAACGGGAATCGACTACAACGGCGGCGGGCTTCCCGAATGCGATCGCTTCATTCTCTCACCGGCTCAATATGCGTTGGTCCTCTACGCCGCCCTGATCGAAGCCGGACGCATGGACGAAACCGGAATGAAGGAATACAATCGCGACGGCAGCACCGTGGAAATGATCGGAGCCGAGCACTCCCCCGGCATGGAAGTCACGACGGGCTCGCTGGGACAGGGAATCAGTCAGGCGGCGGGAATCGCTTGGGCGAAAAAGGTCAGGAAGGAAACCGGCCGCGTCGTGATGCTGATGTCCGACGGCGAATGCGAGTCCGGCGAGTTTTGGGAAGCGGTCCAAGCGATGAGTTTCCACCGACTCGGCAACATGCTGATCTATGTCGACGTCAACGGTTGTCAATGCGACGGTCCGGTGTCGACGGTGATGAATCTCGACCCCTTCGACAAGCGTTTGGAAGCGTTCGGAGCCCGGGTTTTCTGCGTCGACGGCCACGACATTGAAAAACTCGCCGAGTTGGGCCAACTGCCGCCGAGCGACGCTCCGACCTTCGTTCTCTGCCGTACCGATCCTTGCCGGGACATGGAGATTCTCAAAAAGCGGCATCCGAAATACCATTACGTCCGCTTCGCGAATCCGACGGAGAAAGACGAATATCAACGGTTTTACGAGAAATTAATTCAAACAGAGCCCGAAGCGTAAGCGAGGGTATTGGGCACAGCCCCTCGCTGACGCGTCGGGCTCTGAAATTACGTCACGACAACTATGGAAATACTCTCCAAAATACACGCCAGGAATCTCGTCGAGTGGGCGAAGGACAAGCCGAACGTTTATCTGCTTTCCGCCGATCTGACGAGTTCCTGTGAAGCGGATCAATTTCGGGACAAATATCCCGACCGGTTTCTTTCGATGGGAATCGCGGAGCAGAACATGCTCGCTTTCGCCGGTGGAATGGCGAGAGAGGGCTTCGTTCCGTTGATCCATACGTTCGCCGTTTTTATTTATCGTCGCGCTTACGATCAGATTGCGATGTCGGTCGCTTATCCGAATCTCCCGGTCAAGATGTTCGGATTTCTGCCGGGCGTTCTGACTCCCGGCGGCGCGACGCACCAGGCGATCGAAGACGTTTCCGTGATGCGATCGCTGCCGAATATGACGATCCTGGAAAGCGGCGACGCCGGGGAAGTCGAAAACGTGCTGGACATTGCTTATCAAGTTCCCGGACCGGTTTACGTACGGCAACTGCGAGGCGAAGTTCCGCTGCTGTTTCCCCGTAATGAACCGATGCGATTCGGCAAACATCGGCAATTGTCGACGGGAACCGACTTCGTGCTGCTGACGAGCGGAATCTGTACGGAAGAAGGAATGCGAGCCGTCGCCGCGCTGCGTGACAAGGGTGTTACGATAACTCATTACCATCTTTCGACGCTCAAGCCGTTCGACCATCCGGACATCATGCAGGCGATTGCCGAGAGCCGATACGGAGCGATCACGCTGGAGAATCACAGCATCATCGGCGGTCTCGGTTCGATCGTCGCGGAGCAAATCGCGGAAGCCGGAATCGGCAAAAAACTGCGTCGGCTCGGTTTGCGAGACACCTTCGTGCATGGAGCGAGCTGCCGATATTTGATGCGCGAATACGGACTGGACGCCGTCGCCCTGATCGCCGCCGTGGAAGAGATTTTGGACGAAAAGTTCGGCATCACGGAAAACGACCTTTCGGAAACGTACACCCCCGCCGTACACAGCGGAGCCAAACCCGAAGCGCTGTGAGTTGAGCGTGAGATTACCGTCCCCTCTCCCCCCGGGAGAGGGTTAGGGTGAGGGGCTCTATGGTTGGAATCAAGGAGAATCGTCAAGAAAAGAAATAACGTTCATCAAATAACAGCCGGAAAGGAGGCGGTACTCCGCCGCATTGACGGCGAAAACGTCGTAAACCGTCATTACGGCGAGTACGCCTCCATTCCGGCTGCTGTTAATACCGTGAACGCTTTTTCAAGCTGCAACGTCGTCGCCAAACGACAAACACACACCAAGGAGCGAACCGATGGAAAATCAAGAACAAAACGGCGACACTGAACGTCCCTTCGGTATCTTTTACGGTTTCTGTTCGCTCATTCTGCCCGGCTTGGGGCAACTGCTCCAAAAGCGAATTGCCGAAGGAATCGGATTCTTCGTGTTGTTCCTCGTGAGCGGATTCTTTCCGGCGCTCATTGTCTGCAATCTTTATTTGGATCGATTCGCCCATCAACCGTTGCGGGTGCATCTGCTCCACCTCGCGCTTTTTGCCGGGCTCTTTTTCCTGTTCATGCTGTCCGTTTTTTGGTCGGTGCTGAACGCCGCCCGAAAACCGAAGCCAAAAGAAAAACAGGAAGAGAAACCGGTAGAGAAACAGAAAGGTCCCTCGTTTACGTTTGTTGAACTTCTTGTCGTCATTTCAATCATCTGCGTTTTGATTGCCCTGTTGTTGCCGGCGGTTCCTGCGGCTCGTGAATCGCCACGACGCTTGCAATGTTCCAATAACTTAAAGCAAATCGGTATTGCGTTTCACAATTACCACGACGAATACAAATCGTTTCCTCCGGCGTACACCGTCGACAAAGATGGCAAGCCGCTGCACAGTTGGCGGGTGCTGTTGTTGCCGTTTCTGGAACAAAAGGAACTGTACGATAAAATCCGGCTCGACGAGCCGTGGAACAGCGAACATAATCGGCAGTTTCACCGATTACAACTATCGGAGTTTCGTTGTCCGTCGCGTCCCAGAGACGTTGAGAAGCAACCTTTGGGCAATTGCGATTACTCCGTGATCGTCGGCGACGAGACCGTGTTTCCCGGTTCGAAGTCGACTTCCTTCAGCGACGTTACGGACGGCACGTCGAACACGATTCTCGCCGTGGAGCGGATGGTTCCGATCTGTTGGATGGACCCGAACGACGAAATCCGATTCGACACGGCTTGGGAAGGAATCAATCGGCATCTGCTCGGAATCGGCAGCGAACATCCCGGCGGCGCGAACGTTGTTCTCGTCGACGCAAGCGCTCGATTTTTTGACAACAATGCTTTGGACGATCCAATGATAAAAGTGATATTGATGAGAGCGGCAGGATGCCAACTGTGTCAGTTGCATCCTTATCTTCATCAGCGTTATCCTGAGATGCGAAAGAGGAATGCCGCTGACTGTGGACATCAGGAGTGATGTCGTTATCATGATTTTTGTATTTCCGCCCCGGAGGGGCACAGCATAACAGCCCAGGGCAACGCCCTGGGATAGAAAAGTAAAGATCAATTCGCCCTGAAAGGGCAGTGCAAAACCGGCCTTGCACTGCCCTTTCAGGGCGGTTGTTGTCGTGAACTCGTTCTCCCAGGGCGGCGGCGAGTACGCCTTGCCCTGGGCTGTTATACACTGGCCTTTCAGGCCGAAGATTCAAAAGTTCAAACACTGCCGCCACCCCCAATCGGCGAACGCTCCCTTTTGAAACAGCGCAAAATTACGACTTACACTCCGGGGGCACAGCCCCCGGCTCTCAAATACGATACAATAATAATACCCATGTTTTTCGACGATTTCGACAATTCCCGATTGGAGTCGCAACTGAGCGGCAAACGCTTTTCCGTGGTCTACCGTTTGTCCGGCGATGAGAAAACCGCAAGGAGCAAAGCGGTGGATATTTGCGGCGAACAGTCCGTCGAGTTTCCCGTCGATCTGCTTCCGCCCGGCGCAATTCCGGAACAAATCGTCGGTCGCATCGAACATTTCGAACAGGAAACCCCGGCGAGTTGGTTGGCGACCATCAGTTTCGCCGTGGAAATCGCCGCCGGTGAATGGACGCAGTTTCTCAACGTGCTGTTCGGCAACATCAGCATCAAGCGGGGAATTCAAGTCGCCGCGTTGGAACTCGGAGACGCCCTTTCCGACATTTTTCCCGGTCCGAAGTTCGGAATCGACGGCATTCGAAAACTGATCGAAGTTCCCGATCGGCCGCCGCTGTTCACGGCATTGAAACCGATGGGGCTTTCCGCACGGAATCTCGCCCGATTGGCCGGCCGGTTCGTGGAAGGGGGAATCGACGTGATCAAAGACGATCACGGATTGTCCGATCAGGTTTTCGCACCGTTCGAAGAGCGGGTCGTTCGTTGTGTCGATGCCGTCAAGGAAGCGAACGAGCGGTTCGGACGCCGTTCCATTTACGTTCCAAATATTACGGCTCCGGCGGAAACAATCGTCGACCGCGCCGTCTGGGCGAAAGAACACGGTGCCGGCGGACTCTTGATTTCTCCCGGTCTCGTGGGGCTGGACACGTTGCGTCGTTTGGCTGCGATGAATATCGGCGTTCCGATTTTCGCGCATCCGGCGTTCATCGGCAGTTACGTGATGAGTCCGGAACACGGCATCGACTGCGGTGTCCTGTTCGGAACTCTCATGCGACTCGCCGGAGCCGACGCGACGATCTTCCCGAATTACGGCGGCCGCTTTCCCCTTACGGTCGAACAATGTGTCGGGATCGTTCAGGAAAGCCGGCGTCCGTTGGGAAGTTTCCTGCCGATCTTTCCGACCCCCGCCGGCGGAATGGAACTCAAGAACATCCGCGAAATGCTCCAGCGTTACGGAAACGATACGCTCGTTTTGGTCGGGAGCGGTTTGTTCCGCTTAAGCGACGATGTGATCGCCAACTGCCGCCGCTTTCTGGAAGAAGTTTCGAAATGAACGGCAAAGCAAAAACCGTCCCCGTAACTCCGACACGGGGTTTTCTCGTTCTTCATCGCGTCGGAGGCCGACGCGGCTAACCCAAAACCGACGCGGTGAACGACGATTCAATGTTCGGACTGGTTCATCATCTCTCACGGAGCCCCATCATCAGCTCATTTAAGTACGGATTATTCTGCGCGATCGTCGCCTACGGGCTTTGGGGCCTGTTTCCGCTTTATTTTCGACTGTTGACCTCGGTTCCGGCAACGGAAATCCTTGCGTACCGAGCCGCGACGTCGTTGTTGAGCATCCTGCCGCTGGTCGTCGTGCTCGGTCGGCTCCGGGAATTCCGACGCCCGTTGACGTCGCCCCGATTGTTCGGCCTGTTTCTTCTCAGCACGTTGTTTATCACGTTGAATTGGGGATTCTATATTTACGTCGTCAATATCGGACAAACGTTGCAGGCGAGTTTGGGGTACTACATTAATCCGCTCGTCAACGTGCTGCTCGGTTCCTGCTTTCTCAAGGAACGGTTGCGGCCGCTCCAATGGATTTGCGTCGGCCTGGCGACGCTCGGCGTCGCGATTTTCGCCTGGGAAGTCGGACAGGTTCCGTATTGGTCGTTCATTTTGGCGTGTTCCTTCGCCGGTTACGGATTCGCGCGGAAATTCATTCCGTCGGATTCCGTGACGGCGCTCGCCGTCGAAACGACGATCCTGTTGCCGCCGTCGCTGCTGTTCCTGTGGTTTTGCGGCTCGTTCACGAGGTTCCCGCAATGGGACGTCGACGTGCAGCTCCTGCTCCTCGGCTGCGGCGTGGTAACGGTCGTTCCGCTGCTGTTTTTCGGCGGCGCAGTACGCCGGATTCCCTACTCGACGCTCGGCATCTGCCAATACCTGACGCCGACCGGACAGTTTCTGTGCGCCGTTTTCGTGTTGAAGGAAAAGATGCTCCCCGCCCAATGGTTTTGCTTCGCGCTGATCTGGGTCGCCCTGATCCTGTTCAGCGTCGAAGCGATTCTGCAAAGCCGAAAAACGACGGGAACCTAAATACTACAGCTCAATGGACCATCTCCGGAAGGAACACGAAACACACGAAATAGCGAACGTCACGAAAATTTTTGAAACGGAGCTTTTTCATGCTACGGAACCAATAATCCATCGTTGAAGCGTTCGTGTTTTTCGTCTTTTCGTGGTTTTCGTGTTCTCTGAATTGAAAATCTCTTTGCGCTGTACTAAGCAATCCGCTTGCGTTTTAGCCATGCAGCGCGGTATAATTCGGTCTTCGTCCGTCGGTTTATCCTTCCGTTGTTTTTCCAGACCTCACGATGATGTTGAAATTGCTCCGAGTCGTTTCGGCGACTTTATTTTTTCTCGTCCTGACGCTTTTTTTCTTCGACTTTACCGGATACCTTCCGCTCGGCATGCATCATCTGGCGGAGATCCAGATTGTTCCGGCTCTGTTGACGGCGAGCGTGTTCAGTTTCGGTGTCGTCGCCGTCTGGATCGTCCTGACGCTGCTGTTCGGTCGCGTTTACTGCTCCGTGATCTGTCCGCTGGGCGTTCTACAAGACGTGATCGCGTGGTACGCCAAACGATTTCAGCGAAAGCAACGTTATGCCTTCCGAAAGCCGCGCAACCTTCTCCGATACGGTCTGTTGGCGGCCTGCGTCGGCGGATTCCTGCTCGATTTGCATCTCGTATTGAGCCTGCTTGATCCGTACAGCGTCTACGGTCGCTTGGCGAACAGCCTGTTTCGGCCCGTCGTCCTCGCGGCGAACAACGGCTTGGCCCTGCTCGTCAACGGCATGGGATATTACGGCATCTATTTGGTTCCCAACATCGCCAGTTGGCCGACCGTCGCGATCTCGGCCGCCATGCTGCTGCTCGTCGGAGTTCTCGCCGGACGCTTCGGTCGCCGATACTGTAACACGATCTGTCCGGTCGGGTCGCTGCTCGGCCTGGTTTCCCGGTATTCGCTGTTTCGGATCCGTCTCCGCAAGGACTGTATTTCCTGCGGTCTCTGCGAACAACGCTGCAAGGCGGAATGTATCGACAGCAAAGCGAAAACCGTCGACGCCGACCGTTGCGTCGCCTGTTTCAACTGCCTCGGAGCCTGCAAACGCGGTTCGCTGCTCTACGGGATCGACGCTGCTTCCAAGTCCGTTCCGCAACAGACGCCGCGACAGACATCGCAGCAGACGCCGAAAAAACCGGTTCAAGAATCGACGTCGCTCGTTTCCGTTTCCGGAACCGTAAGACGCCGGACGTTTCTTGGAACCCTCTTTGCCGCGATTGGGGCAAGTCTCGGCGCCGTCGACACGAGTACGCTGCACGGCGTGAGCAAGTCGTCATACAAAAAAAATCATCCGATCACGCCGCCGGGAGCCGGGAACATCAAGCGTTTCCAAAAACGCTGCACCGCCTGCCATCTTTGCGTAACAAAATGTCCGGCGCATATCATTCGTCCGGCGATCGGCGATTACGGCTTGAGCGGATTCCTGCAACCGGTCGTTTCGTTCGAACACGGCTTCTGCAATTTCGATTGCGTGATTTGCAGCGAGGTCTGTCCGAATCACGCGCTCGTTCCGCTCAGCGTTGAAGAGAAGCATCTCCTGCAGATTGGCAAGGTCTGTTTCATCAAGGAAAACTGTATCGTCGACTCCCAGAAAACCAACTGCGGAGCCTGCGCGGAACACTGTCCGACCGGAGCGGTCAAGATGGTTCCCTTCGGCAAACCGGAGGACGCGCTGACGATTCCGGAAATCGATCCCGATCTCTGCGTCGGCTGCGGCGCCTGCGAATCGATTTG
Source organism: Thermoguttaceae bacterium (assembly GCA_031548665.1). GTDB lineage: Bacteria > Planctomycetota > Planctomycetia > Pirellulales > Thermoguttaceae > WRKP01. The sequence goes on from JAVBQW010000006.1 coordinate 36,161, forward strand.
TCCCGTTTTGCCTTATCGTGCGATTTACGTCGACGGCAATCCGACGCATCTCGCGGCGAAGCCGGCGTTCGATCCGACACAAAAACAGCAGGAAGTCAAACTCGACGATTTCGGATTTTAAGCTGGTTTAGGCTTTCGTTCGAAAGTTTCGAAAACGAGCCGGGACCTGTGGTCTCGGTCCTCAAAAATCAAGAGATGTTTTCGGTCCCGACGACATTGGCACGGATTCTTCGAGGCGTCCTCATCTTTTTTCAGAGCCGATTGATTTCTGGCTCGTTCCCTCGCTGACGCTTCGGGCTCTGAATTTTTTTGCTCGTTCCCTTGCTGACGCGTCGGGCTCTGAATTTTTTTTGCTCGTTCCCTTGCTGACGCGTCGGGCTCTGAAATTTTTTGGCGATCTGTCGCGAAAAGACAGCAATTTGTCGCCAAATTACACTTGACGGTTTCGGGGTCGCCGAACTATCATTAAGGACGGATAAAGAAAACACCCCCTTTTTGAAATCGTTACGGGACCATGACTCGCTCGGATTGCCTGATTCGCGGCATCATTCCGCCGCTGCTGACGCCGCTTCTCGATTGGAAGACGCTCGACGTTTCCGGCTTGGAACGACTTATCGATCGTTTGTTGTCCGGCGGCGTTCACGGACTTTTTCTTCTGGGAACCTGCGGCGAGGGACCGAGTCTCGATTACGCCCTGCGACGGGAAATCATCGACCGTGTGTCGCGGCAGGTCGCCGGCCGGGTGCCGCTCCTCGCGGCGATCACCGACACGTCGCTCGTCGAGTCCCTGCGGCTGGCGGAGTTCGCGGCGGAAAAAGGTTGCAAGGGATTGGTCCTTTCCGCACCGTATTACCACCCGATCGCGCAGAACGACTTGAGAAAATATCTGTTTCGCTTGGCGGAGAACGTTCCGTTGCCGACGTTTTTGTACAACATGCCGAGCCACACGAAAACGTGGTTCGAGCCGGAAACGCTCAAAGAAGCGTTCACGCATCCGAAATTCGTCGGTCTGAAAGACAGCAGCGGCGATCTGGACTATTTTTTCAAGGCGGCGCAGCTCATGAAGGACCGCCCCGACCTGACGTTGCTGATCGGTCCGGAACACCTGCTGGTTCCCTCGATGAAACTCGGCGGACACGGCGGAATCTGCGGCGGCGCCCATCTGTTACCGAAATTGTTCGTCGGTCTTTACGACGCTTTTTCCAAGGGAAACGGGAGTCTTGTCGAACGGTTGGAACACCGCCTGATGGAACTCGGAACGCTCTACAACGGTTTTCACGACGCCTCGTTTCTCGGCAACATGAAATGTGCCTTGTCGATCCTCGGAATCTGTTCCGGAGAATTCGCCGAGCCGCTCCACGCCTTGCCCGCTGAACGAGTTTCATTGATCGAGAAGCACTTGGACCGACTCGGTATTACGGCGGAAACCTTGGAATAAGGACCGTTGCCCGCGTTGCCAACGACGCGATGAAGTTCGGAAAGACGTTTGATCGGCCCTCATTTTTTAATCGAAGGAGAAAATCATGCTCAAAAATCTTACCAGGCAAACGGAAAGGCCGTGTCGTGCCTTTACGCTGGTCGAACTGTTGGTCGTCATCGCGATCATCGGTATTTTGATTGCCCTGCTGCTCCCCGCGATCCAAGCGGCCCGCGAAGCGGCTCGGCGGATGAGTTGCACGAACAACATGAAACAAATGGGTGTCGCGATTCATAATTATCACGACGTCCAGCAATCCTTCCCGCCCGGCAAAATTTACGTACGTACGGCGACGCAGGCCTTGACGGATCAGCCGACGCGTCTGTACTCTAACTGGGCGATCGCGATTCTTCCCTACATGGAACAGTTGCATCTCTACGAAAAGTTCCACCAATACGGCTCGAACGGGTATCCCAAATATCAGGACGCCACCGTGTACGGCAACGGAATGATCAGCGTCTCCGGAAACCTGGAAGGCACGGAAATCGAACAGGCTTGCGCAACGAGTTTGGCGACCCATCTTTGTCCCTCCGACGCGGAATCGGTTTCCCGGAAGCGTAAAACCGGTCTCTCGACGATTCCCGGGACGTGGGCGCTCGGTTCCTATCGAGGGATCCAAAATCGTTACAGTGTTTTGGGGTTCAGCAGCGGAACCGCGGGGAGCGGATTTTTCGACTTCGCCGACAGCGGCGGCGGGATTCCGGATTCCTGGCGAGGATTGTTCCACATGGTCGGCGGTCCCTTCAATTTCACGGCGACTTCGGCTTACGGTACGCGGCGATCGTTCGATTGCGAAACCTTCGCGTCCGTCGAGGATGGAACGAGCAACACGAATATTCTCACGGAACATCATTTTCACGAAACGGGCAATGCGGCCGACGACGGTCGAGTTACCGTCTGGGCGTCCAGTTTCGCGATGCATAATCTCGCGGCGGCCAGCCCGTACAAGGCGACGCTGAACGTCCAGAACTATGCGCTTTGTTCGGCCTCCGGCGGCGGCGGCACGATGTGCCAGCGGGCCAACGGATCCTTCCATGGCGGCGGCTTCAACGTTACCAAGGGCGACGCCTCCGTTGTTTTCGTCGCGGAAACAATCGACGGTAATCTTTGGGCGACCAGCGCTTCCATCGCCGACGGCGGCCTCGTTGCGCTTCCGTAAGAGAGAAAACCGCCCAAGAGCCGAGGGTGTAGGCGGTACTCCGCCGTAGCCCCCGGATGATTGGCGTTTCCAAAAAAGCAAGCGGTTCGCCGAATCGATACGAATTCCACAACGACGAAACCCCCGACGATTTGATATTTTATGAATACAAATACTTTTCTATTCCAAGCGCTTTGCGTCTGCACGTTTTTCCTCTGCGGCTGCGGCAAGCATTTTTCCGTCGCCCCGATTTCCGGAACGGTAAATCTGTCGGGAAAACCGATCGCCGATTGTTGCGTTTCCTTCGAACCGAAAGACGGTAACGAAATTCCCGCCGCTTCGGCGATCACCGATTCTTCCGGAACCTTCGCCCTCGAAACGGTCGAGTCGCCGAGACGACGGAAAGGAGCGGTTCCCGGGGAGTACGTCGTTCGATTTTGCTGGTTGGATCCCGCGATGAAGAATTCCGATTACAATGAATCCAAGACGAACCGGCCGCCGTACGAAATTCCTTTGAAATACCAGTCGGATGGAATCACCTTCGAGGTTCCTTCCGGTGGAAAAACGGACGTCGTCTTCGATCTCGTTCCGTAGGGAAACCGGGACCTCAGGTCCCGGCTCTTGTAAGGTTTTGCCCGCAGGTCCCGGCTCTTGGTCGATATTTATTGAAACATCAACGATTGCGTATCATTTAACATGACAACATTTCGACTCCTTTCGGCGACGCTGCTTTTCGCGGCCGTCGGTTTCCTGGCAAACGCCGTGTTCGCGGCGGAGAATCCGCTCCTGTTCAAAGCGGAAACGAAAACCTTGAGCCTCGCGTTTTCCGGCAAAGGGGGCAACACGCTGAAGTTCGGCGTCTTCGACGACGACAAGCAAGCGTTTCCGAACAGGGATTATGTCTGGAAAAACGTCCCGAAAGAACTCAAGGGCTGGACGACCGCGATGAACTTCGGCGGCGACGGAAATCAAACCGAAGCGGTCGCCAAGGAAGAGACCGATGTCGCCTTCGTCCGAATGGTCCAGCAAACCTTGCCGGACTACGCCGGTTGGAACGCCGTGTCCGCCAACGGTTTTCATTACACCGACAACGGCAAAACGAAAATGCTCGTGTTCCGTCGAACGCTCAAAAAAGGGGACAAAATCTCGTTGCCCCGTCAAGCCGATTGGTCCGGCGAGACCTTGCTCTTCCCGGAGAAGGTCGCCGACGGCAGCGTGACGGTCGATCGGGAAGCGACCGGCCCGGAATTGGAACGTCTAAAGTACAATAATCCGGGACTCGTCGTCGACCTCGGCGTCGGACTCTGGGCCTGGCCGCTGCCGATGGACGTCAACGGCGACGGATTCACCGATTTGGTCGTCTGTTGTCCGGACAAACCGTATAACGGAACCTACGTTTTCGAACATCCCGGTACGAAAGACACGATGCCGGTCTTCAAAAAGGCGCGACGCATCGGTCCCGGTTACGGAAACATCCAGGTCAGCTACGTCGACGGCAAACCCCGCATCCTGATTCCCGGACAGGAAATTCCGGCGATCACGGCGACGGACGTCGCGAAACCGGTCAAGTTGCCGCTTCCCGGCAACGTCCATCCGAACCGGGTTCGCGGCAACCAATGGAAATACGTCGATTACAACGGCGACGGCAAACTCGACCTCCTGATCGGTGTCGGTGATTGGACCGATTACGGTTGGGACAACGCGTACGACGAAAAAGGGAATTGGAAGAATCCGCCGATTCACGGCTTGATGTACGTCGCCGTGAATTCCGGGACGAACGAAAATCCAACGTACGAAAAACCTTTCCTGTTGACCGATTCGGAAGGAAAGAATCTCGAAGTCTTCGGGTCGCCGTGTCCGAACATGCTCGATTGGGACGGCGACGGCGATCTCGATCTCCTTTGCGGCGAATTTCTGGACGGTTTTACCTATTTCCAGAACGTCGGAACGCGAACCGAACCGAAATACGCCAAGGGAGTCAAGTTGACCTTGGAAGACGGCCGCCCGCTCGTCATGGACCTCGAAATGATCACACCGGTCGCGTTCGATTGGACCGGTAACGGATTTTACGACTTGATTTGCGGCGACGAAGACGGACGGGTTGCTCTCATCGAGAACACCGGCAAGTTCAAGGACGGTCGGCCCGTGTTTTTGGAACCGAAATATTTTCAGCAGGAAGCCGACGACATCAAATGCGGCGCCTTGGCGACTCCGTGCGGCGTCGATTGGGACGGCGACGGCGATTGGGACGTCGTTTGCGGTAACACGGCCGGATATATTCTGTTCTACGAAAACCTGAGCGGTCCCGGCGTCGATCCGCCGAAATTCGCCGCTCCGAAATATCTCGAAGCGGACGGCAAACGGATTCGAATTCTCGCCGGACCGAACGGTTCGATCCAAGGGCCCTGCGAAGCGAAATGGGGATACACGACCCTGACCGTCGCGGATTGGAACGGCAACGGCCTGCCGGACATCATGATCAACTCGATCTGGGGCAAAGTCCTCTGGTACGAAAACATCGGAACGAAAACGCAACCGAAACTCGCCGCCGCGAAACCCGTCGAGGTCGAATGGGACGGTCCGCAACCGACGCTCGCTTACGGTTGGTTGCGGCCAAACGGCAAGGAACTGCTCACGCAATGGCGGACGACGCCGAGCATGTTTGATTGGAACAAGGACGGGCTCATGGACCTGTTGATGCTCGACCACGAAGGATATCTGAGCTTTTTCGAACGGAAAAAAGCCGGCGACCGGCTCGTGCTGCTCCCGCCGAAACGAGTCCTTGTCGACGAAGGCGGAAAGCCGCTCCGTTTGAACGGCGGAATCGCCGGCGGCAGCGGTCGACGGAAAATCTGTTTCGTCGATTACGACGGCGACGGAGCGGTCGACTTCCTCGTCAATACGATCAACGCCGACTTCTTTCGGCAGGTCAAGGCGGAGAACGGAACCTGGACGTTCCAGAATCTTGGATCGATCGACACGCGACACATTTCGGGACACAGTACAAGTCCGACCTTCGTCGATTTCGACAACGATGGAATTCCCGATCCGCTGGTCGGAGCCGAAGACGGGTATTTTTATTACAAAAAGAATCCCCGGGCGGCAGGAAAACAATGATCGCGTCATCCCCGCGTAGGCGGGGACCTAGTACAAAGTCAGGGAAATAACATTCGTCATCCCCGCGTAGGCGGGGACCTAGACGGAAAACGTGATTGACCGTTTGCATCCGTCAATAACGTGTGCAAAAGCCTATTAAAATCTGTTCTCTGGGTCCCCGCCTTCGCGGGGATGACGATCGTTTTTCGAACGGTTGGCACATTTCTCACCCTCTCACGTCCTTTCCGTACCAGGGCCAGCAGAATCGGCGGCTGCGCAACAGGAACGGACAGAAACCGAGCAGGAGCATTGCGCCGAGCAGGGAAAAATGTCCCTTGTCGATTTTTCGTGACGAAGTCGAAATCGACGGCGTTTCGATCATCTCGAATCGCAATTTCCGCTTTCGGCCCCATTTTTTCAGGGCCAACGAGAAAAAGACTTCTTCTCCGGCGTACAGGTCTTCACGAAAACCGCCGACCGCGTCGAAGGCTTCTTTCCGCACGAACACGAAACATCCGGCGGCCAACGAACGTCGCCGAGCGATTCCGTTCCAGAATTTGGTGAAAAACCGTACGGACCACGGCAGATTCTCCCGGTCGAATCGAACCGCCACGCCGCCGCCGTAGTATTCTCCCGATTCAAGCAGGGAAAGAACCTTTTCCAACAGCTCCGGCGAAATCGTCGTGTCGGCGTCGAGAAAGACGAGAAATCGGCCCGACGCCGCGCGTCCTCCGGCGTTGCGAGCCCGGGAAATCTGTCGATGTGATTCGAAGACGACGGTTGCCCCGTATTCGTTCGCAATCGCTGCCGTTCGATCCGTCGACGCGTTGTCGACGACGATCAACTCGCCTTGAAATCCAACGGCGTCCATCGCGGTCCGAACGGCGTCAAGCGTTTTTTCGATGAACGCCTCTTCGTTGTACGCCGGAATAATGATCGAATAATCGAACGACATGGATCAACGGATAAACTCTTCTTTGTCGTCGGGTGAGAAGGTTCCGACGAGCGGCTCGACGTTTCGCTTCATGCCGGGACGGAATCCGAACTGCTCTTCCGCGGCCTTGGCGAGCGACAGATTCAAAAGATCGAGATCGATCCCCGCCGGACAGGCCGTGCTGCACGCCGCGCAGCCGACGCAGCGTCCCGCCAGATGAAACGCCCGCAAAATGTTCCACGCCAGATTTCCCTTGAGCGTCGCCGAGGTGTCGATCCGAACGGGGCGGTTTTTGTCCGCGACGCAGACTTCGCAGTAGCACATCGGACAATTTTGCCGACATGCGTAACACTTGAAACAACGGGAGAGTTCCCGTTTCCAATATTCGAGCCGTTGTTCGACGGGCATCGCCATCAATTGTTGAAGCTTGGCGTACCGTTCGTGAGGGTCGATATTCCGTGCGGCAACCATCGGCTCGCCGGCGATTACTTCGTCGCAGTGGAGCGGCTTTTGCACGTCGCAGGAAAAACATTTTTCCTGGATGTTCTCGCCCTCTTTTTCCCAGACGCCGCCGCAGGCCATGCCGATGACGTAGATCGCGTCCCGATCGAGTTGCTTTTCGATTTCCAACACGACGATCGCCTTGGCGTCGCAGCCTTTGACGACGATCGCGGGCTTGCCGAGCTTTTTGATCTCTTTTCGTTTCAGGTACGTCGTCAGGTTGGCGGTACAGCGGTCGTCCCAGACGAGTTGGTCGGTCTGGTCGGGATCCGTGACGAACACGGCTCCGATTTCGCCGGTTTCCGTGGGACCGTAACCGATCACCACGGCGACCTGTTTCGACGTGAGAAGTTCCTTCGCCCTGTTCCGTAATTGCTGTTGCTGCGGCATGGGAGGTTATATGCTTAAAGATTCGTCTTCTTCGTACAGTTCGAGCGCTTCGTCCAGATTGTCGAGCGCTTCCTCGACGGTCTTGCCCCGAGAGGCAACCGAGTTGTCGATGCACTTGGCGATGTACCAAGCGTCGTCTTTTTGGACGATAACGCTAAAACGTTGCGATTTCATTGTTTACCGGCTCGGTTTCTGTCGGTTTTCTTCTCTTGATTTCATTGCTCGGGCACTGATTTCTTCAACTGACATTCCTTCAAAAAGATGTTCGCGTCATTTTGTATCATCGAAAGGCTCTTCGCTCGAAGAGCTTTCCGTCGCTTCGTTTTTCTGGTTTTGTTCCCACCTCTTCGCGGCGGCTTCGTGGATTTCTCGAACAGAACGTCCTTCAGACAACACGCCATGCCATTTCGTGTAGTCGAAACGTTCTCGATTGAGCATGTTAAAAAAACGTTCCGTTTCCGCGATTCCAAGATTGTCAACAAGAATCTGAATCCCGGAATCGACAAGCATCACGTCATCCATTGCTAAGCTCCAACATTCTTTGAACAAAAACCAGCGGATTCTCGATCAGGATTCCGCCAATCTTTTTTTTGAGTATTTTCCCATCCGTCGTAATGAAGGAATCGGAAGCCGAAAACATCGCGCATGAGAGATGTAATGCATCCATGCTCTTTAGCCCCTTTTTCTCGAAGTTTTCCGCTTGAAGGGCAATTTCTTCTGAAGGGGCAACGACTTTAGCGGCGACTGTTTTCCACGTCCGAATTTGTCGTTTTTTCAGCAAGCTCGGATTCGCGTCGTTTTCTTCATCGAGAATATACGACCAAACCAACTCGAAACGGTCGTTTTTCACCTCTTCCAAAATGGAGGTTATCGCCAACGCTTCAAGACGAACGATGATCTGCGACTGATCGTCATATTTTCTATTGAAGCAACAGTTGTCCAGATAAATACGGGGTTTCTCGTTCATTTCAGGCGTCGTTGCAGATTTCCCGCATGGCGACATAGGGGCCCATGGCACGGGCCTTGTCGACGATTTCCGTGACGAACTTTTGGAACTTCGCTCCCTCGGCGGCGCTGATCCACGAGAAATTGACCCGGTTCGTGTCGATCCCCAACGTGTTCAAAAGCTCACGAAACAGGATCCAACGGCGCCGAGCATGGAAGTTGCCGCTGGTGTAATGGCAGTCGCCGGGATGGCAGCCGCTCACCAACACGCTGTCCGCGCCGCTCTCGAACGCCTTCACGATCAGGTTGAAGTCGATCCGGCCCGTACACGGCAGGCGGATGATCCGGATGTTCGGCGGATATTCCAAACGGCTCGTACCGGCAAGGTCGGCGCCGAGGTACGTACACCAGTTGCAGACGAACGCGATGACCTTCGGCTCGAATTTCGTCGAGGAAGATGGGGAAGGCGTGGAATTCATGGCTTGGAGCAAAAAATACGAATATATTCCGTCAGGACCGTTTATTTTACCGCAAAAAAACTCTTTGGACAACGGCAAGAGGAAAAATGGGGGTCTTGCCAAACGGAAGCCGAAACCGGACAATGGAAAAATGCCGACGACTCTCGAAATCAGTACCGTTCCCGGCGTCCGCCGACTTTATTTCCTGGCGATTGCCTCGGCGATCGTCAGCGGAGTTTTTTGCGCGGCGTTCGTCGGCCTGCTCTGGTTCAATTACTCGCTGCCGTACCGACCGGACAAACTCGATTCCGTATCGACGGCGCTCCCGACCGTTTCGGCGGACGGAATTCCCATTTTGGAGAGCGATCCGACCTATCGAATTCCGGCGACCGATCCGTTCAATTTGTTGCCGACCGATTACAAGGATTATCTCCATTTAAAACGACGTCTCGCCGCCGACAAGGCGAACGAAGGGCTCAAAGAGGATCTCCGTCTGCTCGACCAGAAATTGCGGCTGGATTTTTTCAAACGGCGGGACACGATTCGGCTGGCGTCGCCGTTTCTCCTGCTGGCGGCGGTCGTTTTTCTCGTTTCCGTGCGAACGGCCGGCGTTCTGCGGCGTGAGATTCCTGTTCCGCAGGGAGATCGGCAAATCAAAGCCCGTGAAAGCGACAGGCGACGACTTCAACTCGGAACCTTGTCCGCCGTCGCGGTTTCCATGGGGCTTGTCGGATTGGCCTTGGGGCTGCTCCTCGTTCCGGCGTCGCCGTTCGAACGGGTTCTTATCGAGAAACTCGCCCATGATTCGGCGTCTGTTCCGCCTCCGCGCGTCGCCGGCGACCCGGCTCAATCCATGCCCGCAAAAACCGGCGGAACCGACGTTGTTCCGCCCCAGCGAGTCGTGGGCGACGCGGCGAAGGAGTCCGTTCCGGTTCAACCTGCCGTTGTTGAGGAAAAACCGTTGGATCGAGAGGCATTTCTTGTCGAGTTGCGGAAGAATTGGCCGTCGTTTCGAGGACCGGACGGTAGCGGAATCTCGACAACCAAAGATTTGCCTGTCAAATGGGACACGACGAAGGACGAAAACCTGCTCTGGAAGACCGATATTCCGCTTCCCGGCAAATCGTCGCCGGTCGTTTGGGGCAATCGCCTGTTTCTGACCGGCGCCGACAAAGACAAGCGGCAGGTTTTCTGTTTCGACGCCGAAACCGGCAGGCTGCTCTGGACTGCCGACGCCCCGTCGACGCCGGACAGCGTGAAGTCTTTCGAAGTCAGCGACGATACGGGCTTTGCCGCTCCGACGCCGATTGCCGACGGCAAACGGGTTTACGCGATGTTTGCCAACGGCGACGTCGTCGCCGTCGATTTCGACGGCAAGGTCGTTTGGGGGAAAACGCTGGGAATTCCTGAGAGTTCTTACGGTTTCGCGAGTTCTCCGGCCCTGTATTTCGACCGGTTGATTGTCCAATACGACGTCGGCGACGGCTCCGACGGCAAATCGAAACTTTTCGCCTTCGACACCAAAACCGGCGACGTCGTCTGGGAAACGCCGCGTGAGTTGCCGAATTCCTGGGCGTCGCCGATCGTTCACAAAGTCGGCGAAAAATACCAGATTATTACCTGCGCGGACCCGTTTGTCGTCGCCTACGACGCGGAAGACGGCAAAGAAATTTGGCGCTGCAAATGTTTGAACGGCGACATCGGTCCCTCAGCGACGGCGTTCGGAAACGTCGTCGTCGTGACGAATCAGGGACCGAGAACCTCAGCGATCGACGCGACCGGAACCGGCGAATTGCCCAAAACGAGCATTCTCTGGACCGGATCGAACGCTTTGCCGGACACGCCAAGCCCTTTGGTGACGGAAAAAGCGGCGTACACCTTCAGCTCCCAAGGATATCTGACGGCCTACGATCCGGCAAACGTCAAAAACGGTAAGGCGATGTACTGGGAACTCGAAGTCGGCGGCGGCGAGGCAAGCTTTTATTCCTCACCACTCCTCGTCGGCAACCTGATCTATCTTTTCGCGATGACTGAGGAGAGTCCGAATGCGTTCGTTGTCGACCTTTCCAAGGCGGAACTCGACGAAAAAGGCTCGCTCAAAGAGGAGTGTCTCGAAGCGATGATCGTCGCGACAAATCCGATGAACGAACCGATCGTCGCCAGCCCGGCGGCCCTTAATGGGCGGCTCTTCGTTCGCGGACAAAAGACGGTGTACTGTCTCGGCGAAAAAAAATGAGCCCCGCACGAATTTTTCTTAAAAAAAACGAGGGAGTCCTTGGCAAGCAGGGCCTCGGGGCATAGAATGACAGGCTCTTCGATTTTGGAGGGAAATCGGCGTCTGATGTTATCGAATCTCCAGGTAGATTCGGGAAGCCGGAGAAAAGAGGAAAAGGTGTTTTCATGAAAGTTAGAGCCAGTGTTCGTCGAATCTGCGAAAATTGCAAAGTCGTCAAGCGACGTGGACGAATCTACGTGATTTGCAAGTCCAACCCAAGACACAAGCAACGTCAAGGATAAATTTATTCAGTTTTTGGGCATTCAGTTTTTGGGAGAGTTAATATGCCGCGTCTCTTAGGTGTTGACATTCCGAACAATCGACAGATCGTCATTTCGTTGACGTATCTCTATGGTGTTGGTCCGGCGATCGCTCGTGAACTCTGCCGCAAAGCCAATATCGAACCGACCTTGAAATCGAAAGATCTCGGCGAAAACGACTTGGCGAAACTCGCCGTTCTTCTCGACAACGACTATACGGTCGAGGGGCAGCTTCGTCGCCAGATTAACCAAAATATTGCTCGGCTGCGAGAAATCGGCTGTTATCGTGGCGTTCGTCACCGTAAAGGTCTGCCTGTTCGCGGTCAGCGGACTCGAACGAATGCTCGGACCCGTAAAGGACCGAAAAAGACCGTCGCCGGAAAGAAGGGCGTCAAGGATTTACGCTAGATTGTAATTAGCCGGTACTCCGGTCTTCATTTAGCCGGTATTTCCGGTTTGCATTTAGCCGGTACTCCGGCCTGCATTTAGCCGGTATTCCGGTTTGTATTGAGCCGGTTCTCCGGCATTTGATGCGAATTTCTTCATCGTCAATAATATAGAGGAATTAACACGTGGCTAAAGCGGTAAAAAAACGAAAAGTCAAGCGGAATGTCGCCTCGGGAATCGCGTGTGTCAAAGCGACCTTCAATAACACCACCGTGACGATCACGGACACCAAAGGCGATACCCTTTGTTGGGCGACCGCTGGAACATCGGGCTTCAAAGGTAGTCGTAAAAGTACGCCGTTCGCCGGGCAGATGGCTGCTCAGCAAGCCGCTGAAAAAGCGATGAAGTTCGGCATGAAAGAAGTTGACGTCAAAGTCAAAGGGCCCGGTAGTGGTCGTGAAAGCGCGATCACCGCTCTCCAGCAGGCTGGTCTGAACGTTAAGACGATCGAAGACGTTACGCCGTTGCCCCATAACGGATGTCGTCCGAAAAAACGCCGCCGAGTGTAGTTTCACCGTTCAACATTCAACGTCCTTAGAAAGACAGTAATTCGGAATTTCCATGGCTCGAAATACAGAGGCAGTTTGCCGTAAATGTCGCCGAGAAGGCGTCAAGCTTTTCCTCAAGGGAAACCGTTGTGATAGCGATAAATGTGCTTTCCAGCGGCGGGCGACTCCGCCGGGTATGCACGGCGCCAAGCGCGGCAAATTGACCGACTACGGAGTTCATCTTCGTGAAAAGCAGAAAGTGAAGAATTATTTCGGCGTCCTCGAAAAACAGTTCCGTAAGTATTTTGAAATGGCGGAACGACAAAAGGGTAACACCGGAAAGAATTTGATGTCGCTCCTCGAACGACGGCTCGACAATATCGTTTTCCGACTCGGTTTTGGTGCGTCACGCGCTCAGGCAAGACAATGGGTGGCTCACGGACATATTCAAGTCAATGGGCGTCGGGTTGATATTCCGAGCTACCTTGTTCGGATCGGTGATGTTGTAACGGTTCGAAATCGTCCGGCCAGTGTCAAGAGCATTAAGAATGTTCTCGACGAAGTTTCCCATGATGTCCCCGACTTCCTACACCGTGCCGATGATAATATTCCCAAGGGAATCGTGATACGGTTGCCGGAAGCTGAAGACGTTTCGATCCCGGTCAACTCGGCCCTGATCGTTGAGCTTTGTTCCAAGTAATTCGTGGCAGAAGGCCTGTTCTTCAGTTCGATCATCGACGCCGTCTCCTTCTCTTTTGACGTAGTTTTCGAGAGGGAAGGAAACGTTCATCAGACATCGCGATCCCGGAGGTTTCTATGCGTATTCGTTGGCGAGGTTTGGAGCTGCCCAGCAAGGTGGCGGCGGAGCGGGAAACCCTCTCCGAAACTTACGGAAAATTCGTTGCCGAACCGTTCGAACGCGGGTTCGGAAACTCGATCGGCAACAGTCTCCGACGTGTTCTGCTTTCCAGTCTGGAAGGCAGTGCTGTCACGAGAATCAGAGTCAAGAACGCCCTGCATGAGTTTACCGCGATCAAGGGCGTTTTCGAAGATGTCACGGAAATTTGCCTGAACATCAAATCTCTCGTCGTTCGGTGTACCGAAGACAAACCGAAAATTTTACGAATCGCCAAGAACACGGCTGGTCCTGTGACGGCGCGGGATATCCAAGGCGATCCGACTGTTTCGATCATCAATCCCGAGCATTACATTGCGACGTTGACGGATAACGTCGATTTTGAAATCGAAATGGTCGTTGAAAATGGAAGAGGATACGTTTCCGCTTCCGAACAATTTGCCACGATTCGTGAAAAAGGGGACGACATCGGGTTTATTCCGCTCGACGCCTCGTTCAGTCCGGTGACGCGAGTGCAATACAGTATCGAAGAAACACGCGTCGGACAGAAAACGAATTTCGACAAGCTCTCGCTCCAGATTTGGACGGATGGTTCGCTTCATCCCGAGCTCGCGTTGGTCGAAGCCGCGAAAATTTTACGGAAACATTTGAATCCTTTTCTCCAATACGATCGGTTGGATTCCTTCGTTTACACCAAGGCGAAGGCTCCAGGCGTCTCCGGAGTCGATCCGGCTTTGGAATCGAAGCTCTCGATGAGTCTCTCCGAACTTCAGCTTTCGGTGAGAGCGACGAATTGCCTCGAAGCGGAAAAAATCCTGACGATCAGGGATTTGGTTTCACGAACGGAAGATTCCTTGTTGGAAGTCAGAAATTTCGGCGAAACGACGCTGACCGAAGTCAAGGAAAAATTGACGAGTCTCGGTTTGCGACTCGGTATGCGCATGACGGGCTCCAGTCAGGCTGGTTCCCCTTACATGTCTTGAACTACGCTGAATTTTTGTATAATATATCATTAACGAGTCTAAAGAAAAAACTCGATCGAGAGAACTAGAAAAGACGGTGGAATCATGAGACATATGAAAAAAGGCCGAGCGCTTGGAAGAAATCCGAATCATCAACGAGCACTGCTCAAGAATTTGGTGATCGCGATCATCATGACCGAGCGAGATGCGGCCGATGACGAAAACGCTCCCAAGACGCCGGGTCGTATCATTACGACCATTGAAAAGGCGAAAGAAGTTCGGCCGTTGCTGGAAAAATGTGTTACGATCGCCAAAAACGCGCAAAAACATCTCCGTGCCGCTGAAACGTTGGCCGTTAAAGCCGACCGTGGTTCCGCCGAATGGAAAAAATGGCGTGAAAGCGATCGTTGGCAGGATTGGAACAAAGCAATCGCTCCGGCCCTCGCCGCCAGACGTCGTGTTCTCCAGTTGATCGGAAGTAAAGAAGCCGTGCAAATTCTCTTCGATGTCGTTGCCCCCCGCTTTGAAAATCGGAACGGTGGATATACAAGAATCATGAAACTCGCCGGGTTTCGACTCGGCGACGCCGGACGTCGCGCGATTCTTGAATTCGTCGGCAAAAATGATCGCGTCAAAGTTCGTTCGCAACGACCGGCGGTTGAGTGATCCAGCTTGAGCGTACCCGATTCGGGGAAGTCGCTGGGCAAAACTCGGAAAGACACGGAAAATTCATTTGAAATATTTTCCGTGTCTTTCTGCGTTTCGTGGAAAAATAAATTTTAAGCTCGATGGGCGATCAGCACAGTTCCCCAAAACGATCGGGGCGGTCTTCCCGATCTTTCGATTATACAGCGGCCATCGAAAACGTCTGCAAGGATATCTGTTTTCGCGTGCCGGAGCTGAACCATATCGACATGTGTCGGGTCGCTGTCAGCTTCACTCAGACGCGGCATTCAGCGCCCTTCGGCGTTTTCGCTTCGACGACGCCGCTCCGCTTCAAAGGCGGTGCAGGCCAGATGCAGGCCAGAGGAAAAGAATGGACCATCGAACGTTTTCGCCGTCCCGATGGCGTTGAATATCTTTATATTCTCTATTTTTTCGTTCCCCGATTTACCGAGTTGAAGCTCCGTGACAAGCTGGAGACGATCGTTCACGAACTGTATCATATCAATCCGGAATTCAACGGCGATTTGCGGCGTTTCAAGGGCCGCTGTTTCGCCCATGGATCGTCGCAAAAACGGTACGACGCCATCATTCGAAGCCTCGTCGAAAAATGGTTGACACAGGACCCGCCGCCGGAAGTCTGGGATTTTTTGAGCCTGAATTATTCGGAACTCGTCGCGAAGTTCGGCAGCGTCCACGGAACACGTATTTCGATGCCAAGAATCGTTCCGATTGAATCGTGAGGATTTCGACTCCATCCCTCGCTGACGCTTCGGGCTCTGCGATCATTTCGTTTTCTGGACGATAAAAATGAAATGTCGGGCCGAGAGATAGACGCGGCCGCCGGATTTTTCTTCGGCGATCTTTTTTTCGACGTCCGGTTCGCTGCCGTCGAGTTTGTATTCGTCGTCGTTGACGATCAAGACGTCGTGCTGCCGCTTGAGATACCGCAGCGGCTTCTCCGTGAACGGCGACTCCGGAATTTTTGGCATGTATTTCGGGACGAGTTGTTCCAGTGTGTCCGGATTCTCGCCGCCGTGGTCCGCTCGATACGCCGCCAACGCAAACGCAACGTTCGTGATCTTTGTCTCCCATTCAGCACGGGTCAAGGCGACCATTACCGACGCAATGGACGGCGTGAGATTTCCCAAAACAAAGTCGACCGCCCGCCGTTCCGGTTTTTCGCTCAATTCGTCGTTTCGTTCAGAGTATTCAACCGTTCGTTTTTCCATGCGCTCTGCCGCTCGAAAACGGCGCGACCAATTCGGTAGCAAGCAAACGTCTTCCAAGTCGTCGTAAAAGAAATTGACCTGTTTCAAAATTTCGTTCCAATCGTATTCCGTGCCTGAATTGAACAACTTTTCGTACTTGGCTAGAAGTTCGGTTTCCTCCTTGAAACAGGTGTTGAAAAATTCGTGAGCCGTTTTCGGTTCCAAGGCGATCAGTTGAACGGCTGAAAGCGTACCTAATCGTTCTTCAAGAACCCAAGTCAGGGGCGTCGGCAACGAACCGTTTTTCGTTTCGATGGCGTCGTATTCCTTCTTCTTTTGTAGAATCCACGCCGCGTCTTTTTCCTTCGGGAGATCGGCCAGAAAGATCGTCAACAGATAATTTCCGACGCCGGCCACGGAAATTCCGATCAAATCCTCGACAATCAAGGATGATCCTTGTCGCATTGTTCGACCCATTCGAACGGAGGTCAATGCGGACTCCATCGCCTGATCGATTTGCCCTTGTGTAAATTCCAAATTGCCGCGAGTCTCCAGTAATCGTGCCACAGAACGGAACATTTGGACATAGGGAATTCGGGCGGCAAAGAGCGTGGGAATATCCGAAATCAACGGATGGTAATATCCCGTTCTGTGACGGCAGACGTCGATCAGTTTCGGCATCCAAGGATCCATCGTCGAAACCCATTTGGCGAGATACGGAAATTCCTTCGCCGTCCAAGGGCGTTTTCGTGCTTCAGTCCATTGTTCGGAAATGATTTCCCGATAATACCAATCGGGTGTTTCCGTTTCGATTTTTTTGAGTTCTTTGTCGTAGTCTTCCTTCGTGATCTTTCCGTCGTCCAGTCGTTTTTTGTACCATTCCTTTTCTTTTTCACGCCGGGCGTCGAGCAACGGTTTCAGTTCGTCTTTCGTGTAGAATTCGAGGAGTTCTTTTTCGTAATTCTTTTCCGTCGAAAACGGCGAACAGACGACAAGCGATTCGATCGGCGGCGGAGCATCGAGACCGACCATTTTCCAGAATCGTTCCCGATATTTTTGCGAGTCTTCGGATTCCTTTGGAATCTCTCCTTTTTCAGCGGCTTGAAGGAGAGGCGATTCCAGTTCGCCTGCAACGATCGAAGCGGCACCGATGAGGATGTTGTTCCGGGGCGTCGTTCGGGCGGCCAATTCCTTGTTGAGCGCCGCGAGGTAGTCGATGCGACCGTCGGGCAGTCGCGGCTCCGTCAGGTATGTCGTCTCTGGCGAGAGAATCAACTTCACCGTCTTCGGCTCCTCCGCACGGAGCGCCGACGTCAACACGACGAACAGGATCAACAATAATTTCGGTTTCATCATTTTCCTTTCATCAAGAGCCGGGGATTTTTCTTGAATTGCGCAGCACAATCCCCGGATGAACGGGCAGGCAACAAGGATCGTCAAACGTAATCCGGGGACTGCGTCGGAGTACCGACTCCGTCCCCGGCTCATTGGAGGAATAATCAATGGCGATTTCGACGACGGAATACTCCGGCTTTCTCTCAGCAACGGGATGCGCGACCTCCATTTCGTCGAGCAACAGCTGGAGCTGCTGACGCATCGTCGGCGCAAGAGCCGGGGGTGTAAGCATTTCAAGAGCCGGGGGTGTAAGCCCCCGGATGGTTGGGACTTTCGAAAACACTACGCATCCGGGGGCTGACACCCCCGGCTCTTGAATACCCCCCGGCTCTTGGGGAGACGTCATACAAACAATCGCAATCGCCGTTGTCGTGGTCGCCAAGGCGTAGACGATCATTCGCTTCCAATCACGCGGCGGTCGGCTCGGCGGCGGAACGCTGTACGGTTTCAGACGCCGCAGTTTCGCTTCGAACTCTTGCAATTTTGGGTCCAGTTCGTCGTTCATGATTACTCCTCCAAAAGTCGGCGAAGCGTTTCGAGTGCTTCGGCGTAGCGGCGGAAAACGGTCGTTTTCGGCAGACCGAGCAGCGGTCCGATTTCCGAAAACGGACGGTCCCCCCAAAGATGCAGCGTGATAATTTCCCGTTCCAGCGGAGCGAGCTTTTCCAGGGCGAGCGAGATTTTCTCCGAATCGAACGGAGCTTCGGCGTCGACATGGAACAGCGGCGGTTGGCGGTCCGACTCGCGTTTTTCACGGCGTTTGTCGCTCCGAGCGGCGGAAATCGCGCCGTTTCTCACGGAAGCGTAGAGCCAACCGACGACATTCTCCGGCGGCGGCGAGACGGAATTCAAGCGGACGAACACTTCTTGAACGACCTCTTCGGCGGCGTGGAAACTCCCCCGGCGGAAAAACTGCCGGGCGTACAGCGTCAACGGAGCGCCGTGCTCGCCGTGCAGTTTCCGAATGGTCGCCGAATCGATGTTCATGATGCTCTCCGCTCAACACCATGACGCCGCCGAGCGGGGCGGCGTTCCAGAAAAATAGTCCAATACGCGCTGCGCGGCTAAAACGCAAGCGTTCGACAGACCGGGGACGAAAATTTCGTCATTTTTCCCGGAATCGTTTCGGGTCGATGCCGAATTTGCGGAGCTTCGAACGAAGCGTGTTCGGATTCAAACCGAGAAGTTTCGCCGCTCCAAAAGGACCGTCGACGCGGCCTCGGGTCGTTTCGAGGACCGACTCGATTCGCTTTCGGACCGTTTCGTCGAACGACTCTTCCATGGACGGATGGAGCGTTGCCGCTGGTTTTGACGGCTCGGATTCCATTGACGGCGTCGGAATCGGCATTCCGAGCGACGCGGCGATTTCCAAACGGCGACCGTTGCCGAGAATTGCCGCGCGGTCGATCACGCTGCCGAGCTCCCGAACGTTTCCCGGCCAAGGATACGCCGCCAACAGACGGAACTCGGCGTCCGTCGGATGCGCCCGGAGCAAACCGAAGCGCGTCGCCGCCCGCTCCGCAAAATGTTCCGCAAGGCTCGGAATGTCCTCAACCCGTTCCCGGAGCGGCGGAATTCGAATCGGAAACACCGCGATCCGATACCAAAGATCGGCGCGGAATCGGCCCTCCGCAACCGCTTGGGCGAGGTCCTGATTCGTCGCCGCAACGATCCGAACGTCGCAGGATAAGGATTTCTGGCCGCCGACCCGCTCGAAATGTCCGTCCTGTAGGATTCGAAGCAGCCGAACTTGGGCGGCTAAGGGAAGTTCGCCGATTTCGTCGAGAAATAACGTTCCGCCGTCGGCCCGTTCGAACCAGCCTTTTCTCAAATCGGTCGCTCCGGTGAACGAACCCCGTTCGTGTCCGAAAAGCTGCGAGTCGACCAATTCCGGGGGAATCGCGCCGCAGTTGACCCGATGGAAGAGATTTTTTGCCCGCGTCGACCGTTGATGGATCGTTCGCGCGACCAGCTCCTTGCCGGTTCCCGTTTCACCAAGAATCAACACGGGCAAGTCCGACGTCGCAACCTGTTCGATACGCTCCATAACGGTCCGTAAACCACGGTTCCTGCCGACGATTTCGTCGCCGAGTTCCTTGCGTCCGAGCCGGGCGAGCGCCGCCTGCCGCTCCGCTTCCGCCGCTTCGTGCCGCTGGATTTCGAGATGCCGTTCCAAGACCACGCCGAATACTTCGACCGCTTCGGTTAAAATCTCCGCCGGAATATTTTGGCTAATATCTTGGCTGGGCGACAGGTTCAGAAAATATACCGTGTCGTCTTTTCGCAGCTCAAAGGTCTGTTCAAGGTCGTTCGGTTCGCCAAAGGAAGAAACCCGGTGTCGAATGTCGCCGGCCTGTTGCCACAGAGCCGCTCCATGCAGGTCGAGCAGCACCGCCAGACTCCGTAACGCCGCTTCGAGGTCGCTCAATCGGGAAACCTCTTTCCAAAGACGCAGCGTCAGATCGACGGAAACGGGCGGTTGCATGAGATTTACTATAATCGTATAATGCTGCGAACGCAAGATTAACCACCATTTAGCCGGTACTCCGGCTCTTTGATTTTTTTCGTGCCGGAGTACCGGCTAAATGGTTGATTTCCAATGTTCGCCGCAAAACTCGAAAACGTCGTCAAAGAATACGTCCTGAAAGGCGAAACGGTCCGCGCTTTACGTGGCGTCAGTCTGGAAGTTCCGGAAGGCGATTTCGTCGCGATCATGGGAGCTTCCGGCTCCGGCAAAAGCACGATGCTCAACCTGCTCGGCTGCCTCGACAAACCCTCGTCCGGAACAATCTGGCTCGGCAAAGACAATGTCACGACGCTCGACGATTATCGGCTTTCCGAGATCCGGGCCTCGCGGATCGGTTTCGTGTTCCAGTCCTACAACCTGATCCAACAGTTGACGGTGATCGAGAATATCGAGGTTCCCCTGTTCTACCAGGGATCAATCTCCCGGAAGTCCCGGAAACGTTGCGTCGAATTGGCCAATATGGTCGGACTCGGCGATCGGTTGGGGCATCGGCCGACGCAGCTTTCCGGCGGCCAACAACAACGCGTCGCGATCGCCCGAAGTTTGGTGAACGATCCCTATTTCATCCTGGCCGACGAGCCGACGGGAAACCTCGACTCGATCACGACGGAAGAAATTCTGCAACTGCTTGATCGCCTGAACGAAGAGGGCCGGACGATTATTTTGGTAACACACGAAAACAACGTCGGAGCCCGAGCCAAACGGATCATCTGGCTCAAAGACGGAAACATCGAATCGGAAATCGAAAACCGACAAAACGAAGACGAATAGAGGTGTAAGGTGTAGGGTGTAAGGTGTAGGGTAAGACGCAAGCGTTTCTCTACCATCTACCCTCCGCCCTCCACCCTCCACCCTACACCCTCCACCCTCCACCCTACACCCTCCACCCTCCACCCTACACCCTACACCCTACACCCTCCACCCTACACCCTCCACCCTACACCCTACACCCTACACCCTACACCCTCCACTCCATGACTTTCGAGCGTCCCCGTCGTGTCGTTTTGAAGATTTCCGGCGAATGTTTCTGCGGCGAAAACCAGCGGGGCATCGTCATGGATTCCGTGATGCATCTCGCGGAACAAATCGCTTCCGTTGCCAAAAAAGGCGACGTCCAAATCGCGATCGTGATGGGCGGCGGCAACATATTACGCGGCGGACAATTCAAAGCGACAAACGCGTCGATTCAGGAAGCGACGGCCCATTACATGGGAATGCTCGCAACCGTGATCAACGGCCTCGCGTTGCAGGACGCCATCGAATTGGCGGGACACCCGACGCGGCTGCTTACGGCGATTCCAATGGATGTCGTTGCCGAGCCGTATATTCGGCGACGTGCGGTCCGACATCTCGAAAAGGGCCGCATCGTGCTGCTTGCCGGCGGAACGGGTAGCCCCTTCGTAACGACCGATACGGCGGCCGCCCAACGGGCGCTGGAACTCGGTGCCGATGTGCTGCTGAAGGCGACCAAAGTCGACGGAGCCTACAGCGACGATCCGAACACGAATCCGAACGCCGTGTTTTACTCCGAATTGACCTACGACGAGGTCCGAAAACAGCGGCTGCGGATCATGGATCAGGAATCCATTGCGAAGTGCGGCGAACACGACATGCCCGTGATGATCTTCAACTTCCGAACCGAAGGCAACCTTGAACGGGCCCTCCGCGGCGAACGAATCGGAACGCTCATTACACGTTAAGGCTTTCGCTCGAAAAAAACTTACCCATCAAACGGTGGGTGTAGAGTACAAAGTGTAAAGTGTAGAGTACCGTTTTGGATGATTTGGCCGAATCGGTACTCTACACTGATCACTCTACACTGACTGCCGGGTATGGGACTTTCGAGCGGAAACCTAAGTTTTCTCATCTTCGGACGATTCGAAAGATGTTTTCGCTTTTCAACCAACCATCGCGTCGCGGGATAACGATTTTGGAGATCATGCTCTCGCTCGTCATCCTGGGCAGCAGCATGGCGATTCTCGGTGAGATGTCCCGTCACGGTCTGTCCAGTGCTCGGGCGGCCCGGGATATGACGCAAGCGGAGCTGCTCTGCGAAAGCGTTCTGGCGAAGGTTCGCTTGGGAATCATCAAGATGGAACCGGTCGTCGACGTTCCGATTTCGTCGTCGACGTTGACGACGGATACGGTCTTGGATACGCACGCCGAAGACACGAACGATAGCGGCGGCGCCCTCTGGGTGTATACGCTGGAAATTACCGAGATCGACGAATACGGCTTGGAGGAAATCGCGGTCACGGTCCGTCAAAATCGGCCGGAAGAACAACGTCCGATCGGCTGCCGATTGGTCCGCTGGCTGGCGATCGAACCGGAAGAGGAGGAAGAATCGGCGACAACACAGTAATTCGGTTCTTGATTTTCGATCGGGAACGTGAGATAATGTCCTGTCGCGTGAAAAATGTTTTGTTTTTCTCCCAACCCTAGGAGCATTCCATGACCCAGCTTCGTGAAATTTATGTTTGTGAACTGTGTGGTAATATCGTCGAGGTTCTCGGAACCGGCGACGGCGATCTCGTTTGCTGCGGCCAGGAAATGACGCTGCAAAAGGAAAATACGGTCGACGCCTCCAAAGAAAAGCATGTTCCGGTCCTGAAAGTCGAAGGAACCGTTGCGACGGTCGACGTCGGCAGCGTTCCGCATCCGATGGAAGCGAAGCATTATATCGAATGGATCGAAATCGTTCAGGGCTCCAAACAGCAACGAGTCTCGCTGAAGCCTGGCGACGCTCCGAAGGCGACGTTTGCCGTCGACGCCGGCGTTCCGGTCTCCGTGCGAATCTATTGCAACCTGCACGGACTCTGGACCGCGTAGGATTCGTTCTTCTCGTCATCCCCGCGCAGGCGGGGACCTAGTACAAAGTTAAGAAAATAATGTTCGTCATCCCCGCGAAGGCGGGGACCCAGAGATTAGATATCAATGAGTGTTTGCACATGTAATTCACGGTGTTAAATTTCCCGTCAATGACGGATGCAAACGGACAACAACGTCTTTCGTCTAGGTCCCCGCCTTCGCGGGGATGACGATTTGTCCTATTTCACGCCGACGATCGCTTCGGCGACGTTTTGGGCGTGTTCCCGGACCCGGCGGTAAGCGTTGAGCTGCGTGTTGATCGCGATGACGACCTGCGGATCGAATTTCTCTTCGGACATTCGCCGCATGAACTTGTCGCGGATCGACTTGACTTTGTGCGTGATGCTTCGCCCCTGAGCGTGAACATCGGTCATCAATTCGTGTCCCGATTTCCGGGCGGCGTAATACTGGACGATCATTCGGATCAGCGAGCCGATGGAGCCGTGCAGTTCGATGACTTCCGATTTCTCCGGTTCCGGTAGCGAAAGATTCGACTGCCGCATCTTGAGGTCCGATTTGAGAATAATGATCAGGTAATCGCTAATCGACTCCAGTTCGTCGGCCATGCGAAGCTGCTGCCGGGCGCTTTCCGCGATGTCGTGGGAAATATTGCCGGAAAGCATCGACGACGTGAACTCGATGATTTCGTCCTGCAATGAGTCGAGGACTTCCTCCTGATGAAAGGAGTCGTCGACCATCTTGGATTCCGGGGTCTCGCTTTTCACGATGTCGAGCACCCAGTCGGTCAACTGGTTGCAGCCGGTGCCCATACGAAGCACCTCGATCCGGGAGCGTTCGACGGAAATCGACGCGGTTTCCATAATTCGGGTACTGAGATTCGTCAACCGGGATTTCGTCGGCGGACTTCCGGTATCGGGAACGTAACGGATCAGGATGTCGGCCGCGATGCGTGTAAACGGCAGGAAGACGATCACGTTGGCGACGTTGAATAGCGTATGGGTCAGCGCAATTCCCATCGTGGAATTGAGGATCAGACCGGTTTGCGGATCGACGCCGACGAGCCCCCTGACGATCGGCATGAAAGGCCAATTGAACAGCATTGTGATGTAAGCGACGCCGATCACGTTGAACATGACGTGAAAATAGGCGGCCCGACGAGCGTTGGCGGACATTCCGATGGACGCGAGCACGGCGGTGATCGTTGTTCCGATGTTTTCGCCGAGAACCAGCGCGGCGGCCGTCTCGAAGCGGATCACGCCGATCGCGGCCAGCGAAATCGTGATGCCGAGAGTTGCCGACGACGATTGGACAACCAACGTCAGGATGCAGCCGACGGCGGCGCAGGTCAGAACGCCGAAATACGAGTCGGCGGAGAACGTTTCCATCCAAGCGGAGAACGACGGCAAGTCGCGGAGCGGCTTGAACCCCTGCTGCATTAATTCGAGGCCGAAGAACACGAAACCGAGCCCCATGACGGCCATTCCGAGGAACCGGGTCCGCTCGTTCTTGGAAAACATGTAGAAAAACGCCGCGATTCCAAGGATCGGCAAGCCGTATTTGCCGATGTTTAAGGTCAGGATCCAGCCCGTGACCGTCGTACCGATGTTTGCGCCCATGATCACGCCGATTCCCTGCGACAGCGTCATGATCTGGCTGTTGATGAAGCCGACGACCATCACAGTCGTCACGCTGCTCGACTGGATCAGGAACGTGACGACGAAACCGACCAGCGTCGCGGAAAACCGATTGTCGGTCAGCGTCGCGATCATTCGCCGCAGACTGGCTCCGGCGACCATTTGGAGCCCCTCCGACATGTATTTCATGCCGACGAGGAAAATTCCGAGACCGCCGACCACGGCGAAAAACATCGTCCAATAGTTCGGCATCCACGCTTCAAGGTAGATCTTTTCGTCGTAGACTTTCTTCGTTGCCGGATTGAACGCCCGGATCGTGATCTCGCTGTCGCCGATCTGCTTCCATTGGAGGGAAAGCTGGTCGTCGTGCAAGGTCGGTTGGACGACTTTCGTTTTGCCTGAATCAACCAACTGGAAGACCGGCGAGACGTCTTTGAACTCGGCGTGTCCCCGATAAGTCTTGCCGATGTCGAGAACCGTCGTCAACACGACTCCCGGTTGCGCAAGGAGCTGCTTCGTGTCCGGAAGCAGTCGGATGAAAACGTGTTCCGTGTTTCCGTCGGCGTCAACATTCGTCGTGTTTGCCGCATCGGATATCGAAGCGGCAGGAAATTCAGGCGTTTCGGAAGCCCCATGGGACGAAAGCGACAACAAGAAAAGGATAAAGGCGAGTCCCGAAAGAAAACAGAGAATGTTGCCCCCCCGTCGGTGTTCCGTTTGCGTTGAAGCCGTAAAACGGTGTTGAGGGCTCGACGTATCGGTCGACTTCATAAAGAAGGAGGATAAGGGAGAGAGTTCAGTCAATGTGTTCGAAGCGAATCGTCTCCCAGATTATAATTTTCAACCGTCGAAATTGTCAAGGACCTTGGGGGGACGGCGAGAGGATTCTGCGGTCGGCCCGACTTGAATTGATTCGACTTTTCGATTAAATTCACTCCAATGCGAAGAAATTTCGATATTTCCAACGGTCGTCTGATCCCGACGGACGACGAAAACTCCAAAATCCAGGTTTTCGTCGCTCCGACGGAAACAGAGCGTCTCTATCTGGTCGGCGAGTTGAATCTCGACGAGCATACGCTCAACAGTGCTCTGGACCCCGACGAGCTTTCGCGTGTCGAATTCGAACCGAGTCACGTCGCCGTGATTTTCAAACGGCCCAAGCACTACTCTGCCGAAGACGATTTCCTGTTCACGGTTTCTTCGATGGGACTTTATCTTTTCAAGGACCGGCTCATCGCGGTATTGAACGACGATATCACGTTTTTCGATCGAGGCAAGGACGTTTCGAACCTGAGCGGCCTGCACGAATTGATGCTCCGCTTGATTGGTCGTTCGATTTCGCAGTTTTTGGGACATATCCGGGCGATCAGCATGATCGTTGACGAACTGGAGAAAAAGCTCGAAACTTCGATGAGCAACAAGCATTTGCTGCATCTGTTCAAATTGGGACAGAGCTTGACGTATTATCTCTCCGCGATTTCCTCCAACGGCGTCCTGATCGAAAAACTACGGGGTTATTCCGGCAAGATCGGTTTCACGGTCGAGAACAACGAACTGCTCGACGACTTGAACGTCGATAACACGCAGTGCTATAAACAGGCCGAGATCTACGCGACCATTATGGCGAGTATGACGGACGCCCGAGCTTCCGTCGTCAGCAACAACTTGAACCTTTTGATGAAGCAGCTCACGGTGCTTTCGATTGTGTTCCTGCCGCTGAACGTGATTGCCGGAATGTTCGGAATGTCGGAATACACTGAATTCGTGAAGCCGTATATTCCGTGGTGGCCGATTTCTTATGGTTTGTTTACGATCGGCCTGTTCGTCGTCGGTTACGTGACCTATTGGCTGCTCAAACGCACCGGCATGGACTGAAGAGAGCTCTCGGACCTGTCGGCGAATCGAATAGGATTTTGCACGTTGTTCGAGCGATGATCCTGAAAAGTTCAGCGGGACGGTTCGGTCGACTTTCCGTTGTTCTGCTGCAAAGTTTCTCTGCTCTCTGCTGCGAAACGGAACTCCTTTCTTCAAGATGTCCGTCGAATGCCGTTTCGCGGTAGAAAACTGGGCGATGAGGGGCTCGAACCCCCGACCTTCTGGGTGTAAACCAGACGCTCTAACCAACTGAGCTAATCGCCCGAACAACGACTCGACGCGGCTTGCCGATCGCAAAGAAACGTCGATTCTAATCACGATCGGAAAAAAAACAAGGGAGAAGCAAGTTCTCACTGCGCAGAACCTACGCGGAACACCGGCCCTCTTTTTGAAAAAAACGAAAAAACAACATTTCGGCATGGATTTTCCCGTCATAAAGAGGTAAAATACGGTTTTCGGTTTCGCGGACTCATTGTGGAGAACAGCGAGAGTCGATTCCTTTTTCCAATCAGCAGGAGACAGAACATGATGAAAACTTCACGTCGAGACTTCTTGAAAGTTGCAACGGTCGCCAGCGTCGGCTATCTTGTCGCGGAAGGCAACGCCCAGGAAACACCAACCTCGGCCAATGAAAAACTCGGCGTCGCGTGCATCGGAGTCGGCGGAAAGGGCAGCAGCGACAGCAACAACGCCGCGAAATTCGGTAATATCGTCGCAATCTGCGATGTCGATCGCGGAACCCTTGAAAACAGAGGCAAAGCCAACGCGTTTCAAAACGCCAAACGATACACCGACTTCCGCGAAATGCTCGAAAAGCACGAAAAGGAAATCGATATCGTCACGATCAGCTCCCCCGACCATATGCACGCCGCCCAGACCCTCATGGCGATGCGCATGGGAAAAAGCTGCTATACCCAGAAACCGCTCACCCGAACGATCTACGAAGCCCGGAAACTGGCTCAGGTCGCTAAAGAAACCGGCGTCTGCACCCAAATGGGAAATCAGGGAACCGCTCTGGATACCTCCCGGATGGCAATCGCCCAACTCAAGGCCGGCGTCATCGGCAAACCAAAAGAAGTGTTCGTCTGGTCGAATCGACCCGTTTGGGCGCAAGGTCCGAACCGACGCATGACGCTCGCCAAATTCGCCGCCGAAGCCAAGGAAAAGAGTCCGGACAAGGCCGAGGAAATGATCAAGGCGAAAGAAGGCGAAATCCAGCGCAATCTCGAAAAACTCGATTGGAATCTCTGGCTCGGCACCGCGAAGTTCCGCGATTACTATCCGGGTCTCTATCATTCGTTCCAATGGCGTGGTTGGTGGGACTTCGGCAGCGGCGCTCTCGGCGACATGGCCTGCCACCAAGTCACGGTTCCGTTCGCGGCCTGTGGTCTGAAAGATCCGACTTGGGTCCGCGCAAAGTCGACGGGACACGATTTCGACAGTTTTCCAGCCAGCTCGGTCATCGAATTCGAATTTCCGGCGACCGAAGAACGCGGCAAGATCCCGTTCTGGTGGTATGACCGCAAGGGCAACAAGCCGCCGCAAGAAGTGTTCGATCCTTACAAGATCGAAAAGGTCGCGGACAGCGGCGTGCTCATCGTCGGCGAAAAGGGTTGCTTCTACAGCAGCGACGATTATTGCGGCAAGTACGAACTGCGAGCCGAAGGCGGCGATAAGATCGAACCGTTGAAGGATCTGGAAGTCGTTTACGCCGAAAGCAAGGGCAGCAACGACGAAAACAATATGTGGGAGCTTTTCCGAGCCGTGTACGCCAAGGATCCGAAGATCTGTCATTCGAACTTCGTCGATCGCGCCGGACCACTCACCGAAACGATCCTGCTTGGCAACCTCGCCGTCTGGGCCGCAGCCCAAGGCGGACCGGATGGAGCCATGGGAGAATGGGGCGAGAAAATCGATTGGGACGCCAAAAATCTTGTCGTCACGAACCTGTCGAGCCTCAAAACGCCGGGCGTCGCCGGTCTCGTCAAGCCGGTCTACACCGAAGGGTATAAGCTCGATTAGTGCTTGGTCAAAAATAAGCTATCGAATTGTACAAAAGCTACCGAGGTTCAACCCCCGAGTTACGGCGCCGTATTGATTTTTCGGCCGCCTCCACTCGGGGCTCTTTTCGATAGGTTGCTTTTTACCGCTCGATTAGAACCTGTCCGGAAATAACCTTTACAATTGTACAAAATTGATTGCCGTTTCAACCCCCGAGTTACGGCGCCGTATTGATTTTTCGGCCGCCTCCACTCGGGGCTCTTTTCGATAGGTTGTTTTTTACCGCTCCCTTAGTAGGGTACCACGAAAAATCCGTCCTGACGTCGTTGGGACCGAAAACATCTCTCGATTTTTTAAGACCGCGACCACAGGTCGCAGCTCGTTTTCTGAATTTTTCGAGGTTCCCCCAAACGAAAAGGCGTGAACGGGACGAATGATCGTCCGGTTCACGCCCTTTCGTTTTGAGATCATTGCGCCGGAGTACCGACTAAATACCGGAGTACCGGCTAAATAGCGGAGTACCGGCCAAATGGGGGGATTTCTATTTAAACTCACGGATTTTGCCGTCGGACGAACCGCTCTCGGAACCGTTCGCGCCGGCTGCGATCTTCTTGATGACTTCCCAGAACTTTCCGTTGATGAAAATCTCCTGCTGCAAGACGTTCTTGTCGACGGTCTGCGAAAGCGTGATCTTGGTGTCTGATCCGGCTTGAAGAAGCGCGTCGACAATACGAAGCGATTCCGGCGACGCCTGTTCGATTTGGAAGTCTTTCATGAGCTTGCCGAGCTGCTGGAAAGCAATAAATCCGCTTCCGCCCTGCGTAGCAACCGGTTTCTTCGTCGCGGCAATCGCCGATTTGAACTGCTCTTCCGATTGAGGATTGAAACCGCTCAACAACACAAAGGCGTCGTCCTTGAGTCCCCAGTAAACGCAAAATGTTTTGTCGGCGAAAGCCTTCGGAAAGTTTTCGTCCTGAGCGGCAAGTTCCTTGAGCGGATAGACGAAGCTCGACAATTGGAATCCTTCGGCGACGGCGTAATTCGTCTTCATCTTTTTGACGGCGTCGGCAAACTGTTCCTTGTCCGTCGACATTTTTTCGAGTCGCTTCATAACGAGCGAGCCGATCTTTTCCAGTTCCTTGCCTTCCGCGATACTCGTTCCCAAGACGAATGTTCCGTCGCCGCCCAACGAGACGGCAAAATCGATTTTATTCAAGGCCAAGGTCTCGAGAAGAATCTTTTTGGCGCTCGCCGCAACGGTTTCGGCCAATTCAACGTCCTCGTCTTCCTCGGCGTTTTCCTCGACTTGTTCGAGCATTCCGGCGATCAGTTGGTCGATCTGACTTTCCACCATTTCCAGTTGGTCAGGCGAATCCTTGAGTCCCTTGCTCACGGAGGAGAAGGACGCGACAGCGCTGGAATTGCCGAGAAAACCACTGAAGATCGTTTTGGCGTCTTTCAAAAACTCGAGCTGCTTCTCCGAATCGGATCCCTTTTTGGCGATCATTTTAGAGACGAACGTCGAGTCGGCGGTCTTTGGATCCATCGTCAGTCCGAAGGTCAACGAACGCGCTTCCTTGCAAATCACATCGACGGCGTGGTTGATTTGTTCGAACGCCTGAGCCGCTTGTTCGCCGCCCTGCATGCTCGCCATGAGCTGGAACGGCATCAACAGCGTCTGGACCGCTTCGGCCGAGGTGTTCTCGACATCGACCCGAATACCGAGCGAATACGCTTCCAACCCCTTGATGAACGCCGCCGGATCGTCGGGAATCGGCATCTCGGACGATTCCGAGGAAACAACCAGATATCCCTTTTTCTGCGTCAGGATATAGGCCCCCGCCGGACTGTTCAGGAGATACTTTCCGTCGCTCTCCTTTTTCATTTGGGCGAGGATCATTTCGAAACCGGGGATCTCGACCTTGTTGATGTCGGTGATCGGCAGGAAAAGAAGCGGATCCTTGAATTCCGATCCTTCGGCGTGCAGCACGAACACGATCGGATTCTTCGGAGCGCAACCCTTCAATTCTTTGAAGGGGCCCGCCGTTTCCTCGAACGCGTCCAGCGTTCCGGACAAAGCGGCAATTTTTTCGGCGATGTTGTACAGCGTCTCCGGATTCGCGGTCGAAACGGTCAGCACCGGCTTCGTTTCCGCTGCGTGAAGAAACGACAACGAAAGGACGCTCGTCAAAAACAAGCCGACGACGATTCCAAATCCTCGATGAAGCAGACGATTTTGCATGTTGTCTCCTGAAAAGGGGGTGTTTTCAAATCGATTGGGAAAGACGGAACGCTTTAATCGCTCCAATCCCTGTAAAGATACCATAATCCAAGTCGAAAAAAAGAGAAGGGTACGAAAAATCGGGAGAAGAGAGCCGGGACCTGCGGTCCCGGACTAAAAACGCAGACCAGGATCACAGATCCCGGCTCTTGAGGAGCTAACAGTTTCTGAGAACCCAAAATTGGTTCACGGCGATCGGACCGAAAAGCATCAACGGCAGCCAGGCGCCGAGAACCGGTTGATCGAGCGTCGTTCCGAGATACTGGCTCCCCTCCCGAATGACAAGGAACGAAATAATGATCAAGGCGCTGAGCCCCATCGCTTTGAACACGTTGCGGTCGCCCCGGGAAAGAATGATCGGAAGACCGAGAAAAATCACCGCGACGTCCAATAACGGCAACAGGATCCGTGAATGAATGGTTCCATGAATCCGTTGCCCTAGCTCCATGCTCGGATTCCTCGCCGCTTGAATCATCTCCCAGGTCGACGCGTATTGACTCCAGGATTCGCTCGAACTGAAATAGGCAAAGGGAATCTTGCTGACGACAAAGCAGTCGGTCGGTTTGATCCAATCCGGAGCGTCCTTCGCTGTCATCACGACGGGACGATCCTTGAGCATCAGGGACGCTCCGCTCGTCAGATTCTTCGGCTCTCGTACGTTGACGAGCATGAATCCGGCCGGCCGACCGTCCTTGGCTTCATGATAGAAAGCGTCCTCCGCCTTGATGTTGAGCATTCGCTTGACGACCGGCTTGTGAATCTGGATGTTCGGGTCCGAGAGCCGTTGCTCGGTCTGATAGAGCCGGTCTCCCTGAAAAAGAATTCCTGTCTCGTAATCGATCATCGCGTTGACGACCCGACCTTGTTGGTTGGCCGACGCGACGAAATCCGTCGTCAATTCGTTAAGATATTTCGGCAACACGAATTCGCGGGCGACGCCGAGAAGAACGACAATCAGGAAAAAGGCGATCAACAACGGCAGGACGATGCGAAACGTCGAAATACCGGCCGCCTGGATGGGAACCAATTCGTTCAGCCGCATCACCATCGCGACCGTTACCATGGCGGAAACCAGTCCGAGCAGCGAGCCGAGCATCATGACGATCGGAATCGACTTGAACGTGTAATAAACAAGCAACAACTTCGACGTGCTGCCGACCTCTTTGCCTGCTTTCAACAAACTATCCAAATTAGTAAAAAGATCGAAGACGATGAAGACGCCGACGACGCAAAACAACCACAGAAAAAAATTGAAGAGAAAACTTCGTAGAAAATATCGGTCCAGAATGGTCATATCATCGATACCGGTTGGCTTGTCGATGGAAAAAGAAGAGCGGGGGCGAATTATGCGAAAATTTCCCCGGTTCTTCAAGAGCAAAATCCGGTTCGCTCCCCAATGTTCGAACCGTTCGTCAACGGCGACCTTCTCCCTGCGAGGAAAACGGATATAATTTGGGGGACGTCGATTGTTTCCCCCGTTTTTCGAGGCAACGCCATGCAACTGACAGTTAATCTTGGATACGATCAGGTTTTCGATTTGGCTCATCAACTGACGCCAGAAGAACAAAAAAGACTGGCACAAAGTCTCCTGACGTTCGATGCGGAGACGGAAAAAAACACTCACGAAATGACTCAAGAGGAATATTATGAGTTTCTGATGAACTTTCCCGTGATCAGCGAAGAAGAAATCCAACTGATGCTCGAAGCGAAAAAAGAGGTTGACAAAATTCGACAAGAAGCACTGTGATTGGCTTTTGGAATGTCCAGTAGCCACCCCGAAAGAAATCGAGAGTCAAAATGAATTCAGGAATCGATTCCGATGCCGTCCGATGTCATGCTTGACGCTTCCGTTCTGATCGATCATTTTCGCATGAAAAACTTCGAACGGATCAACGGTTTGAAACTCGGCGACCTTGGGGGAAATCCATGCTGACTCGTCAAGACGTGCTGCAAATCCTGCGCGAAAATAAAGAACGGTTCGCCGAAAAATACGGCGTGACGAAACTCGGCTTGTTCGGGTCCTTCGCTCGAAACGAGGCGACCGAAGCGAGCGACGTCGATGTTTGCGTCGAGATGCCCCCGAATTTTTTCAGTGTCGAAGCGGTAAGAGAGGAACTGGAATCATCGTTCCGATGTCATGTCGATATCGTTCGACTACGCGACGATTTACGGGAGTTGTTCAAAAAACGTTTGACGAGGGACGCGATTTATGTCTGAACCGTTCGACAAGGAAATCGTTGTTGAAAACAGTCAATCGAATCATCGCCGATTTGCAAACGGAGTTGCCGACCTCGACTTAGCATGACGCTGAACGCCGCTCAATCCGCCGCCGTGAACACGCTTCGTGGACCGCTCCTCGTTTTGGCAGGAGCCGGAACCGGGAAAACACGCGTCGTGACGTTCCGTATCGCAAATCTCATTCGACACGGAATCCCGCCGAATCGAATCCTCGCCGTGACGTTCACGAACAAAGCGGCCAAGGAAATGCAAGAACGAATCGCCGGACTCCTCAAAGATAAAGGCAAATCGAAGAAAGCGGACCGACCGGAAACCTCGACTTTCCATTCGCTCTGCGTTCGAATTCTGCGGCGACATATTACGAAGCTCGGTTATCCGCAGCAGTTCGCGATTTACGATCGGGGCGATCAGGAATCCGTCGCCCGGCAGGTTTTAAAGGACATCCGGGTCTCCGACGCGGCGTTGAAGCCCGGCGACATGCTCTCGAAGATCAGTTCGTGGAAATCCTCGGGACTCGCTCCGGAAGCCGCCGCCGAAGCCGCATGGAGCGCCAAGGATCATTTGGCGTCGCTCGCCTACGGAAAATATCAAAAGACGCTCAAAACGCTCGGAGCCGTCGACTTCGACGACCTTTTGCTCGTCACGGAAGAATTATTTAGCCGGTACCCCGGCGTCCTGAACGAAGAGTCGGCCCGCTTCGATCATCTGCTGGTCGACGAGTATCAGGACACGAACATGAGCCAATACCGGATCGTCAAGGGCTTGGCCCTGCCGCATCGGAATCTCTGCGTCGTCGGCGACGACGATCAGGCGATCTACGGTTGGCGGGGCGCGGAAGTCACGCATATTCTGAACTTCCAGAAAGACTGGCCGGAAGCGAAAGTCGTTCGGCTCGAAGAGAATTACCGCTCCACGAAACCGATCATCGACTGGGCGAACCGGCTGATCGTTTTCAACAAACATCGGCACGGCAAACAGCTGATTTCGACGCTTCCCGGCGAGCCGCCGCGCATCGTGCAGTGCAAGGACGGCGAAACGGAAGCGAAAAGCGTCGTCGACGACATCAAAAAACGGCTCGAAGGCGGTAAGCGGCGTCCGAGAGACTTTGCGATTCTCTTTCGGACCAACGAACAGCCGCGAGCCTTCGAAATGGAGATGAGAGCCGCGAAGATTCCGTACACGCTGATCGGCGGACAGTCGTTCTTCGACCGCAAGGAGGTCCGCGACATCCTGGCGTACCTGAAAGCGATCAACAGGCCGCAGGACGAGGTTTCGCTGCTCCGTATCCTGAACACGCCGCCGCGCGGCATCGGCCAGACGACGATCCAAAAGCTTACGGAAACCGCCGTCTCGCAGCACATTCCGCTCTGGGAGGTTCTTACGAGCCGCGACCTGTGGTCGCGACAACCCAACGAACCCGATTTCAACCATCGAACCGCCGAGGCGTTGAACTCCTTCCGGATCATGATGGAGGAGCAACGAAAAATTCTTTTCCGAGAATTCACGGTCCAGAATTTGAAGAATCTTCTCTCGGCGATCGATTACGATCGGGAAATCAATCGGCTCTACCAGGATCCGAACGAGCGTTCGACCCGTTGGGACTCCGTCGGCGAGGTGATCAACGCCGCGGCAGAATACATCAAGGAATCCGAGGAGGAATCGACGCCGCCAAAGCTCTGGGAGTTTTTGGACAACACGTCGCTGGCCGGTCCGGACTTCGGCAGCGGAGAAAAAAAAGGGCTCGGCCAAAACGCGGTCGTCCTGATGACGCTACACGCCGCGAAGGGACTCGAATTTCCGGAAGTTTATATGGTCGGCATGGAAGAAGGCACGCTGCCGCATCATCGGAGCGTTTCGAG
Organism: Thermoguttaceae bacterium; assembly: GCA_031548665.1. Classification (GTDB taxonomy): domain Bacteria; phylum Planctomycetota; class Planctomycetia; order Pirellulales; family Thermoguttaceae; genus WRKP01. Next base: position 70,901 of record JAVBQW010000006.1, read on the forward strand.
CGAGGACGTGCTGGCGGTCGACGAAGAACGGCGGCTCTGTTACGTCGGCGTGACTCGGGCGCAACGCCGCCTGACGCTGACGCTCGCCCTCCAACGCATGAAATGGGGCAAGCCGCGTCCGACGATTCCGAGCCGGTTTCTCTACGAAATTACCGGTCAGGCAGACAATCCGAACTATCAACGGGCGATCGCCGGAGAGAAACCCGCCAAACGAGCCGAGTGATCCGAAAAAACGCCGTTCGCCGCGTCGGTTTCCGACGCGCGAAAGAACGGAGAATTTCGGGCTTGGGAATCTTGAGCGTTTGGGATATACTGGGGCGGGTATGAGTTGTTCTTGAACATATTCGAAAAAAAAGAGAAAATATCGTCATCCCCGCGCAGGCAGGGACCTAGAGAACGGATTTTATCGGTTTTTGCACACGTTATTAACGGATGCAAACGGTCAATAATGTCTTCCGTCTAGGTCCCCGCCTGCGCGGGGATGACGAATTCATTTCATGAACGCTGAGCTATCGTGGACGATCCGTCTATTGCCGGAGTACCGGCTAAATTTGAAGAGAAGACCGATGCCTGATTTGATGATTCGAAAATTCTTTCTGCCGTTCTTTCTCCTCTTCGTTGCCGGAATCGTCGGATTCGCGGAAGACGGTTCGCTGCTCGGATATCGTTATCTCGGTCCCTCCGATATTCTCGTTGCCGCCGATTCCAATGAGTTGCTGATCCTCGAACAGGACGCCCAGCAACTTCGAAAGGTCCGTGTCGACACCGCTCAAGCCGCGAAAGTCCTGAATCTGCCGATCCGACCCGAACGAATGTCGCTCTTTCCCGATCGAAAGCGTGTCGCCGTCGTCGGCAACGGACCGCTCGGCAAGCTCCTGATCGTCGAGATCGGAACTTTGACCGTGGAGAAAACGATTTCCGTCGGACATTCGCCGAGCGACGTTTCGGTGTTCCAAGCGGACGGCGAAACGACGATTTACGTTTCAAACCGCTTCGACGGAACGATTTCCGTGGTCGACGGCAACTCGGGCAGGGAAACGGCTCGTTGGCCGGCCGGTCGCGAACCGATCGCCTTGGCCGTAACGCCGGACGGCAAGCAATTGGTCGTCGCCGGACAGATTCCGGAAGATTCGTCGCTGGATCCCGACACGGCCGCCCGGATTCGAATCTTCGACACGAAAACCGGCGACGTTTCCGTGATTCGGTTGCGGCAGGGCTCGATGAATCTTCGGGACGTCGCCCTCAGCAACGACGGTCGCTACGCGTTCATCACGGGAATCGTCGGACATTTCGAACAGTTGCCGAGCCAGGTCAGCGGCGGTTGGACGAACGAGAACGCCGTGTTCGTCGTCGACGTTCACGCCAAGGAGTCCGCGAACATTTTCTACATCGACGACTACGCGATGGGCGGCGGTAATCCTTGGGGAATCACGCTGTCCGACGACGGCCGCTTCCTCGTCGTTTCCCATGCCGGAAGCTGCGAAATCTCCCTGCTGACGATGCGAAAGGTCCTCGATGTTCTCGACAACCGGCCCGGCTCGGTCGGCGAGTCGAAGCGACCGCCGCTGCCTGCAACCGACGTCACGCTGCCGATGCAACTTCGGATTCCCGTCGGCATGAAGGGCGTCCGGCACGCCGTGATGTCGAAAGGCCGAGTGTTCGCGACGGCGTATTTCGAAGATTGCGTCCTGAAAATCCAGCCAGAACTCGACGAACCGGTTCCCTTCGTTCCCGGACTCGTCATCGGACTCGACACGCTGGATTGGAAGAGCGAACGCGACCGAAAGCGTCCGGAAACCGACGTTCCGGAAAACGGGCCGCTCCGTTTCGTCGAGCTTCCCCGATACGACTTAATGAAAGGAGCCAACTTTCGACGGAGTTTCGCCCGGCTCGGTCCGCAACCGGTCTGGAACACCGTTCGACACGGCGAAATGCTCTTTCACGACGCGACGCCCTGCTTCGAACATTGGCAAAGTTGCGTAACCTGCCATCCCGACGCTCGGAGCGACACGCTGAACTGGGACCTCTTCAACGACGGACAGGGTAATCCGAAAAACTCGAAGAGCATGTTGCTTTCCCACGAAACGCCGCCCAGCATGGCGACCGGTGTTCGCAAAGACGCGGAAATTGCCGTCCGAAAAGGGTTCGAGTCGATTCTTTTCGTCAAGGTTTCGGAAACCGACGCCTGCGATGTCGACGCCTATCTGAAGGCGTTGCAGCCGGTTCCGAGTCCGAAATTGGTTAACGGTCCGGACGGAACGACGTCGTTGTCGGAATCGGCGAAGCGCGGTAAGCGGCTTTTCGACGGGGCCGCAGGTTGCGCAATCTGTCATCCGGCGCCGCTGTTTACCGATTTGCGATTGCACGACGTCGGCACGCTGTCGGCCGGCGACTTCGATCCCGCTTACGACACGCCGACGTTGATCGAATGTTGGCGAACCGCTCCGTATCTCCACGACGGCCGCTACAAAACGCTCAAGGAATTGATCAGCGACGGCAAGCACGTCAACACGAACGGACGCCTCGACAAATTGACCGACGCGGAAATCGACGACCTGATCGAATACGTCCTGTCGCTGTGAAATGAAGTCCGGCTTTGGTCGAACTTATCGCGCGATGTCGTAACAGTACAAAAACGTTCCGTGTCGAATGTAGAGCCGTTTGCCGCAGACGACCGGATGCGCCCAGGTCGGGCCGTCGCCTTCTTCCGGCAGCGTGAAACGGCTGACGACATCATATTTCTCCGGATTCGGTCGCATCAGGAGCACGTCGCCTTTTTCGCTGAGAAAATAGAGCAATCCTTCGGCCCAGGTCAGCGAACCTTTGCCGACGTCTCGTTTTTCGTACCGGACCTCGCCGGTCTTCCCGTCGACGCACAGGAACATTCCGTCCTTGTATCCGTAGGAGGTTCCGAAAAGAAAACCGTCGAGCAACATCACGCTGTCATGCAGGTTGTCGAACTTTTTGTTGCGCCAGACTTCTTCCAACGAGACTTTTTTGCCGTCGACCGTGAGTTTCAGCAACACGGCTCCCTCGCCGCTCGGCGTGACCGTGTTCGTGAAAAAAAGATGTCCGTCGTGGTAAATCGGCCGCGTGCAATTGATGTCGAAACGCTGTTCATGCCGGTACGTAAACAGTAATTCGCCCGTTGCCGCGTCGACGCCGAACATTCCCTTGGCGTAGGTCGTCGCGATCATTCGCAAACCGTCCTGTTCGAAAAGAATCGGCGAAGCGTAACTCGTCTTCTCTCCCAACGACGGCGTCGTCCAGATCGTTTGGCCCGTTCGTTTGTCCAAAGCGACGAAACTCGCTTTTTTCCCGCCCGGAGAACAATAAAGTCGGTCGCCGTCGATCCGAATCGACTCGGAAAGCGCCCAAGTCAGGTTCTCGCCTTCGAAATCGGTCAGGATGTTGCGGGTCCAGACCGGGACCACAGGTCCCGGCTCTTGCGGCTCTTGACGGAGGCAAACGAGCTGTCCCGTCGACGAAAAATCATAAACGAAGTCGCCGTCGATGGTCGGCGTGCTGCGGGTTCCCGGATAGCTTTTCGTCCAAACCGGACCGTTGTCGTATTCCCAGAGTTTTTTGCCGTCCAGATCGAAACAGAAAACGATCGACCGACCGCCGCGACTTCCCGCCGTGAACAGGCGACCGTTTTGGATCGTCACGGAAGAATATCCGGAAACCTTTTCGCCGATTCCGTCGATCTTCCAACGCAGCTTCGGACCGTTTTCCGGCCAGGATTCGAGCAGCCCGGTTTCCGTCGACCGGTTTTCTCCATTCGGACCGTGAAACATCGGCCAATCGGCCGCGAACAGGGAGTTGGCGAACAAAAGAGACGACAGGATCAGCAATCGAATCGGTGTCGGCATGGTGTTTCCAAGGTTGAGGGACGACGGCCATTGTAATGGGCGATCGGCTTGAAAACAAGCGGTTTATCGAGAATCCCGCCTCTCGGTCGAGTGCCGTACTTCTTGACAACAGGATCGAACGACGTTTATAATTCCCGTATGATTTCCAAACGTCTGATCCTCGTTTGCTTGTTGGTTTACGCCCTGCTTTCGAATTCGCTCGCCGCGCAGGAACTGAATTCGGAGGCGGTCCGTCAAGCCATCGAACAGGGGGTCCAGTTTCTTCGACTCCGCCAGCAGAAAAACGGCAACTGGTCGGCCAGCGGAACGGACGAACGCTGCGGTGCAACCTCGTTGATCGTTCTCGCTCTGGTCAGCAGCGGCGTTTCGAAGAATGATCCGATGATCAAAAAGGCGATGAACTATCTTCGCGCCTATCCGGGAAAAGAGTCCGGTCGCAATTACAGCCTGTCGCTCCAAACCATGGCGTTCTGTCTCGTCAGTCCGGAGCAGGACAAGGCGTTGATCAGCGAGAACATCCGCTTGTTGGAAGCGTATCAGGAAAAAAAGAGTCCGGATCACAGCGGCGGCTGGCATTACGGGATCGACGGCGGCAGCGACCTGTCCAATTCCCAGTTTTCGATTCTCGCCCTTTACGAAGCGGAACGGGTCGGCGTCGCCATCAAGCGGGAAACCTGGCAACGGGCCTTGGATTATTGGGATCGGACGCAAAACAACGACGGCTCCTGGGGATACACGCCACAGGGTCGAAAGGGAAGCAGCAGTCCGCGAGGCAGCATGACCTGCGCCGGAATCGCGAGCTTGATCGTTTCCTCCGGCGTGCTCGGACAGGGCGGAGCGACGGTTCGCGGCGAGAGCATCATCTGTTCCCAGAAACCGGACACGCGGACCGCGGAGAAAATCGAACTCGGTCTGGCTTGGTTGGCGCAACGGTTCAGCGTGACCCAAAACCCGCAAACGGATACTTGGCTCTATTACTACCTTTACGCCTTGGAACGGGTCGGTCGGATGACGAACCATCGGTTTATCGGCAATCACGATTGGTATCGGGAAGGAGCCGACAAGTTGCTGCAACCGCCGCTCAGGGATTCGATGGACGGCGTCTGGCGGGGACGGGGAACCGCCGACGAAGTTTCTACCGCGTTCGCCCTGCTGTTTCTCTCGAAGGGACGGCGCCCCGTCCTGATGTCGAAAATTCATTTCGGTGCCGACGATTCGTGGAACGTCCATCCAAACGACGTCAACAACCTGACGACGTTCACCGAAACGAATTGGAAGCTCGACCTGACCTGGCAGGTCATCGCGATCGACCACGCAACGGCCAGCGACCTGCTCCAATCACCGGTCCTGTATTTCTGCGGCAATCGGAGTCCCCTGCCGCAGGATCCCCGAACGCAGGCGGAGCTCGTCGCCAAGCTGCGTGGCTATCTCGATCAGGGCGGCTTCATCATCGCCGAGGCGCAGCCGAACGACCAGGGATTCGACGCCGGATTTCGCGACTTGATGAAACTCGTCCTGCCCGAACCGGGATACGACCTGCAATTACTGGAGCAGAATCATCCGATCTGGACGGCGGAGTTTCCCATCGAACCGGACCAGCTTCGACCCATCGAGGGAATCAACTTCGGTTGTCGAACCAGCGTCGTCTTCGTGCCGCAAGCCCGGGAAGCCGGACGATCGCGCCCGTCGTTGTCCTGTCTTTGGGAAGTCGCCCAGATTTTCGATCGCGGCACGAAATACGCCGCTTCGGTTCAACGACAGATCGACGCCGGACTCGGCATCGGCTTGAATATTCTGGCTTACGCAACGAACCGGGAATTGAAGTTCAAGGATCAAATCGCGGAATCCGTCGGCAAGCGGCTTACCGAGGCCGGAGACCGTCGCGGTCGGATTTTCCTCGGCTTGTTGCAGCACGGCGGTGGAGCGAACGCCGCACCGCACGCGATTCCCAATCTATTGCAATGGTCGGCGTTGCATCTCGGCTTGCCGGTCGATATTCGAACGGATCTTGTCGAGCCGTCGAGTCCGGAACTCTTGACCTATCCGGTCGTTTTCATTCACGGACGCAGCGCGTTCCAATGGACGGACGACCAGCGGTCGCAACTCAAAAAATACATTGAGAACGGCGGCTTCCTCTTCGGCAGCGCGATCTGTTCCGCGAAGCCGTTTGCCGATTCCTTCAAGGCCGAGTTGAGAAAGATGTTCCCCGACCGGCCGTTCGAGGAAGTCAAGCCCGACGATCCGCTCTGGAGCGAAGAATGCGGCGGATTCAAGATCGAAAAGTTGCAACTCCGGCTGCCCGAACAGGCTCCCGGTAAGAAAATGGTCGTTTCGGAACGGGCCGTGACACCGGAGTTGCTCGGCATCCGATTTGAAAACCGTTGGGCCGTCGTCTTTTCGCCGCACGACGTCAGCTGCGCCCTCGAAAAGGCCAACACCCTCGAATGTAAAGGATATTCCCAGGAATCCGCCATGCGACTCGCCGTTAATGTACTGCTTTATGCGCTGGAACATCGTTGATCATCGCAAGGAAACAGTTCGTCATCCCCGCGAAGGCGGGGACCTAGACAAAAGATATTGTCGATCGTTTGCATCCGTTAATATCGTGTGCAAGAGCCTATTGAAATCTGTTCTCTGGGTCCCCGCCTTCGCGGGGATGACGGTCATATTACGAAAACAAACCACCCACCAATTCCCCATGCAACGTTTTCTCCCTTTCATCGTGTTTCTTTTCGCCTCGACGTTGTTTGCCGCCGAACCCGTCCGAATTTCCGTCGTCGACTTCGGCGCGGAGCCGAACGGCAAAAAGGACTGCGTCGCCGCCGTCGCCAAGGCTCTGGAAGCCTGCAAGGCGAACGAGTCGTCGATTCTCGTTTTTCCGAAGGGCCGTTACGATTTTTATGCTCCAACCGACGGCAAGCGGATCGTCGGTTTTCCGGTTCACGGACAGAAAAATCTCGTGATCGACGGCGACGGCAGCGAATTCGTCTTCCACGGAATCATGGGCGTCGGAGCGTTGACCGATTCGCAAAACGTTACGCTCCGAAATTTCAGCGTCGATTGGGACAAGCCGCTGATCGCCCAGGGAACGATCGTCGACACGAAGGACGACTGGATCGACATCAAGTTCGACAAGGCGGACTATCCGTTTGAAATCGAGAACGACAAGATTTTCTTTCTCGGCGAAGGTTGGAGACGTCAGGTCGACGGATACACGCTGCTCTTCGACAAGACGACGAAGGAACTCGTCTACAACACCCGGGACTACACGATCGGACACAACGACTTGTTCAACAAAAAATCGGAGAAAATCGGCGACGGCGTGGTCCGCTTTCACGGCAAGCCGAAATACAAGCCGGAGCCGGGAACGATCATCGCCCTTTGGCTCGGTCGGTACGTCGCGAACGTCTTCACGCTGACCGGCTGCAAGGACGTCGTGATGGAGGACATCGACGTGTATCACGGCTTGAGCAACGGCGTCGTCGGATTTCGAACAGAAAACATCACGTTGCGAAATTTCAACTTCCGGGCCAACGAAAAGAAGGGCCGGGTTTTCAGCCTGATCGCGGACGGTTTCCATATCAATACCTGTAAGGGCCTGCTCAAGATCGAGAACTGCGAACACAGCGGAATGGGCGACGACTTCCTGAACATCCACGGAATGAACGTCATGGTCCAAAAACGGATCGACGACCATACGGTCGAGGTCGGCGTGTCGGGCAAGACCGGTTCGTCATACGTTCTCGGCGTCGGCGACGAGGTCTGGTTCCTCGACGGCCAAACGGTCCAGCGCGGCGAAACCGGCAAGATCAAGGAAATCAAGGAAATCCGCGACGGTTCGAAGCTCGTCGCCAAACACGTCGTTTTCGAGCAAAAAGTCCCCGAATCGCTCAAGGAAAAGGACGCCCTCGAAAACAAAACCTGGAACGCCGAACTGGAAATTCGCGGCTGCAAAGTCCTCAAAAAACACCGGGCTCGCGGCCTGTTGATTTCGACGCCGAAACGAGCCGTCGTCGAGAACAATTATTTCCGGACGGCCGGAGCCGCGATTCTCGTCGAGGGCGATGTCAATTTCTGGTACGAATCCGGAGGAACCAACGATCTGCTGATCCGGAACAACGTGTTCGAGGACTGCTTCAGCTCGGGTTACGCCGGCGAATGGGGACACGCCGTGATTACGATCCATCCCTCGTTCAAGCCGCAGAGCGAGAACGACGAGGCGTATCACCGGAATATTCGCATCGAAAACAACGTATTCAAATCGTTCGATTATCCGATTCTCTTTGCCCGGTCGGTTCGCGGCCTGACCTTTACCGGCAACAAATTGAGTCGGACGGAAACTTACAAACCGTTCGCCGTGAACAAATCGACGTTCGTTTTCGACGGTTGCCGCGATGTTCGGATCGAAGGAAATTCCTACACCGCCGACGTTCTCGGCAAGAACGTCAACACGGATCACATGAAATCGAGCGACCTGAACATCAAGGATTCTCTCGAAAAATAGACTTGACCGCCGATCGACAGCACCATATCCAACAATCATGAAATACGCGATTATCATTCCGGACGGCTGCGCGGACTTGCCGCTCGAATCCCTTGGCGGCAAAACTCCCATGCAGGCGGCACGGACGCCGAACCTTGACGCTTTGGCCCGTTCCGGAATCGTCGGCCGTTCCTATAATGTTCCGTCGGGATTTCCGCCCGGTTCCGATGTCGCGACGCTCGGTCTGCTCGGGTACGATCCGGTCCAGTATTATACCGGTCGGGCGCCGCTCGAAGCGGTCGCCCAAGGAATTTCCTTGGGTGCCGACGATTGGGCTGTTCGCTGCAATTTGGTGACGGTCGTCGACGGCGTCATGAAGGATTTTACGGCCGATCACATTTCGACGCCGGAAGCGACGGAATTGATCCAAGCCTTGAACGACTCGGTCGCGGTCGCCGGGTCGGCTCCGATCCGCTATTATCCCGGCGTCAGTTATCGGAATTTGGGCGTCGTTCAGGGACGCGACTTTTTTTCGAAGTCGACGAAAACGTTTCCGCCGCACGATTTCACCGACAAAGCAATTCAAGAGGCCTTGCCGCAGGGCGTCGGCGCCGACCGTTTGCTGCGGCTCATGGACGAAAGCAAAGCGGTGTTCGCCGACCATCCGGTCAATCGAAAGCGTCGGGCGACCGGAAAGCTGCCCGCGACGCAAGTTTGGCTTTGGGGACAGGGCATGCAGCCGCAGTTGCCGCCGTTCGCGGAGAAATACCGATCGGTCGTTGGCGGTCGAACATTGCGAGGAGCGATGATTACCGCCGTGGATTTGCTCCGTGGAATCGCGGTGTTGCTCGGTTGGGACCGTCTTGAGGTTCCCGGAATCACCGGCTACGTCGACACGGATTACGCCGCCAAAGGCCGTTACGCCGCCGCCGCTCTTCGGGACCACGATCTTGTTTGCGTTCACGTCGAGGCGACCGACGAGGCCGGACACGAAGGCGATGTCGAGAAAAAGGTTCGAGCCATGGAAGAGATCGACGCGAACGTCGTTCCGCCGATCGTCGAAGCGCTCCGATCCTACGGCGACTGGCGGTTGCTCGTTTCGCCGGATCATCCGACGCCGATCGTCCACAAAACCCACACGATGGATTTCGTGCCGTGGTTGATCGTCGGCAGCGACATTGTTCCCGACGCCGCGACCGCGTACGACGAAGTCAACGCCGAACACGCTGACATCCGTTTCGATCGGGGTTGCGAGATGTTGGAAACCTTTCTTCGGCGATAAAAATAATGATCGGCAATAAAACAGAGCACGAAGCGTCAGCGAGTGTTTTGAGCACATCCCCTCGCTGACGCGTCGGGCTCTGGAGCTCGCCCGCTCATTCCTTACACGCTCGGTTGCAGGAACAGGGCGTCGATTTCGGCGTCGGCCAAGTCGAAAAATGCGTTCGCGATCGCGGGACGAGTTCCCTTCACTGCGACGTAACTGGACTCTTTCGTGCCCTGATAAGCTCGCACGGCGTAGGTTTCCGCAACGCCGACTCGAGCAGCCGTGTCCGTGAACGTCGTTCCCGTGAACGAGCCCAGTTCGATCCATGCCGTATTGGTTGCGTTGCGTCGCCACGCGAAGTACCGATCGGCTCCGGCGACAGCGTCCCAAGACAGCTTGACGCCGCCGGCAACACCGGTTGCCTTGACCTGCGGCACGCCGAGTAAGGCGGTTCCCTTTACGGTACGGTAACTGGACTCTTTCGTGCCCTGATAGGCTCGCACGGCGTAAATTTCTGAGACATTAACTCGTCCTGTGGTGTCCGTGAGCGTCGTTCCGGTGAACGAGCCCAGTTCGATCCACGCCGTATTGGTTGCGTTGCGTCGCCATGCGAAGTATCGGTCGGCTCCGGCGATTGCGTCCCAAGACAGCTTGACGCCGCCGGCAACACCGGTTGCCGTAACTTGCGGCACGCCAAGCGTTACGGGCAAAGCGATTCCTTTGACGGTGAGGTAACTGGACTTTTCCGTCCCCCGAAACGCGCGTACGGCATAGGTTTCGGCAACGCCAATTCGAGCTGCCGTGTCGGTGAGCGTCGTTCCGGTAAACGTTCCAAGCTCGATCCATGCCGTATCGGTTGCGTTACGCCGCCAAGCGAAGTAGCTGTCGGCTCCGGCGATTGCGGTCCAAGACAGTTTGACGCCACCGGCAACGCCGGTTGCGGTGACTTGCGGAGCGGCGACTCCAGCCAGAGCGGTTCCCTTTACGGCGACGTAACTGGATTCTTTCGTGCCTTGATAGGCTCGAACGGCATAGGTTTCCGCAACGCCAACTCGGGCTGCCGTGTCCGTGAGCGTCGTTCCGGTGACCGAGCCCAGATCGATCCAGGCAGTATTGGTTTCGTTACGTCGCCAAGCGAAGTACCGATCGGCTCCATCGACTGCGTTCCACGTTAATTTGACGCCGCCGGCAACGCCCGTTGCCGTAACTTGCGGCACGCCAAGCAGCGCGGTTCCCTTTACTGTGCGGTAACTGGATTTTTCCGTTCCCTGAAACGCGCGTACGGCGTAGGTTTCCGCAACGCCAACTCGGGCAGCCGTGTCGGTGAAGGTCGTTCCGGTGACCGTGCCAAGCTCAATCCATGCCGTATTGGTTTCGTTGCGTCGCCAAGCGACGTATCGGTCGGCTCCATTGATTGCGACCCACGTCAATTTGACGCCGCCGGCAATTCCCGTGGCGGTAAATTGAGGAACGGACAAGGTCGCGGCTTGCGTCGTGACGGAAATGATCGACGGAGTGGAAGTTCCGGCGGAGTTGTAGGCGGACAATCGAAAATCGTAGGTTGTGTTCGAGGCCAGATTGATGACCGTGAGCCCCGTCGCCGTCGCGCCGGGAGAGGGAACGAAAGCGTCCCATGTCGTCGCGGTCGACTTTTTGCATTCGAGGAGATACCCGGTCAATCCGGATTGGGTTGTCCACGACAGCGACACAGAACTCGTCGACAGGGTCGCACCGGAAAAGTTTGCCGGGGTCGACGGCACGGTGACCGTCACGGTTTTGGTCGTCGCGGTGGTCGTCGCCGCCGAGGAGGTGCCGCCGCTGTTGACGGCATACATTCTGAAACTATACGCCGTGTTCGCGGACAGGCCGGTAATCGTTGCAGTAGTCGCGGTCCCGGCGGGATTGCTCGTCCACGTCGCCCAAGCCACGTCGTTCGATTTTTTGTACTCCAGGACATAGCAAGTCAGCCCGGCTTGTTGGGCCCACGACAGCGTCACGGAATTCACGGTCTGCGAGGAGCTCGTGAAGTTCACCGGAGTCGTCGGCGCCGGGACTGTCGTCATCGCGGAGGCCGTCGACGCTTTTGAACCGGCCGAGTTGGTCGCCGCCAATTGAAACGAGTACGACGAGTTCGCTTCCAGGCCGGTAATCGTTACGCTCGTCGCGTTGGCGGCGATCGCGGACCACGCCCACCAGATCGATTCGGATGATTTTTTATACAACAACGAGTATCCCGTCAGTCCGGACTGTGCATCCCAGGACAGTGTTACGGAATTCGTCGCCTGGGCGGTGCTCCTGAAGTTAACGGGAGCCGTCGGAACCGAGACCACCGTTACGGTCGTGGCCGATTTCGTCGCGGACCAAGCCGAATCGGTATAGGATCCGCTGCCGGACGCCATGATTCGGACGTAGTACGTCGTGCTCGCACTGAGTTCTTCAAGAATGGTCGATCGGGTCGCCGAAAAGAACGATTTCGTTCCCAATCCGGCTGTAAATGAAGAATTGGTCGCGTATTGGAGCGTGTAACCGCCGGCGTTGGCGACACCGTCCCACGAAACGTTGAGTTTACCGGCTTCGGTCGCGGTCACGGCGGTCAACAACGGCGTATCCAAAAGAGTCGAAGCCGACGTTTTTTGAATAACCGCGCTGGACCAATTGGAATCCGAGTACGAACCGGAGCCGGTCGCCATGATGCGGACGTAGTATGTCGTACTCGCACTGAGACCGGAAATCGTCGCGGAAGTGTCTGATGAACCGGCTGCTTTTGTACCGACGCCCGTGGTAAATGTCGAATTCGTCGCATATTGGATCATGTAGCCGCCGGCATTGGCAACACTGTTCCACGAAACGTCGAGCGCATTGCCACCGGATTTGGCCACGCAGGTGAGTGCTGGTGTGGCAAGCTGTGTAGTTGTGGTCGAGGTCGAGGCCGACTTTATTTCGGAGCGATCGGAGTTGCTATATGAGCCTGATCCTACAGCACAGACATAGACGTAGTAAGTCGTGTTCGGATTAAGCCCGGTAATCATTTGCGATGAGGCACTTGCCGAGCACGGTGCCATGACTATATGGCCACCGCTAAATGTCGGATCCTTCGAATAGTGGACTTGATACTGGCTGGCGTTTGGCACGAGATTCCATGTAACGTTGATCGAGGTAGTACTGTTCGCGACCACGCTGACAAGCGTCGGCGCGGCCAGTTTCGTCGACGTCGTCGACGTCGTAATCGACATCATCTCCGAGCGATCGGAATCGCTGTACGCACCGGATCCTAACGCAACGCCCCAAACATAGTAGGTCGTGTTCGCTTGGAGTCCGGTAAACGTGTACGATGTGGTGGTTGCCGTACAGGTACCCTGCACGATGTAGGGCCCCGGGTCCGTCGGATCCGTAACATGATAAAGAGCGTATCTGTCGGCGTTCGGGACGGGATTCCACGTCACGGTGACCGTCGTGGTATTGTTCGCGACCAAACTGACAAGCGTCGGCTTGACGAGCTTGGTGGACGTAAGCGGAGTCGTGACCGACATCACGGCGGAGTAATCGGAATCCAAGTACAAGCCGGAGCGGTACGAACCGATACCATGCGACATGACCCGGACGTAGTACGTCGTACCAGCAGTGAGACCGGTCACATTCACACTGTTTACCCCATCGTCCACCCTTTTCGTGGTACTGGTACTGAATGAGGGATCGGTCGAATATTGGATCGTCGAAGAACCGGTGCTGTTTGCAGGATGAATCCACTTGACGTTGATCGCGTTGCTGCCGTTCGCGGTCACGCTGTAAATCGTTGGCGGGGCCAATGGCGTTAACGCGGCTTGGGGCGATGCCGACTGGACCGCATTCATTTCCGTCGCAACGATTTCAGCGGCGCGTTGCTCCGCGACATCTACCGCCAGATTCAGGTCGGCGTACTGCGAACGGATATCGTTGAACTCCGCCGTGCTGACGGACAGCAGCTCACGGCTTTCGAGAGACTCCAAACGGAGACGGCGAGCCTCCGTCGAAACGGTTTTTCTGGTCGATGACTTTTTTCCGAACAAACGATCGAGCAACGACATGGCAAAACTCCTGAAGATGATCAATGACAAATTTCATGATGAATCCATCGGCAAAATCCAAGAACGTCTCCGCTTTCGAAGACGTTCGGAATGATTGCGCGAGGTTTCCCTCTATATAATAAAACTGGAAACCGTGATTCTTGCGGAGCGATTTTTGCGAATTTTCAGAAAAATGTGAGTTTCATGCAATTCGAACGCGTCGTAACTGACAGGGAATGGGGGAGTGATCGGAAAATCGACCGTTGATTCAATCATTCCGTATCTTAGCACCGAGCGAAAACCGCGTCAACACGCAATCAATCGGTTTTCAGAAATCTTCGGCGCAGCGGGGGAGGGACCGGGACCATAGGTCCCGGCTCTTGGTTCAGACGCGCTGCGGTTAGCGGATCTCGTGCATCATTCGCTTCAGCTTCGGAGCTAAAGCCAATGCGATGACGCCGATCACAAACGGAATGATTCCCATCAACAGGAAAAAGTCCGCGAGACCCTTTTCCGAACCGAAATAAAGATGAACCCCCTCGCCGGAACCAAACCGCGCAGCCAGCTCTCCCGCAAGATAATACGAAACGCTGCTGGCAAAAAACCAGACGCCCATGAAAAATGAAGCGTAACGGGCCGGAGCAAGTTTCGTGACCATCGAAAGTCCGACCGGCGAAAGACAAAGCTCGCCCCACGTCGAGAAAAGATAACACCAAATCAACCAATGAGCGCCCGCTTTTCCTGCCGTCGCCTTGGCTTCCACGGCTCCCGGAATCATCAGGAAAAAACCGAGCGAGAGCAACAACAAGCCGATCGCAAACTTCATCGGCGTGCTCGGCTCCACGCCCCGAGCGGCAAGAAAGAGCCAAATCCACGTAAAAATCGGAGCGAAAATCACGATGCCGAACGCGTTGACCGATTGATACCACGTCGTCGGAAACGTCAACGCCGTCTTGCCCGGAACGTAGGATTTCTCGGCCGAACCCTTTAAACGGTTCATCTTGTCGACGGCTCCGCGAACGTCCTCGTCGGTCTCGTCTTTCAAGCGTTCCGTCAAGTCGCTCGCCTGTTGTTTCAATTCGGGAACGAGCTCTTCCAAGGTTCGGTCGTCCTTCGAGACCTCGAAGGAGAAGAGCCGTTTTAGACGCTCGCCGAACGTTTCCCGTCGGGCCGCTTCCCCATGGTGCTCCAATTGATCCGCCAACGCCTGCGTTCGTTTGACGGTTCCCTGGAAATCGACGACGTCCTCGTTGTTCAGATAAAGGTTTTTCGAGACGATTTCCGGCGTCACGTCGGCGATGGATTTCGCGATGGTTCGGTCGGTGTACGACTTGGCGAAAACGTTCAGCGAGGAGCCCGCCTGTTCGAACGACACCCAGAACGCGATCACGAAGAGCGAAAGAATCATGATCACGTACATTTTGTCCCAATCTTCCTTGACGAGCGGCCGGGTCCGTTCGTATTCGGCTTTCTCCTTGGCGGCTTTTTCCTCCGGCGTCGGTACGGCGTTCGGATCGTGCTTCGGCTGCGTCTCGCCGACTCCCTTCAGGTAATAGGAGCCGAAAAACGAGAACGTGATGAGCCCGAAAATCATTCCGAGACCGGCGATGATAAAGCCGTGATGGTATCCGTATTTCTCGGCGATGGTTCCGGCGACGAGTGGCGAGAAAAACGCGCCGATGTTGATTCCCATGTAAAAGATCGAAAACGCCGAGTCGCGCATCCGATCGCCCGCCGCGTAAAGTTGGCCGACCATCACGGAAATACACGGTTTGAAAAAGCCGTTGCCGATAATCATCAACGCCAAACCGGCGTAAAAAACGGAAAGAGCCGTCGGATCCGTCGCCCAGGTAATCTTCATGCCGCCGCCGATCCGGACGAATTCCGTCGCGGCCAGACAAAACTCGCCGAGCGCCATCAACAGGCCGCCGAGCACGACGCAACGTTTTTGGCCGAGAAACCGGTCCGCGATCCAGCCGCCGAGCAACGGAAGGAGATAAACGAGGCTGGTGTAGATTCCGTAAAGTCGACAAGCGTCGGCCTCCGACCACCCGAAACCCGGCGTACTCTCGTTGGTCGACACGTCGACAAGATAAAGCACGAAGATCGCCCGCATCGCATAGAAAGCGAAACGCTCCCACATCTCGGTCGTAAAGAGCACCCACAGTCCGGCGGGATGGCGTTTCGAAAACGTCGTTGCGGCTTCCGGTTGACGGTTCTCGGACATTGAGGACTCCTAAAATGTTGTTGATCGAGAAATTTTTCCGATCATAACAGAGCCCGAAAACGCTGTAAAGAGCAAAAAAGCAACACAAAAGCCGGAAGGGAGGCGTACTCGCCGTACTGACGGAGAAGAATATCAAATTTTTCGTCCTTCCGTGCGTCGGAGGCCGACGCGGCTAACGCGGCGTTTTCAAACCGTTTCGTCAGCGGAACATCGCGGGGTCGATGCGGATCGGCGAACGGGTCGCGTCCGCCGTCGACGCGCCGGACGGAGCCCGAAGTCTCACGGAAACGTAAAACGGCTTGAAATCGTCGTTCGTCACGAACCACCAATATTCGCCGTTGTTCGGAAGATTCGTCGCAATGGGCAACCACGGTCCCTGCGGCGACGCTCCCCGAAGAACGTCGACGTAAGCGGTCCGCCAGGATTCGTCGCCGGTGTTCCAACGGACCACGACACGCGGCTGATTCGACACGTTGCCGAGCGAAACGCCGGAAATCGAGCCCGGAACCGTTGAACGCTCCGCTTCCGATTCCGAAACGGCCCGATTGGCGGCAACAGTCGAATTCGCAACGGCAACGGCAGGAGCCGGAATCCGATTCGTGGTCCGCGATTCGCTGTTCGTGATTTGTGATTCGTTGTTCGTTGTTCCCTGTTCATAGGAACGGATCATCTCGGCAAACATCGGATCGACGGCGGGACGCTTCTTCTCTGTCGTTGTCGGCGTCGGTTGGAACGGAACGGCCTCCCCGGACGGCGAAAAGAGCGACGGCAAGGTCTGCCGCTGCGGAAGAGACGCCGGCACGTCGCTCTCGTTTTTTTTCTTCATGGGTTCGTTGCGAACCTGCATCCGAACGGGCTTCGGCGGCGTCAAGGGAACGGCCGACGATTCGCGAACCGGCGAAAGATTGAGACTGTCGAATGATCGGGAAGCGTTTCCCGGAACCGTCGTCGGACCCGTCGCCGCAACCGGAACCGTTGCCGAAGTTGCCGACGGAACCGTCGTCGCTACCGGAGCGGTCGCCGACGAACCGGAAAGTCCCGAAATTTTCGCATCCGGCAACGTCGTGTCGACCAAGACCCGAAGCTGTGGACCCGAAAAGTTCGTCGCCTTGATCTGGCCGGAGACCGTGATCGTCCGAAAGACAAACCAGTATTCGCCGTCGTCGGGAGCCGTGAACTCGAATTTCTTCACGTCGACGGGAACCCGCTTCACGGAAAACCAGCGAGTTCCGCGATCAGAAGAATAGAGCAACTCGATTTCCTTCGGCGGATCGGCGCCGCCGTCGCTTCGAACGTCGAACGGAATCGAAAACGAACGCTGATTGCACGGAATCGCCGAACTCGCCGGAACGGACGACGATCGGTCCTGTGCCGAAACGATTCCGGTGAGGAGTAAATAGAAGATCGGGCAAAATAAGAGGTTCGGTCGCATGGTTTTTCTCCGTCCATCGAGCGCAATCGACGCCGCTGAACGCTTTCTGCAATTCTCTCCGAAGATTTCCGGGGATTTCAGTCGAACGGAATTTGTCGTCGCAGACGTCTTCTTTTCCGACGGTTTTCATTTTTTTCTTGCTCACGACGAAATTCGTTGGATATAATGATAGAGAATTCCGAGCTTGATCTCACTCTTTCTCGCTTCGCGGCTAAAACGCAAGCGGGTGTTCGACTGAATTGACGTTTTTCCCATGCCGACGTTATTTTCCCCGTCGATTTTCGTGTTGATCGCCGCCTGTATGGGCGTAGCGGTTTTAACGGCGGTCGGATTTTACGCCTTACGGGCAATTCGAGTACATTCGATACAACGGGAACCGAAAACGGAAGATCACCTCGATTATTTCCGAGAACTGAATTCCCAAGGTAAGCTAACGGAGCGGGAATTCCGAATAATAAAGAAACAGCTTTCCAGTCAGATCGCTGACGCGGCGAAGGAGGAGCGGGAGAAATCGTCGCTGCCGGTTTTTTGGGCGGAACTCAAGGACGCCGTGACCCTCACGGCGGGTCAGCAACGGCCGGAAGAAACGGAAAGCGGAGAAACAGGAAAATATGGCGAAGGAGAGGATACGATAGGCGTTAGGCGTTAGGAGGCGGGCGTTAGGAATACGGAACGACGGCAAACCGTTTTTCGAAAAAGTCGCTTTTTGCAACTCCTTTGAAATCAGAGAGTTAGAATTGAAATCCTAACGCCGAACGCCTGACGCCTAACGCCTTCCCGAACTCCTCGTCGATTTTTACGTATTGAATGATGAACACGGCAACCACCGGGTTCGTCATGAACAAAGGTTTTGCATGGATGCTCGAAAACAACCTGACATGACATCGGAGTCGTCCACGAATCACGAACGACATTGACGAGCAACTAACATCAGGTCCAGCGAAAGGGTATCCTATGTCCTCCGGGCAAATCAATTCCTCCAATAAAAACGGCACGACGAAGAAAAACGCGTTCTGCTCCTTTTGTCGCAAAAGCTATCGGGACATCGGTCCGCTGGTCGAAGGACCCGGCGATGTCTATATTTGCGGCGAATGTATCGATCTTTGCCAGACGATTCTCACGCAGGAACGACGTCGACGCGGCGGCACCGCGACGAAACCGCTGTCGAAGATTCCGTCGCCCCGTGAAATCCTCACCCGTCTTAACGAATACGTCGTCGGACAGGAACACGCCAAAAAGGTTCTTTCCGTCGCGGTTCATAATCACTATAAGCGGCTGGTGAACAAGGACGAAGGCGGCGACGTCGTCCTCGACAAGTCGAACGTCATGCTGATCGGGCCGACCGGTTCCGGCAAGACGCTGCTCGCCCAGACCATGGCGAAGATTCTCGATGTTCCGTTCGCGATCGGCGACGCCACGACGTTGACCGAAGCCGGATACGTCGGCGAAGACGTCGAAAACTTGATCCTGAAACTGCTGCACGCCGCCGATTTCGACGTCGAACTGGCTCAGCGGGGAATCATCTACATCGACGAAATCGACAAAATCGGCAAAACTTCGCAGAACGTCTCGATCACCCGAGACGTCTCCGGTGAAGGCGTGCAGCAGTCGCTGCTCAAAATGCTCGAAGGAACCGTCGCCAACGTCCCGCCGCAAGGGGGCCGCAAGCATCCGGAACAGCAGTATATTCAGGTCGACACGACGAACATCCTCTTTATCTGCGGCGGAACCTTCGTCGGTCTTGAGGATATCATCGGTCAGCGACTCGGCAAAAAGTCGATCGGCTTCAACCTGACGGCTCCGTCGGAACGGGAAGAGCGCTGCACGGAATACCTGTCGAAGGTTACGTCGGAAGACATCAACCATTTCGGCCTGATTCCGGAGTTGATCGGTCGCCTCCCGGTGATCTCGACGCTGAATCCGCTGGACGAAGACGCCTTGGTCCGCGTGATGAGCGAACCGAAAAACGCTTTGGTCAAACAGTACAAGCGTCTGTTCCAGATGGAAGACGCCGACATCGACTTCTCCGAGGACGCCTTGCGAGCGATCGCCCGAAAAGCTCTCGACAAAAAGACCGGAGCCCGTGGATTGCGGTCGATCGTCGAAAACCTCATGCTCGACATCATGTACGAGCTGCCGGACCTCCCCACCGGAGAAACCTATCAGGTTACCGAAGACGTCGTCGACGGTCATCAGGCGATTCTTCCGATCTCCTCCTCCAATGAGATCAAGGTCAAGAGCGCGTGAGAACGGTTGAATAATACTTTCGTCATCCCCGCGAAGGCGGGGATGACGATACCTTTTGGAATACACAAAGCAGGCAAAATACGATAAGTTTTCGACAATTTCCGGAGAATCCGGTTGTTCGAAATCTTATCGTTTTTCCTTTCGATCCGAACCGATGGATCTTAACGACGGCGTATTCCGTCTGTTGTTTCTTGGCCAAATTGATTATCCAGCCTGAATCCCGCGATGTTAACTCGAACGATTCTTTTCGGCCTCTTGATCGCCGCGACGACGTTTGCCGCTCCTTCCGCATCGGCGTTTGCCGACAGCGATTGCGGTCCCTGCAATCCGATCTTCCTTGCGATGTTCGGTAAAGGGGGCGACAGCGATCCTTGCGGCGAAACTTCGTGCAATCCGTGCGATGTGGTAAGTTGCGATACGGTGAGTTGCGATCCATGCCAGGCCGCAGCTCCTTGCGACGATGCCGCCGCTTGCGGTCCCTGCGACTCGGCTTGTGGTTCGTCGACGTTCAAACTGTTTCGCGGCGGCTCCCGACTCAAGGTCAATGGTTGGGTCGAAGCGGGAATCATCGGCAACTCCCATGGAGCCGATTTCAACGGCGGAACGTTCCTGTATGCTCCGGGAACGTCGAAATTCAATCTGAACCAGCTTTGGTTGGCCGTCGAACGCGAAATGGATTCTTCCAAAGGCTTTGATTGGGGAGCGAAACTCGATTATCTGTTCGGAATGCAAGGCCCCGGCGCCCAGTCGTACGGCGACGAATCCTTCGATTATAATTGGGATACCAGCGACGATTACGGCAGCGGAATCAACCAACTGTACGGAACACTCGGATACAAGAAGTTTTCGATCAACATCGGAAAATTCAGCACGCCGATCGGTTGGGAAGGAACCGCATCCTGGAGCAACTTCTTCTATTCGCACGCCAACTCGTACTACATCGAACCGACCTCGCATACTGGATTTCTCGCCCGTTACGCCGTCAACGATTGGTTGACCGTCTTCGGCGGTTGGACGACGGGACACGAAAACTTTTCGAACCGATACAACGACAACGCGTTTCTCGGCGGTGTGGAAGCCCAAGTCACGGAAAAACTGAAGCTCTATTATTATCTGTCGAACGGTCGCCAACACGATGGACTGATGCGAGACGGCGAAACTTGGCGAAACGGCAGCATTATCGACGGCGCTCCGCTGGGCGACAACGATTATTTCATCCAGTCGTTGGTTTGGGAACTGCAAATTTCCGACAAATGGTATTATGTCGGCTATTGGGACCTGAACAACAGCAATTGCGAGAACGTTCGTTGGAGTGCTTATGGAATCAACAACCACCTGATCTACACGATCAACGACAAATGGGCGGTCGGTTTGCGGTTCGAATGGTTTCGCGACAATGGCGGCCCCGCAAGCTGGCTCAACGACACACCGAGCGACTATTACGAATACACGCTGGGCGTCAATTGGAATCCGACGGACCATCTTCGGATCCGTCCGGAAATTCGTTACGACGTCGCCAAGGGCGCAACGCCGTTCGGCAACGATCGCGGCGACCAGTTCTCCGGCGGCTTCGGTATCCTGTACGGATTCTAGGAGAGGAGTTAGGAGACAGGAGTTAGGAGTTAGGAGTTAGGAGATTCGGACGCGATATTTACAGAATCTCCTAACTTCTAACTCCTGTCTCCTAACTCCTTCCCCTCACGCCCAGAGTTTTCTGTCGAGCGTCCGGTATGTGATCGCTTCGAAAAGATGCATCGGTTGAATGTTCTCCGCTTTCTCCAAGTCGGCGATCGTTCGGGCGATGCGGAGAATCTTGTCGTGAGCCCTTGCCGAGAGACCGAAATCTTCCATCGCGGTCTTCAAAATCTTGTGTCCCTGTTCGTCGAGTTGGCAATGGGCGACGATCTGTCGATGCGACATGTCGCCGTTATAGCGAATCTTTGATTTGTGGAACCGTTCCGTCTGGATCTCCCGGGATTCGAGAACCTGCCGCCGAATCTCGGCGCTGGAGGTTCCCGGAGCGGTTGCGGAAAGTTCGTTGTAGTCGACCGGCGGAACTTCGATATGGATATCGATCCGGTCCAATAAAGGGCCGCTGATCCGACCGATGTACCGTTCGATCTGGAACGGATTGCAGCGGCATTGTCTGCGAGGATCATTCCGGTAACCGCAGGGACAGGGGTTCAATGCCGCGATCAAGATAAAATTCGCCGGGAACGTGCTCGTTTGCGCGACCCGGGAAATCGTTACGGTTCCGTCTTCCAACGGTTGGCGGAGGACTTCCAGCGTTCGGCGGTTGAACTCCGGCAACTCGTCGAGAAAGAGGACGCCGTTATGGGCCAAGCTGATTTCGCCGGGATTCGGCGGCGAACCGCCTCCGACGAGTCCGGCTTCGCTGATCGTGTGATGCGGCTCTCGGAACGGCCGCGTCGCAACCAGCGGAACATCGCCCTTGATATATCCCAACACGCTGAACACCCGGGTCGTTTCGAGGGATTCCGTCAACGAAAGTTTGGGGAGTACCGTCCCGAACCGTTTGGCGAGCATCGTCTTTCCGGTTCCCGGCGGCCCGATCATCAAGACGTTGTGTCCGCCTGCGGCGGCAACCGTCATCGCCCGCTTTGCGGATTCCTGTCCGCGAACGTCGGCGAAGTCGAAGTCGTATTCAGTCAGGCGTTCGAAATTTTGCAGCGAGATCTGCGGAATCGGTTCCAGCGGCAGCCGCCCGCTCAGGACGCCGACCGCTTGGGCGAGGCTCGTGATCGGAATCACGTCGAGTCCGTCGACGACGGCCGCTTCCTTGGCGTTTTCAGCGGGGAGGATCAACCCGGTGACGCCTTCCGCTTTCGCTTGCAGGGCGATGGACAGAGCTCCCTTGATCGGTCGCGTCGAACCGTCCAGCGCAAGTTCTCCGGTCACGGCGTAACGGGAAAGCAGATCGGTCGCAAATTGTCCGCTGCCGGCGAGGAGTCCGAGCGTGATCGGCAGGTCGAACGACGCCGCCTGTTTGGGAAGATCCGCCGGCGCCAGATTGATCACGACGCGATGGAACGGATTGAAGAATCCCGAGTTCTCGATCGCTCGTTCGATACGGAACGTGCTTTCTTTGACGACGGTTTCCGGCAAACCGACGAGAATCGTTTTCGGTGTTCCGATGTCGGCGCAGTCGACTTCGACCTCGACGGGCACCGCGTCGATTCCCAACAACGAAAACGTCTTCAGTTTGACCAGCATCAAAGTTTTGTGTGTCAAAAATAAAAGCCGGAATGGAGCGAAGCGCAATGACGGTCGGCGATGTTAACCGTCATTACGTCGGAGTACCGACTCCATTCCGGCTTTTGTGGGGATATTATTCGAGGACAACAGCGTTGTGGATGGATCCGGCGGCTTTCGGATCGTGCCAGCGCCAAACGATGTTGCCGTCCGGATCGTATTCGAGCAGTTGGACGCCCTTTTCGCTGTCGTTCGCTCCGTGTCCGGTCCAGTTCGCGATCACGAGATTGCCGTTGGGCAACAGGTCGAAACTCGCGAAAAAATGGATGCCGACGCCTTCCGGACCCGGCTTGCCGCCGATTTTTCGAACGATTTGTCCCGCTTTGTCCAATTCGACGAAAAAGCCGCCGTATCCGGCCGTCGCCAAAAGATTGCCGTTTGAAAATTCCTTGATCATGTAAACGTGCTTCGCGTCGGGAATCTCGATATCCCGGATTACTTTACCGTCGAGCGTTCCTTCAATAATATGATTTTCGTTGCAGCCGAACAATACGGTTCCTCGCGGCGTCAGGCGGGCGCAGCGGACCGTTTTGGTGTTCGGAAACACGGCGGTCGAAAGCTCCTTGCCGTCGGCATCGAGCATCGTGATCCGAATCGGCGACTGGTCCGAAGCGAGAAGCGTCCGCCCGTCCGCCAAACGATACGCCGTGACGGAACCCGCTTTGTATTCCGGATCGACGACTTCACGGAGCAGCTTTTGCGTTGCGAAATCATATTCACGGAATCCGCCGGCGAACAGACCGATCACGATCTTGCCGTCGACGAGTTGCATGTCCCGGCATCCCGCCGCGATGGAGATCTCCCAATTCTTCGACGGATCGAACTGGTCGACGTAATGAATCTTCGACCGGGATTCGTCCTCGGCGAGGAATCGATGCCTGATCTCCGCCGAAGAAAGAATCCCGGCGAAGGCAAACCACAAAACGAACGCAACTGCTATCTTTTTCATGAATCGAGAACAAGGGGGCGACAAAAATTTCGGACGACATTCCTTCAATATATCACGTTGCCACAAAAAAAGAAGGATCGGCAAGGAAAGGACAGGAGACGCTCTACTTCGAAATGTTCGGCAGGGCTCGAATTTCGACGGAATGAATCGCGACGTCCAGCGGCAGCGGCAAAACCGGAGTAATTCCCAACCAACCGCCTTCTTGCAGGGCCTTGAGACGTTTGGCGGTATCCATTTCGCTTTCGTTTTTCAGGGGTCTGGTGTCGCAGTGTTCGAAGGTCTTGATACAGGGTTGCGTGATCAACAAGAAACAGGAATTGGTTCCGTCGGGATTCTTTTGAAGCTGGATCGCTTCCGGTGTACAGTAATACAACGAGAAAATCCGGCCGGTGAGGGAGGATTCCAGGAGGACTCTCGCCGCGACCCGATGGTTGGGGGGAGCTTTAACGCCGTCGCATCGAATGTTGGCGTAATGCGATTCCAGATAAAAACAGGTCGCACCGTTTTCCGGATCGATCCGGATTAACGAAGGATTGCAGAAAGACAGGGAGATGCCTTTCCAGGACGCCTTGTCGTAACGCCGAATCAGTTTCAAATCGTCGAAATAATAGAGCGGTTCGAGCCTCGACAGCATTCCGAGACGATATTTCATCGCGCGATCCAGATCCTCGTCGCTCATCAAAAAGAAACTGTAACATCGTTGGTTCCGAATGAGATCGGCCAAGTGATATTCTTGCAGTCCGTTGACGGCCTCACGACGTTCTTGTCTCAGTATCTGGCACCGCTCCGGTTCGGTGAAGCAAACGACGTAAACCAACAACGACAGGGCCGCGAGATAGACGGTTCCTTGAACAAAGCGGGGAGCGTAGCGAGTCAGGATCAACAGCAGGAAAACCAATGCCGGAACGGCAAAGGACGTCAGGCGAGGCATCGACATTCCGCCGATTCCTGCTTCGCTGTTTCGTCCCCAAGCGACGCTGCCGATCAACAGGCCGGCGCTCAGCAAGGCGATCAACGACAGGACGGCAAGGCTCCGGGCTTCCTCCCGGTCGACGAGAACGGTTCGGATCGAAAGAAAAATTCCGTAACAAAGAACGAGGAGCATGACGCCCGCCACGGCGGCTTCCTGCGTGGTGGGAAGGAGGTCCGAACCCAACAGCGACGTGCTGAAAAGGACGGAGGCGCAAAGCAGCGCCGGAAGAACACCCAACGACGGCGGAGCCGCAAAGAATCCCGTCAATCCGATGAAATAGACGACGTCCAACACCAAGGTCGTTGCCGCGGCGCTCAGGAGAAGAACCGCGTCGAACCGGGAACGGAGCAAGCGCGGCCGATTCCAGGAAACGACGGCCAGGTAAACGGCCGCCGTCGCCAGACAGGTTCCCGAGATGAGATGTCCGATCCCGCAGAGCGGCAGCCCGACGATACACAGGGAAAAAGCGACGACTCGACCACGCGACGCCGGTTGCGGCCAGGAAAGAAGGAGCGTTCCGCCGGTCAACAACAGCGAAATCGGAATGAAAATACAGCAATTCCAGCCGAAGATCCAATTATCGACACACTGCGTCGGAGAAAGAACGAGAAACGGAAAAATCAAATCGAGCAGCGACAAACGTCCCCGGATTTTGGAGACGCCCCAAAGACAGACGAACGCCGCCGCGAGCATCCAGAACGAATTGAACCAGACGATCCAGACGTCTTGACCGTGCGTCGCCTTCGCGATGGTCAGATACCAGATTTTCGAGAGGAAAAAACGGTGTTCCCGAAACGGTTCCCAAAACCAAGCCAACGTGGTCGGCTTCTCTCCCGTGATATAGGGCAGGGCGACCTGAAAATCCTGCGCCGGAACCGGATACGTGTTGTCGCGGATCCAATGGGAAGAGTTGACGAACAGGGCGACGGTTCCCGCAAGGACGAGCAACGGAACGATCATCGCTCGAACAAGCCGTCCCAGACGACTCGGTTCGTTCGCCGCAAACGTCGGTTTGTCGACGGAATCGCCGAACAAAGAGCCGTTTTCGTTGCCGCGTTCAGGAATTGCGACACGCCATGTCTCGGGGGATTCGTCGGTGTTCATCGGGATTCGACGGGCAGGCCCATTTCGCGCATCAGGAGCTGAATATCTTTCCAGGTTTCGGTTTTTGCGGCAGGATTGCGCAGCAGATACGCAGGATGATAGGTACAGACGACTTTAATACCGCGATAATCGAGGATTTCGCCTCGCATCGAACCGATCGTTCGCTCGGTTTCGAGCAGATTTTGGGCCGCGACGGCTCCAAGGCAGCAGATAAACTTCGGTTTGACGATATCGAGCGTTCGATTCAGGAACGAACGGCAATTCGCCGCTTCGGCAGGAGCGGGATTTCGATTTCCCGGTGGACGGCAACGCAAAATGTTGCAAATATAGACGTCCTCCCGACGGAGCTTCATCCCCTTCGAAATGATGTCGTTGAGCAGTTGACCGGCGCGACCGACGAACGGCTCGCCCTGCTTGTCTTCATCGGCTCCGGGCGCTTCGCCGAGAAACACGAGCTTTGCGGTTGGCTTTCCAACGCCGAAAACCGTTTGAGTTCGGGAAAGGGCGAGTTCCGTACAGAGCGAACACCGGGAAACCTCCTCGGCGAGCAGTTTGAGCGCTTCGGCTTTTTTCATGGAATCGTCGGAATAATCGTTAGCCGCGTCGCCCCGCGACGCGCTGGGAGCGTCGACGACTTCCGTCTTTTCAGATTGTTCTTCAACGACCGTTTCCCGAACCGGTCGCGCGACTGGCGGTCCCAGTTCGGCGACGCCCGTCATCCGCATGACGTCGAGATAGTCGATCAGTCCGTGACGAATTCGATGCGGCATTTTTCTTACGAGCCTGGACCTGCGGTCCCGGTCTTTTTTGGTAAAACTGATCAAAACAGGTATCGGTCGATATCCATCGCGGCGTGAAAAATACCGATAATATCAATATGGGTTTCCGAACGAATCCAGTAAGCGATCCTATAATTACCATAAAGGATGATACGAACTTCCCGATCCTTGATCGATACAAACCGCCAACCTAGTCGCGGGCTCGTTCGAAGAATCTGAACCTTTTTATAGATTCCGGCGGCAACACGATCCGCGGCGACCGGCCGGTCCGCTTTGATATAATCGTGAATATTCTCCAGACAACGTAAGGCTTCGTCCGTCCAGACTATCGTCGTCGCCATCGTTCGATTCTTTCTTTCATTTCGTCGTCGGTGATCGTTCGACCATGGTCGGCATCGTCCAGACCGCGACGAATCATTCGAGCAAGCAGGAGTTCACGGAGAATCTCTTCGAACGAGCTATCGTCCGGTTGATCGTCGATGATCTCCTTCATCGTTTCTTTGGTCGTCAACATAAATCCTCCTTCATCGCGTCGCGGGCGACGCGGCTAAGACAGCGGCGACGCGGCGAAGAGATCGGCGGCGCGGTTAAACTTTTTTCGTTCGAAACCCCTGTCCGCTGCGTGGGCCGAGAACGGCTTCGGCGTATTCCTCGACCTGTTCCGGAAGCTCGAAATACCGGTCGTACACGTAATGGTCCTCGTATTCGCATTTCGTCGAACTGTAGTCGCGGCAGATTTTCGGTCGTGTCTCGTAGATGCCGCAACGGTTCGTCGCGTCGTCGAGAAGGTTGCATTTCGAATAGACGAGCAGGTACCACGCCTCTTCGTCGACGAAGACGGTCGCCCGATCGTGAAGCAGGAACCAACGCATGAAGTCGTATTCACGGCGAGACTCCGGCGTGTCGATCGGCAACGCGAAGTATCGGCAGCATTTGCCCGGACAGTAGGTACACGGAACTTCGCCGTGTGGAATATCTTCCCGTTTGGGTTTCTTGAGCGGTTTCGTCATGGAAAGCAGTCTAGCAGAACGCGTTGGAATTTCAATTCCCATTGAGGCGGTCCTCCGGCGTTTTTCACGGTTTCTCGCGGACCATTTTGAAATAATCCTCCAGAGCGGGCTGCAGGCAGGTCAAGTGATCGCCGTGGACGCGTTTCATGATCAGCGTTTCTCGTTTATGTTCGTTCATCGACTCGTAATGCAGACGGATCACGGAAGGCAGGAACGCGGTGTCTTCCTTGCCGATATAGGCGTAATGCGAACGTTTCATCCAACGAACATTGCCCATCAAGAGCCGCATCTGGAGTTCACGGGGATTGTTGAGATTGAACGGCAAAATGCCTTCTCGGCCCCATCCGCTGAAAATATCTTTCGAATAGAGTCCGCCGGCTCCGCCGCCGTGCCGAATCGGAAGGTCGTCCAACAGCGAAAGCATGGCGGAGATTCCGGCGCCGACGCTGTGTCCGAAGGTATAGATCCGCTTCGGATCGACATAGGATTGGCGACTCAACCAACGAATGGCGTTGGCGGCGTCGTCGACTTCTCCCAGTAACAGTTCGTAGTGTCCGGGACCGCCGTTTTCCGCGCGGAGAAAGGGCATCAGGACGACGAAACCGGCGTCCATGAAGCTGCGGCAGTATTCCAGACTGCCGTAGTCGAAGGCGAAACCGCCGTGAAAAAAGACTAGCGCCGGTCGTTTGTCGGTCGCCTCGCCGCTTGGAACGAAAAGGGCTCCGCGCAAGGAAAGTTCACCGGACGGATAGACGATTTCCCGAACATCTTGGGGCGGCGTTTCCTCTTCCCAACCTTGCGGCGCGGGCCCGGTTTTCGTCAATCGGGTCGCGAACTTGGCGCGTCGCTCAAGATACGGCTCCTTGTCGCTGCGAATCGATTTCGGAGATTCTTCGCAGCCCGACGACAGGAAAACAAGCGTCGCCAGGATTCCGATCAACGGCAAAAGGACGATTCGGTGCTTGGCGGCAGGGGCGTCAGCCGAAAAGATGCTGCCGCTCCGGCGCCGAAACTCGGACGCTTCACGAAGAAAACTCATGATCTTGGATGCTAATAAGACAAAGGGAAGAAAATGATTATTGTTCTCTTCTCGAAGTATAGCATGACCGGCAAAAATTTTGTACGGAGGGGGAACGGATTCGGAGCCTGCAAGAATCTTTTTTCTATGCTCCCGGCCAATGGGCGAGCAGTTTGGAGATCATCTGCTTGAGTTCTTCCGGAAGGATCATTCCAAATCCGCGATATTCCATTTCGAGCAGGATTCGCTTCGAGATGACGGCATCGATTTTCGGCGTTTCCGCTCCTTCGGCGTCCGGCGAGTAGAGGGAGAGCAAGGTTTTCAACACGGCTTCCGCATGGGAGGTCGCGGTCGTCCAACCGGGGAATTCGTAGTCCCAATGCAGTTCCCAGACGTTGACCGTCGCGTCGTCGCAACCGGTAATCACGCGACGTCCCGAAATATCTGTTGCCAAGGCGAGAATCGGCGAGGAATGTCCTTCGATCAGGCGTCCGAGCGAGCGGTCCTGAATTCCTTCGACACGAAGCTTCATGTCCTTCGCGCCGGAGAGGAAAGCGCTTTCGTCGCCGAACAGGCTCAACCCCGTGACGTCCCCGAAATGAGCTTGAACGTTGAACACCTGTTTATCGTCGACAAGATTCCAGAGAACGACTCGGCCTTCGCGATCGGCAAAGAGAACACGATTTCGGTCGAGAGAAAGAATCGCCTGCGAGATGGGAGCTTTGTGCGACTTGATCGTATGGAGCGGCTCTTCGCTGCCGAGCTTCCAGACCGACACAACGTTGTCGTCGCCGCCCGTGATGAAGAAGCGGCCGTCCCGGGAAAAGCGAATCGTGTTGACGCTGCCTTGGTGGGCGAGAAATCGGCCGACCACGTCGTTTGCCAAAACATCCCAAAGGATCACGGTTCCCTGTCCGTTGGCGATCGCAACGGTTCGGCCCTGCGGATTCAAGGCGATCTGCGTCAACGACTTGACCTTTTCATCGAATTTCCGAACGGTCTGTCCGGTCGCCAGATTCCAAATTCGGACGCTCATATCCCAACTACCGGAAACGACGAATTTCGCGTCGGAGGTGATCGCCAGACTACGGACCCAATCGTAATGTCCGTCGAGGACCCCGACACATTTTCTTTCGTCGATGTTCCAAATTCGGATCGAATGATCGCGGCCGGTGGAAGCGGCGAGGTTGCCGTCCAACGAAAGAACGACGGACGAGACGACGTCCTGATGTCCGAGAAAAGTATGAACGCTGAGCGCGTCGTTCAACTTGCCGCGTACGCAATGCCGGGACAGGGCGTCCCAGACGCCGTCGGATTCCAAGGATTGTCGCGCCGCCTCCCAACCACCGAGTTTTTCGGCTCGCTCCACGGTTTTCAGGGCTGCGGCGTAGTCTCCGGCGTTGATCGAGTTCTTGATCTCCTCGCAATGCTCGTTCATCTCGACCTGTTGTTTCGTGACTTGTTCCGCGCTGGCGACAAGGGACAGCAGGAGCGGAGCCCGATACGTCGACGAACCGGCACAGAGGGCCGAAATGTCCCAAAGTCGAAGCGAGCCGCCGGCGATCAACGACAAGGCGAACCGACCGTTGGAGGCGAGAAAAACGGCGTCGACGCCGCCGCCGAGCGACGTAAAGGTTCGCAGGCAGCGACAGGACGGAAGCTCCCAGAGTCGCATTGTCCGGTCCGATCCGCCGGTCAGCGCCCAATGACCGTCCTTGCTCATCGAAAACGCCGTGATCGTTCCTTCGTGTCCAAAGAGATCTCCGACCTTTGTTTTCGTTTTCTTGTTGAAAAGATCGACGCCGCTCTCGGTGATCACGCCGATCCATGGTCCGTCGCCGGAGCCGATCGGTTTTTTTGCCGCGCCGGCTTTCATCGCCGCTGAACGTCCGAAAAACCGAGTCCAGCCGACCCGATGAAACACCGAACCGGCCGTCGCGGCGCCGACACGCCTCAAAATCACCGAAGCTCCATCGGAAGCCCAAACGAGTTCCCAGAGAATATCCTCGCTGAGCCCCAACCGATGCGGATGTTGCGAGACTTTATCGTCTTTCGGACGCTGGAACGTCATTCGGAGGCGACCGGTCGCCGTTTCCCGAAGCGACAAGGTTGACGAATCATTGACGGTGAGGATCAATTCGTTCTTGTCGTCGACGAAAACGTCGTCTTCCGCTCCGGGGGCAACGGAAAATTTTTCCACGCAACGCGAACTCTTGGAGGCGATCGGTTCGACGGCGAGATACGCCGTTTTCAAGTCCTCGCGAGGTTCAAGGGACAGCGCCTGCTCGAACGAATCGATCGCCGACTGGATGTTGCCGCGTTCCCGCTGCAGCAAACCGAGCGAATACTGCGACACGGCGGAGTTCGCTCGGGTTTTACACAAAGTTTCGAGGCGTTCGACCGCTTCCAGATCGGTCATCCGACCGGAACGCCAAGTCAGGAGGGTCTGATTGTACGTAACTTCGGGATGCCAAGGCTGGAGGGCAGCGGCTTGGTTGAGCAACTGTGCCGCTTCGTTCGGTTTGCCCAAGTCGAGCATCGAGGCTGCGCGATTGTTAATACTTTCCGGAGTCCAGGTTGCGCTGATCGGTCGGACTCGGGGAAACGGCATGCCGGAGACTTCGCGGTAAACCTCAACCATTTTGTCGGCAACCTGCTCCATCGACTCGGGCCGTTTCTCTGCATCCTCTTCAAAGCAATGGAAGAGCAGGTCGACCAACGGCGTCGGCATGGCGGGGCGCCCACCGTCCGACGGATTTTTGAGGAACACCTCGAAAACTTTTCGAGCGGTCTGGCCGCCTTTTTTACACGGAGGCCGTCCGTGAAACATTGACAGCACGCTGACGGCCCAAGACCAGATATCCGACTGAAACGTGATCGGCGGAACCTTGTCGAATTCCTGACGTTGGGCGTGATTGAAGGCGAGGTATTGTTCCGGCGAACAATAACCGGGCGTCATGCCGCCGGTCGCAGGAGTCGGCGTAGCAAGAGCCGTCGAATCCGCGAACTGCTCCGAAATTCCCTGCGAAAGCCCGAAGTCCGTGACTTTCGCGGTTTGGCCGGACATCATGACGTTCGCCGGTTTGACGTCCAGATGCAGCAATTTCTGCCGATGGGCGTGTTCCAGCCCCCAAGCGAACTGCGTCGCGACGTTGAGAATCCGGAGCAGCGACGCTTCCTCGCCGCCTTCGTAAAGCCGACCGTCGCGGATCCAGTCACGGAGGCTGCCGTCCGGAACGAATTCGGAGAAGAGCCGTGGAATGTCGCCGATCCGACGAACCAGATAGCACGTCACGATGTTCGGATGGAGGCCGAGTTCGATCCAGGTTTGGGCTTCTTTTTCGTAGCCGAGCTTGCCGCTTTCCGTGCGGAAGACTTGCGGTTTCGGGCTCTTGACGGCAAGATCGATGTTCCATTCACGGTGATAGATCCGGTGGACGACGCCGACGCCGCCTTCCGCGAACGGAACCCCGGGCCCCATCGGTTTGACTTCGTAGATTCCGAGGACGACGTCGCCGATGTTCCATATTCCGGACTCTTTCGAAAAACGTTTTTCGAACACCGGATCGGGAATCCGTTGTTTTTCCGGGGGCTGTCGAAACTGAGACGACCGTGGTTTCAGGTCGAAGCCGGAATCGTTGTCGGCGTCGGATGATCGACGGATTTCGAGATGGGTCGCCGTCGTGTTTTCCAGAATGAACGTCTTACGACAATCGCGGCAACTTGCGGTTTTGCCGAGGAGTGAGTCGTCGAGAGCATACTCTTTTGAGCAGTGGGGACAGATCGCCTTAAACATGAAAAACGTCGGTTCGGAACTCGTCTCAATTTATATTTCCTCCCATTCTAATCCAAATCTCGAAAATTGCCAGTCAAAAAAGACGCGATTCCCAAGGATTGCGTCGTCGCCGCTTCCGCCACGAGGATTGCAAAGTCGGAATTTAGAACCCGAGGAGTTTGAGGACGGAGGCGGGATTCCACTGGATTTGTTCGGTTCGGGCTCGAAGAATCGGCTCCGAATCCGGTAAAAGACGCAAAACCGACACCG
>JAVBQW010000022.1:0-12177 GCA_031548665.1 Thermoguttaceae bacterium
AGGCGGGGACCCAGAGAGTAGATTTCAGTAGGCTCTTGCACACGTTAATCACGGATGCAAACGATCGACAATATCTTTCGTCTAGTACACGAGTTCTCAAATGCAATTCATTATTGCCGTTTTATTTGGTGTGTTTTTTCACACGGAGGCACAGAGGCACGGAGGAGGAAACTCTCATTCTCCTCTTCTCCGTGCCTTTGTGCCTCCGTGTGAAAAATAATGAACCCCATTTGAGATTTATTGGACTAGGTCCCCGCCTGCGCGGGGATGACGAACATTTTTTCGCTAACTTTTTACCAGTTTACCATACCGCCGCACGGCGTCAGCGCCGGGAATCCGGAAAAACCCGGGATTTTGCCGGTCGATTTCCCGAACCGCCGTTTTGATTGGAAGTTACGAAATCACCGTAAATCCATAATGATTTCCTGATAATGTTTACCGAACAAGTCGTGTACTAGGTCTAGTGGTCGATTTTCGTCGTAAGTCCTTATTTTTCGTCAAACGACCTACTAGGCGTCCAATTCTTTTTTGCCGATTGACAAGGGTTTTCCGGTAAAGTATTCTGTTCGTAGGCGATGACGAGAGTCGTCGCCGACGTGCCGTTTCGACGGTTGATCGCATGTTCACGCCGTGGCAGCGTGGCCTCGGGCAAGGGCCGAGAACCTAACCTTGATTTTTGCAATAGACGTCGGGAGCAAAGATCAACGGGTTCGGCCTTCGCGCTTGCCGCTTCTTTGCTCCGTTCGTTCAAGGAGCTTTCCATGTCGACTTCAAGCGACCGCCAACGGGACAAGACGAACGTCGCGATCACGCTGTATTTTTGTGAAGAGGCGACGTTCGAGAACCTGTTGCGTTGGACTCAACCCCGACTCGATCTGCGTCGCCTCGGCGAAGCGGTCGCCTCGCTGATCGCCGAAGGAACCGTCGTCGTCGAACAACGCCGCAAGAGCAACCGGCGAATCGTCCAGATCGTCAAACTGGCCGAAGAAAACCCGCCGCTCCCCGAAACGTTCGGCGACCCGCCTGCGTTTTAGCCGCGCAGCTCGCGGCCTGTCGTAAAAAAATCGAGCGTCGTTTCGCCAGCTTGGAACCCTGCGAACGACGCTCTAACCTGAAGAAACTCAAGCTGTTTCTAATTATACATCCCCGCCCCGGATGTCAAGCGGCTTGAATTCCCAAGACATCCGGGGAGGGAGATTTCTCCCTGTTCGTCCTTCTGCGCTGAGGGTGCGCCCTCGCGGAAATGTGGAAACGTGAAGGACATACGCCCCGGAGGGGCAGTGCGTAACAGCCCAGGGCAACGCCCAGGGTTTGCGAATCCCCTTAAATGTTGTCCGCCCTGAAAGGGCAATGCTGAACGGTTTCCACTGCCCTTTCAGGGCGATGCAATTTTTCGAATTTCAAATCCCAGGGCGTTGCCCTGGGCTGTTATGCACTGGCCTTTCAGGCCGAAACCCCATGAACCCGCGATTGCTCGACATCCAGGCCGAACGCGAAGAACAGCGACGGATCATCGCCGCTGCATTGGAACGTTTGGCCGCTCTGGATGTCGAGTCCGCGAGCCTGTTTGCTTCACTCCGTACGGAATTGCCGCCGCAGGAATTGAGCTTTTCCGGCGACGGCGAAATCGATTGGATCGTCGGCCGTTCGACGTTCTCTCCGTCGACCTGTCGATTGGTCCGCGAACTGTGGGAGTCGCCGACGAAGTTCATCTCCCGGGAAGAATTCCGCGAGTTCGTCCAGTTCGACGAGGACGCCGACGACGCCGCGATCCGAACCTGCGTCTGCCGGGCGAGAAAGGAATTGTCAGCGAAGGGTTTTCCGTACGACATCGAAACCGTCAAGTCGAAAGGATACAAAATCGTCAAGGCGTTACCGAATGTTACGAAATAATTTTTTCGGACGGCCGAAAGACGTTACGGACCGTAACATGCGGCATGGTAATTTGAGTCCATTGAAACGCGAACCCGCAACACCATTCATTCGAACGAAAAACGTCATGAAACCCTTTCCTTCGATTCGCTGCGTGAACTGTAACGAAATGATCGAACCGCTGATCGAGGACGATCACGCAATCTACGTTTGCGGATGCGGCAACGAAACCTGTCCCGATTGCGGCGGATACCAAAAATCGTGGTCCGACGACCATTGCATTTTTTGTCACGGAACGAGCGGACCGACCTGCCTTTTCAAGGGCTGGTGGTTCGAGCCGACGAACATCGAACGCTGTCGCGGCTGCCCGATCAAGGACGACTGCCGTCACGGAAACGCTTATCGCAACGCAATCCCGGAATAAAATCATCGTTAGCCGCGTCGGCCTCCGACGCGTGGAAGGGTAAGAAACCATGAACTATTGCATCGAAGACCGAATGACTCCGATCCTGTCGGAATTCGTTCGAAAAATAAAGGAAGCGGCCGACGTTTGCGTCGAACTCGGCAAGAACGACGCTTACCAAGAGGGGTTTTCGCACGCTCTCGGCTTGAACATCCACGCGTTGGCCGTCGTCGCCTGCGCCGAGCGTCTGGTCGACGGCCGGGCAACGTTTGACGACCTTCGCCGAACCGTCGAGACTTTTCGAAACGACTCCGGAGAGAAAACCACGATTCACGAAACACTAACCTTCGATAACGCCCATGCTGTCTCCAAATAAAGTCGATGAAGTCAAGCGATTGTTGACGTCCGGCCTGCTCAGTCGCCGCGGTATTTCCGTACAGACCGGAGTTTCCCGGACCGTCGTCAATCGGATTGCGAACGGAACCCGAAGGGAAAAGCCGACGAACAATCCGGAAACGATAATTCAGCTTCGCACCGGACCGGTCGAGCGCTGTCCTCGTTGCGGCCGGAAAATCGTGATGCCGTGCCTCGCTTGTCTGGTTCGGCCAAGAATCTTGTCGAGTGTTCCACCGCTCGTCCTCGGCGTCGAATTGGTCG
Organism: Thermoguttaceae bacterium; assembly: GCA_031548665.1. Lineage (GTDB taxonomy): Bacteria > Planctomycetota > Planctomycetia > Pirellulales > Thermoguttaceae > WRKP01. Next base: position 2,933 of record JAVBQW010000022.1, read on the forward strand.
GCGAGGAACGGAAGCGGTACGAACAACTCCGAGCGTCGCGAAACGAATGAGAACCGCGAACTCTGTTTCGCTGACGTCGTCCTAGAATTTCACGATCATGGAACCGCCGGCGGTCAACTGGTTCGGCTGCGTGGCGTTGGCAAAAGGTTTGAAACCGTTGTCGTATTTGCTCCAATCGTACCGTAATTCCGGTCGCAGGATAAACCAACCGTTCGGTGTCCAGTTCGCCCCGAACGTGATTTCGTACAGGTCGCAACCCTCGCCGCCGGTCAGGTGGGCCAGGTCGAACAAGGTTCCCTTGCCGTGCGACCATTCCGCCCGGAGACCGATCGCCCATTGCTTGTTGATCGTGTAAATCAAATGCTGGTTGATACCGTACGTATACGTTCCTTCTTCATTTCGTCCGAGTTCGTAATTGTTGTTGCCCCATACGCCTTCGATCATGTACAGCCAGCGTTTGCCGAGATTCAGCGTGCAAATCAAGGTTTGCGTGACATGCGTCGCGGTGTCGTAATTCCTGCCGAAACGATAAGCGTCGTCGACCTTGTCGTAACCGTTGGTCCGGCCGAAATACAGGTTGTACGAAAACGACAGCCGGTCCGTCGGACGGAACTTGATGTTGCCGAGGAATCCGCTGTCGTCGAACCGGTTCGTGAAACTCGTCATGTTTCCGGCGACCCAACCGGCGGAGAACGACAAACGATTGCCGACCGTGTACTCCGCGATCGCTCCGGAAACCGTGAGCGGCGTGTTGTAACAAGCGTAAGCGTGGCTGTCGAAGAACGTCGCCACGGCCGGCAGCGCTTCGTGAGTCATATTGGGGGCGAATTTTCCGACGCGGAATTTCAGGTTCCGATAACCGACCTCCGCGAACAATTGAACGATCGACGTATAATAATCGCCGGACCCCCAATCGTAATCGAACGTTTCGTCGCCGAAGCATTGGCCGAATCGGGCGTCGGTTCCGAAGGCCGTGTCCATCGTGAAGCCCCAGTCGAAACCGTGCTTCGTGTCGAGTTTCTTTGTCGCACCGATCCAGGTTTGGTTAACGCTGAAGTCGCTCGCCTGCCGCGTCATCAGAAGATACGAGTTGCCGGAAAAAGCGTCCAAACTTCGGCTGGCCGGAGCGTTCGGAGCATCCGAGTATTGGTTCCGGCTGCCGTGGTCGTTGACCGTGATTCCGGCCTGTACCCAGCCGTAAATCGTAACTTGATTCCAGAGCGAGCTTTTTTTGCAGCTCGGAACCGGTTCACAGGGATCGCAGAAGATGTTCGACGACCGTTCACAGGGATCGCAGAGCGACTCGCCGCAATCGAAAAACGAATCGCGTGGATGTTGCGAAAATACAGGATTCGCCGCCAGAAACGGCAGCATGGCGAAGACGACGACGGACAATATTCGAAACATGATGTTCCCCCTCGAACGACGGACCTTGAAACGGCACAGAAACGCTGGTCGATCGCCTCGCCTCCCGGCTGCGCCCATTGATCCATCAATCGGTTCGAGGTCGAACCGGCGCAGGCATCGCTAGATTCAAGGTCGACTGTCGTTGACGGGAAGAATAGGAACTTCGACGCTTCGGTAGCTTTTTTTTCGAGACACCGCTTTACAAACACGAAACGCGGAACGTCGCTCCCAGTTGAAAAAGAACCCGTAGACGAAAAAACAGGAACAATCGGGAGGCAGACGTCAGCGAGTGTTTTCAGGGGAGCGTTTGCGAAAAAGGGGCGGTCAGGAGTTTCGAATTCAACCCCAACGGGGTTCAACACGGTAGCCGGGGGTAAGCCGTACTCGGCGCAACCCCCGGGTTTGGGTCTCAAACAAAAATCCGAACCCCAACGGGGGGCAACAGCGGCATGCTTACGCGACTTGTTCGACCCCGTTGGGGTCGGCTTTCCATCTTATTCCATGACCGGGGGTTACGGCGAGTACGCCTCACCCCCGGCTATTCTGTTTCACCCCGTTGGGGTGGGATGCTCGTCGCCCCCAATCGGCAAACACTCTCTGTTTTCAGCACATTCCCTTGCTAACGCGTCGGGCTCTGAAACTTTTGCGTTAAAAAAGTTTTCTCAATGTCTGGCGTGAAGCAGCGTGGAAACGAGCACGAGGACGAATCCGACGAGCGTTTCGTACGGAATCAGCTTGAGTCGGTCGCCGATTTTCATGCCGACGCCGCCGGCCGTTGCGTGGAAAAAGGAACCGTGCGGCAAATGATCCAACACGGTCGCTCCGGCATGGATCATCGCCGCGGCAGCCAAGGGAGCGAGCCCCATTTCGAGCAGCGTCGTGGAAAACGTCTGACTGGCGACGGTCGTTCCAATGGTCGTCGACGCCGTCGCGCCGCTCATCACGATTCCGGAAATCGGCGCCAACAGAAAATCCGGCAGACTCCAGGTTTTCATGGCGTCCGTCATCACGGTTTTGATCGCCGAGGCGCTGATGATTCCGCCCAGCGTTCCGGAGCCGAGCAGGAGAATCGCGACGCCGGACATCTTTCCAAGCCCGAAGGTCATGTATTCGGAGAGACGCGAGATTTTGCCCATGCAGAGACAGCCGACGATTCCGCCGACCGGCAACGCAACCAAGGGATCGACCTTGATTCCACAAATCGGCCGCAACGCCAACAGAACGATCGCAACGACCGGACCGACAATCGCGGGAAGAAACGAGGGAAGTTCCCGTTGGTCGGCGTCGGCGGCGGCGTCGGATTCCGTGACCGCTTCACCGCGTCGAATCAACAGCGAGGCGAGAAAAACCGTAAAGAACAGTCCGACGATCGCCGGAATCAGATTTGTGAGCATCAGGGCGGACAGATCGATTTTGAATTCGCCGGCCGCCGCGATCGTGTTCGGATTCGGCGAAATAATGTTTCCCGACTTTCCGCCGCCGATCATCGCCAGCAGCACGCAACTCCTTGAAAAACCGACCCGTTTGGCAACGGCCAGGGCGATCGGCGAAACCGTGATCACCGCGATGTCGATGAAGACGCCGACCATCGTCAGCAGCATAGTCGCCAAGACCAGCGAAAACAGGGCGAAACGGTCGCCGAGGACCCGAATGATCGCCCCGGCAATACATGCTGCCGCTCCGCTTTCGATCAAGACGCCCGCCAAAACCCCCGCCGTGACGATTCGGAGCGTCGCCGGCGTAATGCTTTGAGCCCCGGTGATCATCAATCCGACCGTTGCGGGAAGGCGTTCCGTCAAGGAACCGTCGCCGCCCAGCAGACCACCAAGCAAGGCGCCGAAAATCAGGCAGTACGCCGGAGTCAATCGGCAAACGATCAGAACGATGGCAACGAAAAGTCCTAAAACGGCGCCGGTTGCGGAGATTTCCATGATGTTTCGAGCAAAAGATCCCGTCGAGCCCCATCGAACCGTTTCGCAGAGTCTCGCAACCGATGAGTTTACCCACCGACGGATGATTGTTCAAGTATTCGATGGCTTGACATCAAGAGCCGAGAGCCGGGACCTGTGGTCCCGGTCTGGGGCGCGACGTTTTCGAGTAAGTCGAGTTTTTTGGTCTTGTATCACTTCGCCGAAATCACTACTCTTCGGGATACCTGTATTTCGAACTGGAGTCGAAACGATTCGTGATCCCATGAAACAGCGCCTGACGACCCTCGGTATTTTCGCCGCCGTACTCCTCTTTTTGACGCCGCGACTTTCGGCGCAAGCGGAGCCCTGCGTCTACCGAATCCGAACCGCCGACGTCCAAGTCGTCGAAGAGAAGCTCCGCGCCCGTTTGGGAGCCGAAGCGTCGTCGACGCTTTCCATTCGTCCGGAAAACGAATCCGGAACGTTCCGACTCTGTATTTTGGCGTCCGAACAAACGTTGTCGCAGATTCCCGGTCTGCTCCAGGATTGCGCCGAACTCCTTCCCAAAGAAGAAAACGCCGGACTTGTTCGACTCAACGATCCGACCAAGCGGCCGCCGTTTCCGACCGGTCCTTCGGTCGCCCCCCCAACCGGTTCTCCCAGTCCTCCCGGCCCTCCGGCCGCTCAGACAAAAGTTCCGCCGCGCACGCCGATTCCGAATCCCGTTCTTCCTCCGCCCACGCCAAGGCTTTCGCAGGAACATAATGTTTCCGATCCGCGCGCTATTGCAAAAATACAGGCGGCTAAAACGCAAGTTGACCGTCAAGCGGAACCGGCGACGTCCGTGCTGCTGCAACCGCCGATCGCGATTCCTCCGGCGGCTCCGGCGTTGAATCATCCGCAATTCCAGACGCCGGCGCCGCTTCCTACGGCGCCCAACGTCCAGTTCGGAGCGGTCTCGCCGGCTCGAACCGTCGTTCAACCGCTGCCGAGTCTCGTTGCTCCGAACGTTGTCCCGACGAACGTTGCTCCGGCGAACCTCCCTCCGACGAACGGTGTTCCGACAAATGCTCTCCCTCCGAATTCGCTCGCTCCGAATGTTTCGCCGCCGAACATTCCGCTGCCGTATCTTGTCCAGGGGAATACTAACTCTCAACCGCGCTTCGCAGCTAAAACGCAAGCGGAACAGCTTCCGGGAGCGAAGCATCCTTTGTCAGCCGATCAGGCCCGGGACTCCTACACGCCGACCAATATTCCGTTTCACCGTCTGGAGCAGACGCTTTGCGCCTTGCTCGTTCGCCGACTGAACGAGATGTCGCCGGGCCGATTTCTGTTATCGGCGGGACGGGAAGGCGGCACGCGGCATTGCACGTTGGAATTCGACCGTCAATCGGGACGCCTCCTGATCATCGGGGAACGTTCTCTTTGCGATCAGGTCGTCAAATTGGTTCAAGCGATCGACCAACCGGAACCGCAGCAGGGCCGGGAACGCCGTTTCGTGTCGATTCAAAACGTCGAACCGAACGCCGTTCGAAAAATGCTGGAGATCAACCGCAAGACGTCGCCGACGTCGGAGCCTTCGGGAACGCCGCGGCGATTGGAACAGCATCGTCCGGACTTCCAAGGAAACGCCGACCCGGATCTCGGACGCTTGGAACGCTCGGAACAACTCACGCCGCCGCATCGACTCGATTCGGGGCGGGCGAAAACGGCGAAGCTCTTGAATCCGAAGCGAAATCCGGTGATCCAGCTCGTCGGATACCAATTCGAAGGCGGAGCCCTCGACACGGGGGGCGGAGCGGCCCTTGATCCGGGCCTCGATCCGAGTCAAACAGGAGCGATGGGTCCCGGAATGGAAGTCGTTCCCGATTTCCGATACCAGGTCCTCGACGATCTCGACGTCGTGATCATCGACGCAACGGGAGCCGAGGTCGCGAAGTTCGTCGACATGATCCGGCAAATCGAAGAATTGAGTAAAACGGCGGAACCGAAAATCGAGGTTTTTTACCTGAAGAGCGTCGATTGCATTTCGCTGAACTGGGTGATCGCGGAGGTTTATCTCGACCTGTTCCGCACGAAACAAGGAATCGTCAAGATCATGCCGTTGATCCGGCCCAACGCGATGTTGCTCGTCGGTTGGGGACATTCGCTGCAGGCGATGAAGGATTTGATCGAAACGCTCGACAGACCCGTTACGGCGGAGAATAATACGCTGGAGGTGATCCGGTTGACGTATGCTTCCGCGCAGTACATGCAAACGATGTTGCGGGGAACCTTTCCGCCGCTGACGATGGGACGCGGCAACGGATTCGCTCCCCGGGTCCAACTTTACGTCGACGTTCGAACGAATTCGCTGATCGTTCAGGCTGGTCCGAACGACATGAAGGAAATCAAGGAAATCGTCGCCAAACTCGACGTTCACGACGGCGGACCGAAGTTGCAGGTCAAAAAATTCAAGCTGAATCACACGCTGGCGACCGATCTCGCGCAGGTCCTGACCGACGCGATCACTCCCGCGACCGGCGGAACCTCGGATCGAAAGCTGCCGTCGTTGGAACTTCCGATCATCGACGAAAAGGGCGAGCGGCTCATCAAGTCCGGGATCATGGCCGACGTCCGTATTTCGAGGGACGTTCGAACGAACACGATTATCGTCACGGCGCCGGAACTCTGCATGCCGTTGCTCGAAGAGATGATCAAAATGCTCGACACGCCGGCGGCGACCGCGGAAATCAAGGTCTTCCAGATTTACTACGGCGACGCTGGCTCGATGATCAAGACCTTACAGTCGTTGATTCCGTCGCAACTCGAAGGACAGGTCGGACCGCAGCTTCCCGGAGCGAAAGACGAAGACGCTTTGGTTCCGGTCCGTTTTGCCGTCGATACCCGGACGAATAGTATTTTGGCCGCCGGAGCGCCGAACGATCTGAAAATCGTCGAGGCTTTGCTGTACAGTTTGGACCGCGAAGACCAGCAGACCCGCAAGGAAACCGTTTACGCCCTCAAGAGCATGAAGGCGGAGTCCGTCGCGCTGGCCGTCAACGAATATGTTCGCAGCAAACGACTCATTCAACAGTCGGCCCCCGGCGTCGTCAGTCCGTTCCAACAAATCGAGAGCGAAGTGATTATCGTTCCGGAAGCGGTCTCCAATTCGTTGATCGTCAGCGCGACGCCGAGATATTACGACGAAATCCTCAAACTGATCGAAGAGATCGACAAGTCGCCGCCGCAGGTCGTTATTCAGGTCCTCATCGGCGAAGTCACGCTTCAAAACACCGACGAACTCGGCGCCGAATTCGGCATCCAGGATTCCTTGTTGTTCAACCGCAGCACGTTCAACAGCGTGACGCAGGGAACGAGAAAAGTCACCCGAACGGAAAACGGCGTGACGACCGTGCTTGAGGAACCGATCATTATCAACGGAACCGCCAATCCGGGCTGGTTGTTCAATAACAATCCGGAGAGTTCGTTGGGCAACGGATACAACACGGGGTCGGCGCAAGACGTCGGAACGGTCGGTTCGCAGCTCTTGACGAATTTCGCGACGGGACGGGTCGGCGCGGAATCCGGGTTCGGCGGCATGGTCTTTTCGGCGAACAGCGACGCGGTCAGCATCATGATTCGTGCGTTACAGGAAACGAACCGCCTCGAAATTTTGAGCCGTCCGCAAATCACCGCGATGAACAACCAGAAGGCGTTCATCCACGTCGGCGAAAAAGTCCCGCGAGTCCAGGGAACCACGAACACCTCATACAGCGAGAGCATGAACGTCAAGGACGAGAAGGTCGGGTTGATGCTGATGGTCACGCCGAGCATCAGTCCCGAAGGAAAGATCGTCTTGTTGGTCGCCGCCGAAAAATCGAAGGTCGGAACCACGACCGACGGTATTCCGGTCGGTTATTCCGACGGCAAGGAAGTTCGTTCGCCGAAGATCAGTACCATCATGGCGATGACGATGATCAGCGCATCGGACAACGAAACCGTCGTCCTCGGCGGCCTGATCTCGAAGGAAAATCAGGAAATCAATCGCAAGGTTCCGTTTCTCGGAGACATTCCGCTGGTCGGCAAATTGTTTCAATACAATTTCAACCGCTGTAAACGTTCGGAATTGTTGATCATCATGACGCCTCGAATTATTCGCAGCGCCGGCGACATGGAAGAGGTCAAACGCATCGAAGCGGCCCGGATGAGTTGGTGTTTGTCCGGCGTCGCCCGATTGCACGGCGATATTGGAGCCTATAACGTCGTCGGCGAAACGCCGTACATGGGCGACGTCCTCGTCGAGAATCCGGAAGCGATCGACATGGACGGTCTCCAACCGATCGAAAAGACGCCGCAAAAACAAACGCCGACTTTCGCGCCGCCGCTGCCCGAACCGCCGTCGACGCCCAAGGTTCCCGTACCGACACTCCCCAAACAGTGAACAACGAACAGTGAACAGTGAATAGTGTGCAATGATCGAGCAAAGTGAATATTTTGCGATCACTGTTTACTGTTCACTGTTCACTGTTCACTCAAATCATGACTCGCCTTATCTTTTCATTAATCGTCGTTTGCCTGTTGTCGTTCGGTTGCCAATCGAACTCCGTGAAGCGGATGCAGGCGAAGAATCCCTTGTCGAAAAACTCGGCGAAGTCGCCGACAAAAATGGTCGACGTCTGGAACACCTACGCGCAAACGGTTCCCGGCGGCAAGCCGATTCGCGGCGTCGCCGGCCGGGTTCATTTTTACACCGACGCCAAGAAAAAGCAGTCGGTCAAGGTCGACGGTTCCATGACGGTGTTCGTGTTCGACGGCGATCAAAAGGATCCGGCCCACGCGAAACCGTTGAAAGTCTTTCAGTTCAAGCCGGAAACCTTGGACAAGCATTATTCGTTCAAGAAGCCGCTCGGTCACGGTTACGATTTTTTCCTGCCGTTCGACGCGATCGACGGCGTGGAGAAACCGCTCTGTATTTTGGCCCGATTCGACGATTCGTTGGAGGGAACGCTGGTCCTCTCGCCGCCGGTCAACGTGATGCTGAAGGGTTCCCGCAGCGAGGAGCCGATCAAGGACATGCTTGCGCAACAACCGACGTCGCCGGATAAAACGTCGGGAAAAATCGAACAGGCGTCCTTTCAAAACCCGGCACAGTCCAAAGCGTCGTTGAAACCGGAAGCCGTGAGGAACGTTTCGACGATTACACTGAACGATCACCTGACACGGCGGCTCGCTCAGGCTCCCCCGCAACTTGAGGAAAAGACGCCGATCGTTACGCCGCCGAAGCCGATTGAGCAGGTCGGCTGGACTGGAACCGCGACAACGGCTTCCGACGATTCCTTCAATGGACTGAACCCGAATTATCCGAGCGCCGTGTATCCGACCACGACGTTCTAAATCTAGTACAAAGTTAAGAAAAAATGTTCATGTGAACGGATCAATGTCCGTCATCCCCGCGAAGGCGGGGACCTAGTCGGAAAACGTGATTGATCGTTTGCATCCGTCAATAACGTGTGCAAAAGCCCATTAAAATCTGTTCTCTGGGTCCCCGCCTTCGCGGGGATGACGATATCTTTTCCGTTTCCACGAATATCAATTCGTTAACTTCGTACTATACTGCAAACGGGGACGAACTGCACGTTTTCCCCGCTTCAACCCCCAAGTTACGCGGAGTACCGCTCCACTTGGGGCTCTTTTCGGTCGAAAACGAAAAAGGTAATTTCTCGCCGTTTACAGTATCGCCGTTTTCGGTATACTTTCTTTCCCGCCTTCTATCAGCAAACGCTCCCGCGACGTTTCATCGTTCCTGCCGCTTCCGCCACGAGGATTGCAAAGTCGGAATTTAGAACCCGAGGAGTTTGAGGACGGAGGCGGGATTCCACTGGATTTGTTCGGTTCGGGCTCGAAGAATCGGCTCCGAATCCGGTAAAAGACGCAAAACCGACACCG
>JAVBQW010000222.1:0-13376 GCA_031548665.1 Thermoguttaceae bacterium
TCGGCTTTTTTCATGGTACACTGTGTTCGGTCGTTCGTCGATAAAATGTGTTGCAATTCCATTGCAACTTGTGTGATAACAACATTTTATCACGACGACCTTCTTTGTGTACCAATGGCCGGGTGAAATTTCCGGGCTAGAGAACAGACTTCAATATGTTTTTGCACACGTTATTGACGGCGTTTTTACTCGTTAATGACGGATGCAAACGGTGAATGAAATCTTTCGTCTAGGTCCCCGCCTTCGCGGGGATGACGCTCGATTTTTTCGATCAGTTACTTTTTCGGCATGACGAACAGCGCGACGAGTCCGACCGGGATAACGAGATAGAGCAGAACCGGTCTCAACGCACAGAGAACGATGATCGGAATCGACACGTAGTAGACCCATCGGGGAATCCGTTCCAGATCCGGCCAGGCGATCCAGAATAGAAAGAGGATCGGCGCCCATTTGATGATTCCGTACACCGGTTTCGTGTGCATCGGATCCGCGAAATGCAGAATGATCGAAATCACCGCGACGCCAAGCAGCGCCGCGGAGATGATTCCGAGCTTGGTCCGAATCGGTAAGGAAAACCAACGTTTCATTTCGCGGACGGTTGATAATCTCGACGTTAGCCGCGTCGCCCAGCGACGCGCGAAAGGTCGGGAAGACTCAAAATCCTTGGATCTTTCGACAGGTTTTGACGAGTTCGGCGACGTTGATTCCGAGGTCGTCGAGCAGTTCGGCTCGTTCGCCGTGTTCGACGTATCGGTCCGGAATTCCGATGCGGCGCAGCTTTCGCGTGTCGAGGTTTTCGTCGCAAGCCGCTTCGAGGACCGCGCTGCCGAATCCGCCGGCGAGCATCCCCTCTTCCAACGTGATCAGGAACTTTCCCTCCCGGAGCGGCTGGAGAATCGTCTTCGTGTCGAGCGGCTTGACGAATCGGGCGTTGATTACGCCAAGATCGACACGGCCCAAACCGTCGAGATTCGTTCCCAGTTTTTTCGCCGCTTCGTTGGCGAGGTCGAGGAAGCCGCCGCAAACGGCGACCATTCCGTCGCGGCCCTGCCGCAAAACTTCCGACTTGCCGAGCTCCAACCGCTCCACGGTTCTCGGTTCGTTCGACGCCGTCGCTTTGGGATAACGAATCGCGACTGGACCGCCCGACTCGACGGCGAAACGGAACATCGGTTCCACGTCGAACGCGTCGGCCGGAGCCAGAACGGCGATATTTGGAAACGGCCTCAAATACGCAAGATCGAAAACACCGTGGTGCGTCGGTCCGTCCGGTCCGGCCAAACCGGCGCGGTCGACCGCGAAAACAATCGGCAGATTCTGGAGCGAAACCTCTTGAAAAAGTTGATCGTAGCTTCGTTGTAAAAACGTGCTGTAAATATCGACGATCGGAAGCATTCCGGCCTTGGCGAGTCCGGCGGCGAAAACGACGGCGTGCGATTCGCAGATTCCGACGTCGAAAAACCGCTGCGGAAATTTTTCCCGAATCGGTTCGAGCATGTTTCCCTGGCACATCGCGGCCGTAATCACACAGATTCGATCGTTTTCCTCCATCAGGCGGCCGATCGTGTTGCGAACGTGTTCGGTGAACGACTTCGGCGAGTCGCCGTTATTCTTTTTCTGTTCCGGCGCGGCGTCGCCCTCTTCCCGGAGCCAGTTTCCCGGCGACGGAGCATGATACGCCGTGGGATTCTCTTCCGCCGGTCGGAAACCGCGTCCTTTCTCCGTGAGAATATGGAGCAGCACCGGTTCCTCGTATTGCCGGGCCATGCGAAGAAAACGCTGCAATCGCGGGATGTTGTGTCCGTCGATCGGTCCGATGTACCGGAATCCGAGCTCTTCGAAAAACATTCCACCGAGCAGCCCCGCTTTGACGGCGCTCTTGAAGCGACCGAGAAAAGAATCCATCGAGGCCCCGAAAAACGGGAGGCGATCGACGAGCCAATGCAGCTTCTGCTTGAACCGATGATAGAACGGATGCAATCGGAACCGATCGAGATGCGACGCCATGCCGCCGACCCGGGGGCAGATCGACATCTTGTTGTCGTTCAGGATGACCGTGATATTTTTTTTCAGTCCGCCGACATGATTCATCGCCTCGAACACGACGCCGCTGGTCGACGCGCCGTCGCCGATCACCGCGATGCTGTGTCGTTTGTTCGGTCCGGCGATCAGTTCGTCGCCGCAGACCAATCCGACGGCTGTTCCGACGCTGCAACCGGCGTGTCCGGTCATCATGAGGTCGAACTCGCTTTCCTCCGGATTCGGAAAGCCCATCAAACCGCCCTTGGTTCGGATCGTATGAAAACGATTGAATCGGCCCGTGAGCAACTTATGCGGATAGACTTGGTGTCCGGTGTCCCAAATCAGTCGATCCCACGTAAAATCGAAGGTCGCGTGCAAAGCGATGCAGAGTTCCACGACGCCGAGATTCGACGCGAAATGGACGGACCGATAATCGTAAAGGCGACAAATCTCTTCCCGGATTTCGGCCGCGAGATTCTTCAATTCGATCGGCGAAAGTCGCTCCAACTCCCGGGGCGACTCCAAGGTCGGGAGAACAAGTTTGAAAACGTCGCGACGATTACCGATCATCTCATCCCGTGCCGGGCAGGCTTTTTCTTGAATAGCCTTCGGATTCATAGGGTCTGACTTCCGCTGGCCGGCTACCGCCCACTAAATTTTAACTTTTTTCAAAAAACCGAATGTCAGTCTACCAGATCATACGCATAAAGGAAGGTGAGGGTTCGGCGATGCTTTTCATTTAGCCGGTACTCCGGCGTCGGGGCGCCGGAGTACCGGCTAAATAGGAGAACGAACAATCACGTTTCGGAGTCTTCTTCCGGTTCCTCTTCTTTTCGATAGACGACCGGCCCGTCGGCGGCGTCGAAGATCACGAGCAGGTTCATCAATCCGGCGATCACGGTCAGGATCGTGCCGAAATCGTAGTAGAAATGCAGTCGGGTGACGATCTCCGTCTGCGTTGGCGGCACGCCGGTTCGATCGAACGCTTCGAGCTGCGGCGGCGCCATGAAGCTGCCGAACAGCGGCGGTTGACCGGCGTTGACTCGCATCGCCTGGATCCCCGCCGGAATCGCCGCCATGCCGAGACAGGCTTGCGCGAGAAATTCGATCCGCCGATTCTGGAACCGCCAGGAATAGTAAACATTCCGGGCAACACCGACCTGCGAATCGCTGCCGAAATAGCAACCGACCAAAAACGTTGGAACAACACAGAGAAAAAACAGGATTCCCTTGGCCGTTCGGCCCTGATAAAGATGTCCCCAGCCAGGAATCAACCAGGAATAGATTCCCGCAAGGACCGGATTCTTCAAATCGATCTTTTGGACCCGTTCGTATTCCGTCGGCTCCGCGACCGCTGAAGAGTCCTTGAGCGCTTCCTCGGTCGAACGAATCGTCTGCCTGATTGCCGTTTCGGACATGGTGGAGGTGAGGGGTGAGAGGGTGAAAAGGTGAGAGGGTGAAAAGTTGGGAAAGAAACGTAAACGATCGCTTGCGTCACCCTCTCACCCTCTCACCCTTTCACTCTTTCTACTCCGTGATTCCGGGAATCCGGAACTTCGCGCAGAGCTCGGCGATTTCCATACGGATTTTCGGAGCCTCGGCGTCGATGTTTTTGATGTTCTTGCAAACACGGTCGATCCAACCGGCGACGAGCTCCATTTCGGACTCTTTCATGCCCATGCTGGTCAGGGCGGGTGTTCCGAGGCGGACGCCGCTGGTTACGAAGGGACTTCGCGGGTCGCCGGGAACCATGTTGAAGTTGCCGATGATTCCGGACTTCGCCAGCGCGGCGGACGCTTCCTTTCCGGTGAACTCTTCCTTGCGGAAGTCGATGATCAACAGATGCGTGTCGGTCCCGCCGCCGGCCAACGCGTGTCCCTTGGCGAGCAACGAATTGGCAAGAGCCTTGGCGTTTTTCGCGACTTGGGCTCCATACGCTTTGAATTCCGGCGTGAGCGCTTCCTTGAACGCAACGGCCATTCCGGCGATGATGTGAAGATGCGGTCCGCCCTGCAAACCGGGGAACACGGCTCGATCGACGCGGCCCGCCAAGTCGAATTTGCTTTCCGGATAGTATTTTTCCTTGAACCGATCCGCCTTTTTCGAGAGGAGGAATCCGGCTCGGGGTCCCCGCAGCATTTTATGACTCGTGCTGCTGACGATGTCGCAGTACGGCACCGGATCCGGATGCACCCCGGCGACGATCAAGGCGTTGATATGGGCAATGTCCGCAACGAGATAAGCGTCGATTTCGTCGGCGATCTGTTTAAAGTCCTTGTACTCGATTTTGTGCGGATACGCCGTCGCGCCGACCCAGATCATTCGGGGGCGTTCTTTTTTCGCGGTGTCCCGAATCTGGTCCATGTCGAACTTGCCGGTTTCCGGGCTCGGACCGTACGGAATCTGGACGTAATCCATTCCGGAGAAGTTGACCTTCCAGCCGTGGGTCAGGTGTCCGCCGCTGGGAACCGGCATCCCCATGATTTTGTCGCCGACTTTGGTCAACGCCCGGTAGACGGCGCAGTTCGCCGGGGAACCGCTGTACGGCTGCACGTTGACGTGTTCCGCTCCGAACAGTTTTTTCGCCCGTTCAATGGCGAGGTTTTCAACCTGGTCGACGAATTCGTTGCCCTCGTAATAGCGGGCTCCCGGATAACCTTCGGCGTATTTGTTCGTCAGCGTGGAACCGCAGGCTTCGAGAACGCCGAACGAGGCGAAGCTCTCGGACGCGATCATTTTCAGGGTGCTGGACTCGAACGCGGTCTGTTTTTGGATCAAGTCGTAAATTTCCGGATCGGACGCCTTCAAATGCGGATATCGTTCCATGGACGTGATTCGTGGTTGTTTTAGCCGCGTCGCCCGCGACGCGCTGAAGCTGTATCGATTCCAAGGTCCGCGCGTCGCGGGCGACGCGGCTAAGAAACAATATACCGAAAAGGTGTCGTTTTTCGAGGGGGGCGAAAACATGGGGGATGGGAGTTCCGACTTTTCTCGGTATATTGGCGTCGGGCGCCGGAGTACCGGCTAAATAATATTTTCGAACCATGACAATGTCTCAATTTCAGCGAATCGAGTTGCTCGTCGGCTCCGACGGTCTGGCGACGCTTCAACGTTCCTTTGTCGTCGTCGTTGGTCTCGGAGCGGTCGGTAGCTACGCCGTCGAAGCCTTGGCTCGGGCCGGAATCGGACGTCTTCGGTTAATCGATCACGACAACGTGTCGCCGAGCAATATCAATCGGCAGCTTTTCGCTCTTTGGAACACGGTCGGCCGTTCCAAGAGCGAGGTCGCGGCGGAACGGGTTCGTCAAATCAATCCGAACTGCCGGGTCGAAGCATTGGAAACCTTCGTTCATCGAGAAACCTTGGCGGAAGTTCTCGACGGCGAACCGGATTTCGTCGTCGACGCGATCGACTCGCTGAATCCGAAGGTCGAACTGCTCCACGAACTGAGCGTTCGCAATCAATCGGCGATTTCCAGCATGGGAGCCGCCCTGCGAACGGATCCAACCCGAATCCGCGTCGGACGACTGGACGAAATCACCCATTGTCCGCTGGCGGCGATGATCCGGAAAAAGCTGCGGAAACGCGGCGTCGTGCCGTCGTTGCCCTGCGTCTACTCGACGGAGCCGGTCGAGGAGTTCCGTCAAACGGCCCTGCTGGCCCCGGAACACACGGAACAGGACGAACTTCGCCGGGGGCGAAAACGCGTTTCCCTCGGCAGCCTGCCGACACTGACCGGTATATTCGGATTGACCGCCGCCAACGCCGTCATCCTAACTCTCCTAGGCCGAAAAGTCGATTTTCGTCGTTGACAGTCGCTGATCATAATCTATACTCTTCCGAAAGCTTTCCCTCAAACGGTTTTTGGTGTGACGTTTCATGATTTGGGTCATCGTCGGATACATGTGGCTCTTCCTTCATCGGCCCTTCGAAATATGGCCGTGGATGGCGACGCTTCGGGTCGAGCGGGTCTATATGATCCTGACGTTGACGGCTTGGCTTACGGCCGGTGACAAACAGTTCACGGCCAATCGAATCAATGCGGCAATCATCATGATGGCGGTCGCGATCTTCCTGTCGACCCTGTTGAGTCCGTACACGAACATCTTCGACAGCGAGACGATGCAGAACTGGCTCAAGCTCCTCGCCTTCTACCTGTTGGTGATGACCGTCGTGAAATCGGAACACGACTTGAAAATCATCGTCACGGGATTCCTCGTCTGTTTTTTCCTTTACATGTTGCATTCGTACTACGAATTCCAGTTTAACGGGCGATATGTCTACGCCATGGGAACCGTGCGAATGGTCGGCATCGACTTGACGATGAACAATCCGAACGCGTTCGGAGCGTCGCTGGTCGTCCATGTTCCGCTGTTGTTGCCCTTTTTCGTGATCGCGAAGAAACGATGGCAGTATCTGTTCATCATCGCCTATTTTCTGCTGAGTGTCCGCTGTATCCAATTGACGGGCTCCCGTTCGTCGTTTCTTGGCCTGGGAGTCCTCTTGGCGGGGGCCGCCTTGATTTCGAAACGGCGTTTGATTTACATTCCGGTCATCTGCCTGGCGGCGGTCGTCGTTTGGGCGACGCTTTCCGATAATTTGAAGGAACGATACATGTCGATGATCGATCCGACGATCAACGAAAGCGCGACGGCTTCGGCTCAGGGCCGCTCGAAAGGATTTTGGGACGGCCTGAAAAACTGGGAAAAGTCGCCGATCACCGGCGTCGGTCCCGATATGCACGGCGTCGCGACCGGTGAAGGATTTCTCTCCCATCAACTTTACGGTCAGGTGATCGGCGAACTCGGAACCCTCGGAGCCGTAGCCTATTCATGGTTGGTCGTCTGCTTTTTCCTCAATCATTTCGAGGCGTACAGCCTCTATAAAACGCTGGAAAGGCAAGGTCGCGCCAAAGAGGGCTTGTACTGCTTCCGTGTCTCCTTGATGACTTTTACCGGGATCCTCGTGTTGCTCTATTTCGGTTTCGCCGGACACAACGCGTTCCGATACAACTGGGTCTGGTTCGCGGCCCTTCAGGCGACCGCCGTCGCGCTGTTGGAAGAGAAAACCCGAAAACCGCTCTTCGTGTCTCCCATTTAGCCGGTACTCCGGCGCTTTCCGAATGAATCACCCCAAGACGCCGAAGTACCGGCTAAATGGGAGAATCAGGATGCGTCGTGTTTTTGGAGTTCCGTTTCGATGACGCGCATTTTCTCCCATTTTCCGCCGAAGAAGCGGAGCGTGAAAAACACGCTGAAGATGCAAACCCAAGCGGAAAGCATCGCCCAGCACCAATAGACGCCGTAACCGCCGAAACGGATGCCGAGCCAACAGGCGAACGGCAGCAGCGGCGACATCGCCAGCGTGACTTTCATCACGTAGATCGTGTCGCCGGCACCACGGAGGGCCGAAGCGAAAACAATCGTGCAACTGTCGAAAAACAGGTACAGGGCGACGAACCGTAACAGGACGACGGTCATCTCGCGAATTTCTCCGAAATTTTCCTGTTGGGCGAACATCGCGAAACCGTCGAGGAGCAGGTTCGGAATCGCCAGAAAGAGGACGCCGAAAAACGCGGTGTAGGTCAATCCAATGATCGCCGCCGTGTTCGTTGCCCGCCGCGCCAGATCGGGCCGGTTGTCGCCGAGCCGGTTGCCGACCATCGACGTGACGACGATGCCGATGCCGACCAACGGCAGGAACGAAAACGTGTTCAGCGTGAACGCGATCGTCGTCGCTCCGGCCGCCAGCTCGCCGAGTCCGCCGATGATCATAATGAACAGCGTGAAACTCAACGTGTCGACCAAGGTGTACGACCCGCTCGGAATTCCGAAATAGAGCAGCCGTTTGAGCAGCCCCCAGTCGAATTTCATGCCGCCGCGAACGTTCAGATTTCCGTCGTCGGCCAAGAACATCAAGCCGATGTAGATGAAAAATCTCGCCCATTGGGAGAGAACCGTCGCGATCGCCGCGCCGGCCAAGCCCCAAGCGGGAAAGCCGCAATGTCCGAAAATCCAACAGTAATCGAGTCCGATGTTCAGCAGCACGCAGAAAACGTTGACGTACATTTCGACCTGCATCTTGCCGCGACCTCGGAAAAACGACGCCGCCGCCTCGCTGGCGACCGTTGCGCCGGTCGCCCAAAGCATGATGCGCAAAAACTGATCTTCGTAGGCAAGCAGGGCCGGCGCGTGGCCGAACAGTTGAAAAGACCGTGAAAGCAACGATCCGAGCAGCAAGAGAATCGGCATCACGGCCAAACCGAACCAGATTCCCTGCCAGACGACCGGTCCGATCCGTTTCGGATTGCCGCTGCCGTAATACTGGGCGACGAAGGTCGTCGCGAACATCGCAATGGCGCTGGGAACCGCGACGAGCGTCCAAAAGAGCATGCCGGCCTGCATCGAGGCCGTCATCGCGTTGGAGTCCCACCACATGAGGAACATCCGGTCCGTGAAGTTCATGAGCGAGATGGATCCCGTCGAAATGATCAACGGAACCGCTTGCCGCAGCACCTCGACGCCGCCGCAGGGACGCGTCCACCAATTTGTCTCGATTTTACTCCGGCCCATAGGTCCCCAAAAGGATCGGCGCAAGGGCCGAAAGAATCAGGTTCCCTTTGTACCACAGATTCGATTCTTGGCAACGGCCTCGAATTCAACCAAAGAGCCGTTCCCCGGAGCGGGGACCAGTGATCCCGGTCTTCAACGGCTAAAACCATGAAATTAGGGCTTGCGCGAAAATAATATTTCAAATTGTACGAAATCAAGCCCGGTTCCACCCCCGAGTTCCGGCGGAGTACCGCCTCCACTCGGGGCTCCTTTTTGATAGTTTATTTACGCGCACGCCCTTACCGTCCGATGGCGTTCGGCGTGAATTCGCATTGATCGGTGACGAGCCAGGAATTATTCGGTCCCTTTTCCAATTCGACGTTGAACTTGACAATTTGGGGGATCGCCTGTTCGGTCGGAAAGTCGGCCCGATTTTGAGCGAGCCAAAAAAGCGTCGCCGTGAACGAAACCTGAGCGGTCGGCGGCGACGTCAGTTGATTGACCTCGACTTTCAAGTCCCGAAATCGGGCGCTCGTTATGCGAACGAGCCGCATGTTGCCTTGGGCGAGGCTGCGTGTTCGTTTCGCTCGAGGCGATACGTAATGCTCCAGCACGCCGTCGAGGTCGTTCCTTTCGATCGTTGCGGCGAGGCCTTCGAGCATTCGAGTGATCGACTTGCGGTCCGTGTCGACGAAATAATACAACGACAACCCGACCGCCAGCACGGCGACCGTCAGGCCGACCGTGATGCCAAGCGTCTGGAGACGTCGATCGTTCAGGAACGTGATGTATCCGAGAACGCCGACGATAGACGCCAATCCGATCCAAATCCAAATGTTTTCGAGAAAAAAAGTCATGGGATGTTTTTAGCCGCGTCGGCCCCCGACGCGCGAAAGACTCGTGTTCATGCAAACCACCCGAAAATTATACCGCGTCGCCATCGATTTCGATAGCCTTGCCAGCGACGTTTCTCCCGGTACAATTTCCGTGAACAGGGTTTCGCGCGTCGCAGGCGACGCAGCTAACATTCTTTCGTTTGACAATGTCCGATCCTTCGAGCAAACCGCAGATCATTTTCATGGCGACCGGCGGCTTCGCGGTGCCGTCGATGCGGCGACTTTGGAAAAGCGGTGAGTTCGAGATTTCCGGGCTCGTGACGATGCCGCAGAAATTCACGAAGTCCGGCGAACCGATCCTCACGCCGGCTCGTCAATTCGCGGACGAAGTCGGTTTGCATGTTTTCGAAACGGACAATATTCACGCCTCGGAATTGTTTGATTTTCTTTATTTGGCCCGTCCGGACCATCTTTTCGTCTGCGACTTCGGCAAGATTCTGCCGAAATCGTTGTTGCGGGCTCCACGGATCGGCGGCATCAACCTGCACGGTTCGCTGCTTCCCAAATATCGCGGCGCCGCCCCGGTCCATTGGGCGATCCTGAACGGCGACGAGTTCAGCGGCGTCAGCATCATCCAGATGACGACGCAGGTCGACGCCGGTCCCGTCATTGCGCAGAGTCCGCCGATTCCGATCGGACCGCATGAAACCTGTGCCGAGTTGGAGGGACGGCTCGCCGATTTCGGAGCCGAACTCGTCCTTCGAACCATTCGAAAATTGTCGGGATCCGAAAACGTTCGGATCATTCCGCAGCTCGCCTCGGAAGTCTCGAAGGCGCCGAAAATCAAAAAAGAAGACGGCCGGCTCGATTGGAAACGGAGTTCTTCGGCCTTATTCAACCATTATCGGGCGATGGATCCCTGGCCGCGTTCGTATACGGACTGGAAACGAGACAACGGAATCGTTCTTCGCCTGATCGTCGGTCCCGTGCTGCCGTTGGACGATCATCTTCACGAACTGGTCGAGCCGCCGGACTATGCGGGACCGAATTATTTGTCGCCGGTCCTGACCGACGCCAAATGGGACAACCTCGCCGAGATTCGTCAGGCGATCAAGAAAAAAGAATCGGAAAAAGCGAAACCCAAACACTCGATTTACCGACGTCCGACTTCGTGGAAGCCTGGCGTCGTGATCGAAGCGTCCGGCGACCGATTGATCGTCGCCGCCGGAGAAGGAGCCGTCCGAATCCTTCAAATCCAACCGGCCGGAAAGCGTCCGATGGACGTCGAAGCCTTCCTGCGCGGCTATCCGCTCAAATCCGGCGACCGATTCGAGTAATTCAGACCAACTTCGCCAATTCGACGATTCGGGCTCCGAGGTTCTTCGCGGTGCCGAGTCCGTATTCGTCTTCCATGACGCTGTCTTTTTGGTTCCACAGCGTCGCACCCCAATGGGACGACGGCACGCCGTCGACGGCGAGGAGCATCTGCTGAGCGACGAAGGCGTTCATCATGCCGTGCAGCACGGTTTCCTGACCGCCGTTGCGTCCCGCAGCGACCGCGACGAGGCCGATCACTTTGTTTTTCAGGGCCCAAACCTTGCGAAGCGGCGAAAGGCGGTCGATCAGCGCGACGAGTCGGGCGGATGGTAGACCGAAATAGACCGGCGAGGCGACGACCAATCCGACGCAGTTCGGATCGGCGATCTTCGCGAGGAGCGGATCGAGATCGTCGGGTTCCGGCGTTGCGCCGACGAGCGGAAGGCCGATCTTCAGGGAGGCGAGTTCGACGAGTTCCGTGTCGAGATTCGGATCAGCGACGTTGATCGCCTCGAAAACGGCGCCGAGGGCCTGAGCGCAGGTTTTTCCGGCCCGATGACTTCCGTTGATTCCGATGATCTTCCGTTTCTTCGCGGCGCCGTCTTGAGCGGCGACCGACGACCAGGCGAGAACTCCGATGCCGGCGGCGCCGGCGGCCTTCAAAAATTCACGACGTTGGGTTTCAGACATTTTTTCCTCGGAGATAAAAATTAAGGTTCAAAGGAAAACGCTCCAAGAGCCGGGGGTGTAGGCGGTACTCCGCCGTAGCCCCCGGATGAATACTTGGGGAGATTATACTGCGAAACGGCATTCAGCTGACATTTTGCGGAAAGGTTTTCCGTTTCGCTCTTTTTCATAAAGTCAAATACTGCTGAAAGATGAGCCGACCAACGGGAGGCGGCGACGACGTGGCCGAAGGCAGCCGCCCTACCGTGCTACGGTATACATTCAAGCGAAAGCCTCACACGAAATACCGCCGAATCAGCTCAAAAATCTCGATATCCCGTACATCCCGACGATCCCCGATCAGCGTGGCGTCGCTGCAGGCGAGGAGCGTTTTCTGCGAGGCGTCGCGGACCGGCGCTCCGTGGGAGCCGCGAATCAGCGTTGCGTCCAGCGGCACGGACATCGTTTCCCGATTGAAGAACAGTTCAACCGGATCGTAACCGGGTTTGCGATGAATGTCAACCGTTCCGGCGTAGGACGGGGCTTTGGCGTCGTCGGTCCAGAAATAATACGCCTGCCAACTGTTCGGCTTCGACACCAACACGATTTGGCCGCTCCGGGGATGATCCAGACCGTATTTCGCCAAGTCGGGACCGACGAGCACTTCGTCGATTTCCTTCTCCTGTCGAAACCGGGCCGCGACTTTTTCGATCAGCGACGGATCGGCGTCGTTGAAGAAAACATGCGAAAATTGGTGATCGCAAAGAGCAAAGGCCCGACTCTTTCCCGGATCCAGGGATTCGCGGCCGTCCTTTTCGTCGATCGCCAGGGTTCCGAGTTCCCGCAGGATCCGATTCGGATAAACGACGGAATCGACATCGGTCATCGCGTATTCTCCGACGACGAGCCAAGTCGGTTCTTCGCCGTACGCCGCCGACAAGCCGCGTCGCAGGTCGCCGAGGAGGCCGTCGAGTTCCGCGAGATCGGCTTGGAGTTGCGGAGCGTTCGCTCCGAATTTCTGCGGCGTGTAATCCAATCGGGGAACGTAGACGAACAGGAAGTCCGGCCGGAATTTTTTTGCGCCGGCGATTGCGCTGTCCGTGATCCATTTCGACGCCGGCAGTCCGGCCAAAGGCCCCCAATAATGCTTGACGGGAAAATGTCCGAATTTGTCCCGCAACTCGCCGTAAAAGAGATACGGCCTCGTATAGCACCACAACGACTCGCTGCCGTCCGGGTTGTGAATCGGCGCGAAATTGCAAACATGGTCGGCGCCGCAATACTTGCTCATCAGGGCGAACCAGACGGCCGTTTTTCGTTCGTTTTCCGTTCGGAGGACGTCCCAAAGCTGCGGCGCCTCGACTGCGGCGTTCGGCATCGTCCACATTTCGACGTGCGGCGGCCGCTCCGGCTTCGGCCAAACGGGCGCGGCGAAACTCAGATCCTGTTTGCCGTCCTGAGGGTGAAGTTTTCCGATCCCTATTCCCTGTCCCCTGTCCTCTGTCCCCTTCAAAAACAATCCGTTGGCGACGATTCCGTGTCGGTTCGGCAGAACGCCGGTCGTCAGGTTCGACTGCACCGGACACGTCACGGCGGGAAAGCTCGGAATCAAGGTCGACACGTTTCCGGAGGCCGTCATGGCACGGAGCGTCGGAAGACTCGAAAGATCCGCCGGACGAAGACCGGGAATCGACAACAAGACCAATCGTTTATCCATGACTTTTTCCTTTGTTCAATACTTAGTACGACAGCGCAATGGACTTTTTCCGGAAGGAACACAAAACACACGAAAAGACGAACGACACGAAAAGTTGAAACCGAACTTTTTTCATGCGATGGAACCAAGGCTTTCGCTCGAAAAAAACATACCCACCAAACAATGGGTGTAGAGTACAAAGTGTAGAGTGTAGAGTACCGTATTGGATGATTTGGCCGAATCGGTACTCTACACTGATCACTCTACACTGACTATCAACCGGGTATA
>JAVBQW010000050.1:0-9200 GCA_031548665.1 Thermoguttaceae bacterium
TTTTCATTGTTTGTTTTTTAACACGGAACACACGGAAGGACGGAAAAACACGGAATTCTTCATTTCCGTCTATTCCGTTATTCCGCGTATTCCGTGGTTAAAAATGTACGATTGTAAAAGTTATTTTGTTACAGGTCCTAACCTCCACTCCATCGAAATTTTCGCAACGATTCAGTTTGGAATACGCGCTGCGCGGCTAAAACGCAAGCGGTTTTCGATCCGGGACCTCTATTTCGTCGATCATGAAACCGATCACGCTTGGCGTCGCTTGTCTTTTTTTGCTGTTTGTCCCGGCTTGGGGAGCGGACTCGCCGCAATGGGGAGTCGATCAGGGCCGCAATCGGATTTCGTGGGAAACCGGTTTGCCGACGACGTTCGAACCGGGCAAGAAGGAAAAAACGTCCGACGAAATCGAGGGGGCTTCTTCGAATGTCCGTTGGGTGCGGAAAATCGGTTCTCGAGCGTACACGCCGCCGATCGTCGCCGGGGGCTGCGTGCTGATCGGAACGAACAATGACGCCCTGTATGATCCGGCCGTCGAAGGCGATCACGGCGTTTTGCTTTGTCTCGACGAGGCGACCGGCAAGTTCCGTTGGCAGTACACGGCTCCGAAAATCGCGAACCTCAAGAACTTCGACACGGCGCAGATCGGCATCACGTCGACGCCGACCGTCGTCGGGGATCGGATTTATTTCGTTTCGAACCGTGACGTTCTTTGCGTTCTCAACTTGCAAAGCGGCAAACCGATCTGGACGCTCGACCTGATCGAACGTCTGGGAGTTCGGCAGCACGACACGAACAACTCTTCGGTCGTTGTTCACGACGGCCTGCTTTATCTCGGTACCGGCAACGGACTCGACGGCGACCACGCGTTCGTCGAGAAGCCGGATGCTCCGACGTTGATCGTCGTCGACGCGGAAACCGGCGAACCGCTGGCTCGGGACGATTTTTGGAATCGAACCGACGTTTCGCACGGACAATGGTGTTCGCCGAGTCTGGGAACCGTCGTTTTCAAGGACGGTCGCAAAGAAGAAACGATCTTTTACGGAGCGGGCAACGGCGTCCTCTACGCCTTCAAAGTTTTAAACCGCTCCCAGTTGCAAAAACCGGAAACGCTCAACGAATACGGCGAAAATCTGTACCGGATCAAGCCGGATTGGACCTTCGACGGCAACGGACCGGAGGCCGTCGACGAGATCAAACCGTTCAAATCGGGACGCGGCAGCGCCTCGTTTTGCTGTCTGCCACCGCCGGTGTTCGTCGACAACCGACTGTTTTTGATGTTCTGCGTCGACGGTTTTACCGGAGCGCAACCGCGTCAATCTTTTTTGACGGCCTTCGATCCGACGAGGGAATCCGGTTCGCGGCTGCTTTGGAAAACGCCGAACATTGAGAAAGGGGCGATTTCCTCGTTGGCCGTTGCCGACGGATTGGTTTATTTCGGCGATCGGAGCGGTGGATTCCATTGTTTCGATGCCGAAACGGGCCAATCCGTCTGGAAGCTCGACTTGAAAGGCGATCATTGGGCGGGAGCGTTGTTCGCCGACGGCAAATTGTATCTCGGAACGGACCGACGAATGTTTTACGTGCTGCAAGCCGGTCGGGAACCAAAAATTCTTTCGGAAATCGAGATGCCGGGCCCGATGTACGCCGGAGCGGTCGCCGCCAACGGAACGTTGTTCGTTCCCTGCAACGGATTTCTCTACGCCGTCACGAATTTTTGAGAATCGACGACGATCCCGTGTAGAGTGGTGTACGCTATTGAGTTCCAGAAAAATTTTGATCGATTTCTTTCAGAGCCGCGCCCATCAGGAAGCGGTCTTTGGCGGCCGTCCGCTTCCTGACGGGCGCGGCTCTGAATTCATTCTTTTTCATCGATTTCAGCAGCTTCAGCGGTTTTTTTCGCTTCCCTTTTCGCTTTGACGACTTCGACAAGCGCGGGGATCACTGAAATGACGATAATCGCCAAAATAACCAACGTGAAATTTTTCTTGACGAACGGCGTTTCTCCAAAAAAGTACCCGGCATACGTAAAGATCGAGACCCATAACAACGCTCCGACGACGTTGTAAATCAAAAAATGACGATAAGTCATGCTCCCGATTCCCGCCAAAAAAGGCGCGAACGTTCGGACGATCGGCACGAACCGGGCGATGATAATCGTTTTCCCGCCGTACTTTTCAAAGTATTGATGAGTTCGGTCCAAATATTCCTTCTTGACCCATCGGGACTTGTTTTTCTCCAAAAACTTCGGGCCGAGAAAATATCCGACATGATAATTCACGGTGTCGCCGATAATCGCCGCCACCAAGAGCAACAGAAACAGCGAATGAACGTTCAGCGAACCCAGCGACGCAATGGCACCCGCCGCAAAAAGCAAGGAGTCGCCCGGTAAAAAAGGGGTAACGACCAATCCGGTCTCGCAAAAAATCACCAGGAAGAGGATAATGTACGTCCAAGCCCCGTAATTCTTGACGATCTCCGCCAAATGCTTGTCGATGTGTAAAAAAATGTCAATGAGTTCCATCGTTTTTCTTAGGAGAATGTTTCAAACAATCTTGAATCCCTGACGTGTTTCGCGGCTTGAACGCAAGCGGTCGCCGTTCCCTGTCATCCTTCAATCTCGGCAATTTTTTCCAACGCCTTCGACGCCCAAGGAGAGTCCGGCGTCAGCGCCAGAAAAAAGCGAAGATGCTCCGCGCCCTCTTCCTCCAAACCAAGGCGGCAAAGCAACATGCCGAGATGAAAACGGACCTCCGCGTACTCCGGATGGTAGCGCAATGCCCCACGAAACGCCGAAACCGCAAGGTCGTCGCTGCCAAGTTCCGCGAGAACGCAACCCAGATTCGCCCGTGCTTCGACGAATTCCTCGTCCAATTCCACGGCGACGAAATAGCGTTCCCGAGCCGCCGACAGGTCGCCGAGACGATACAGGATCTCCGCAAGCTGAAAGTTAAGTTGAGCGTTGGAACCGTGAGCGGCCAACGTCGTTCGATACAGTTCGACAGCAGCGGATAAATCCCCGGACGACTCCAATTCCCAAGCCGTCGAACAAAGAGCGTCGAAATCGAACGACGTCGGTTCGAGAGCTTCATCGAGAGTTTCCAGAAACTCCTTGGGCGTCTTCGGCTCGGCTGGCATACCGACATCCCAGACAAAGGGGAAGCGGAGTTGTCCGTCCTGATCCACGGGACCGTTTTCGGTCAGAAAAAGAACGTCTTTTCCTTCGATATTGACGTTGAGCGGACCGCAGGGAAACCGGCGACGAAATTTTTGCAGTTGGGTGGTCGCAACGTTCAACGAAACGCCGGCGTCGAGCATGTTGCGAACGATCTTCAACAGCAACACGTCTTGGAAGTCGAAATACGGCAGGCGATGAACCTGCCGCGACGGCAAAAGCAAGCGGCGGCGTTGAAGCAAACGGATCGTCGAGATTGGCAGTCCGCTCAACTCCACGAGCATGGACGGCGTATAAAGCGGCGGCTCCGCTGTTGCGGTCTTCTCGTCAGTATCCGGTACAACGGCGTCTGGCGTTTCCGTTTTGCAACGGTCCCAGAAAAAGGCTTCGGAAACGATTTCCAAGGCTCCGCGTTCGAAGGCTTCCCGAGTCGCGGCATCCAGTTGATCGTTCCAGAGATTCCAGTCCCGTGAAAGAACGTCGCCTTCGCCGACGACGACGATGTTGACGCTTGGTCCCAGATCGCGAACGACCTTGCCGCCGCCCCGACGAACGAGTTCCGCCGCCTCTTTTCGATTGGAGGCCGCGAGTTTCCCGAGAAAATAAATCGTCCGACCGGAAAGAGGCATAGTTTCAAACATTTAGCCGGTACTCCGGCGCTCTCAATGGAAAAACGGTTAAGTAAGGTTTTCGCCAGAAAGTTTCATACCAAAAACGGAGAGTGAGAGGGTGAAAGAGTGAGAGGGTGGAGAGATGTAACTGCTTGATAAAACGTATCTTGCATTTTCCCTTTCATTCTCTCACCCTTTCACTCAAAAAATGTATCCATCCACGGATACGGAAACGATTCCCCAACTCCAAACCGCTGCCCCTACACCCTACACCCTACACCCTACACCCTACACCCCCTTACCGGATCCTCGACCAGCGTGCTTCTTTTTCTTTGAACAGTGCGTTGCGTTTGTTGATGAAGTCGATGATTTTTTGCGTGAGATTGACTTCCTTGTTGGCGAAGGTTTCGGCCCAGGTCATCGGGGCGACGGTTTCGCCTTTCTCGGTCTTGACCTTTTTCTCCGGAACGTAATTCATGATCTGGAATCGTTCTTCGACGGATTCGTCCCCGACCTTTTTTCCGATCAGTTCAGTTCGGATTTTTTCGCAAAGCATTTGTCCCGTGGGATTTCCCTGGGGAACGACGAACAGCGCGGCCAATCCGGCGCCCATCCATTTATTGTCGAGGAAGAGCCTGGACGTATCGACGGTAACGTCGAGATCGGTCGGCGCGATCATGATCAGTGTTTTCGTCAATCGCGGCGAATCCTTGTCCCGCCAATCCTGCATGGTTTGGAAGGCCGCCAGCGCCGCGCCGCGATCGATACCGATGATCACGAGTCGGTTCATGTTGATCATTCCGGCGTCATGGGCTTTGAAGAGTTCGTCCCGCAGCGCCGGCAAGTCGTACCGTGCCATGTCGAAAAAGTCTTTCGGCATGACTTCTTCTTCCTTGTCTTTGAAGTCGACGAGACGTCGCGTCGCCGGGGCCGTGGGAACCATCTCGGTGACGGTTTTCGGTTTGCTGCTGCCCTTGCCGCCGCTCCGGGACTTGGTGGTCGTTTGGATCTTGTACTGTGGCGGCGTGACTTCGTAGCGTTTGCCGCTTTTGCCGTGTCCGCGAAGATCGGGGGCCAGCACGGCGAACCCCGCGTCCGTCAGCGCTTTGGTCAAGGGAGCGAAGTCGTTACGGTTCCCTCCTTGGCCGTGCAACACGAGAACGGGAACCGTGTCTTTATCCGCATCGCCGAAATAATAGGTTGCCGTCAGCAGCACCGGTCCCGCAATCGGTTTTTGCGACATCATCCCCGGCTGCATCGGATCGGGTTGCGGCTCCACGGGATCATGGGACAGCAGCGGCGAGATGGCTCCTAATTCCTGCGTTTGACCTTTTTTCGGCGAATCTTTTTTCCTGGAGGGCTCCTTGTCGGCGTCCTGAGCGAACGTCGCTCCGGAGAGGACGAAAAGCAGGAGGAAAGCAATTGCAAAAAATCGGAACAAAGAGCCGGAACCAGTGTTCAACAAAGAGCCGGAACCTGCGGTCGACGAAGAGCCGGAACCTGCGGTCCCGGTCCTCAAATGAGAGGATGTCATGGCATGGGCCTCCACGAGAAAAAGGGATAAACGAACGGCCTGATTATAAACGATTTGCCCAGAGGAAACAATCCTCGAGTTTTCCGGAAGTTTTGACTTGTCTCTTGAATTTTTCGTGGCGACACGCTATCATGGAGCAATGAATTACGTATCTTTCTTCCTTGGATGTCAGTCGTCATGAAATTAATTGTCGCCGTCATTCCGCCGGACCGGCTCGAAGCCGTAAAATACCAGCTGGCCGCCGTCGAGGTCTTCCGTCTGACCGTGATGGACGTCCAAGGTTTCGGAACCGCCAAAGCGTCCGGCGAACACAAAGGTCGGGAAGCCGAAATGAACCTGACGCGACGCGTGCAGTTGCTGATCGGCGTCAACGAGGAATTCTTGGAGCCGACGGTCGAAGCGATTCGAACCGGCGTTCGGGGCGACGGCGCCGATCCCACAAAGGACGGCAAGATCTTTGTTCTGCCGTTACACGATTGCATCCGTATCCGGACCGGCGAACACGGCGGCGAAGCCATCTGAACGCCCTCCAAAGAGCCCCGAGTGAAGGCGGTACTCCGCCGGAACTCGGGGGTTCCCCGCCAGAGCTTTGGGGCTCTCCGCTCGATTTCAAACACCGTACGCCATGATTTTGGCGACGAGTCGAGCCGCGAGGAATTCGGTGACGACGTTGTTGCCGCCGAGCGGAGCGACTTCGACGACATCGGCTCCGACGACATTTTTCGCGGCGAAGACTCGTTTCAGGATCGCGATCAGTTGCCGCCAACGGAGTCCGCCGGGCTCCGGCGTTCCGGTGCCTGGCGCTTCCGACGGATCGAGGCCGTCGATATCGATCGTGATATAGACGTCTTGCGTCAATCCGAAGAGGATCCGGTCGATGCAGTACGAAAAATCCTGTTCGAGCATTGCCGGCGTGATGAGGCGTCGGATTTGGTCGGGACAGTCACGGTATTCTTCGGCGCTGAAGCTGCGAATACCGACTTGGACGAGATGCGGTGTGAATTCGAGAACGCGTCGCATCGCGCTGGCGTGGGAAAGGCGTCCGCCGGTATAGGAATCACGCAGATCGGCGTGGGCGTCGAATTGGAGGACGCTGAGTTTCGGATACGCCTCGGCAGCCGCTTGGACGACCGGCGGTGTGACGCTATGTTCGCCGCCGAGGATGATCGGCAGCTTTTCCGGACGAAAAAAGTCGTATTGCTTGACGGTCGAATAGATCCGTTGATATTCTTCTTCCGGCGAATCGGCGGCCGGGATCGGCGGAAGGGTCGCGACGCCGCGAAACGTGCAATCACAGAGCGTTTCTTCGTCGAAATGTTCGACCTGATCGGAAACGTTCAAAATCGCTTCGGGCCCCTTTGCGGTTCCCTTCATGAAGCAGACGGTTCCTTCGTAAGGAATCGGCAGCACGAGAAATTTCGCCGTCTCGGGCTTGCACCGTTCCTCCGGCAACTCAAAAAAATGATTCATAAATTTCTATCGAAAAGAGCCGGGGGTGTAGGTTTTCGCTCGCAAGTTTCATATCCAAGAGCCGGGGGTGTAGGCGGTACTCCGCCGTAGCCCCCGGATGGTTGGTGTTCCGAACAGTAGGAAACCTCGAATATGTTTTTTCGAGCGGCAACCACCCCCGGATAGCAGCGTCAAAAAATTTACTGTACCGAAAGTCTATTTCCCCAACTCATCCGCCAGTTTTCCGGCCCCATAAAGTTTCCGTAACGCCTCGACGATCACGGCGGAGTGGACGGAGACGCAGCGACTCTGTTTTTCGGTGTAGACGAAATTATTGGACAGCGAATAAATGTTGCCGTCGAAGACGAGTCCGACGACTTCGGCGTTCGCGTTGATCAGCGGACTGCCGGAGTTGCCGCCGATGATGTCGTTCGTCGACACGAGATTGAACGGCGTCTTTTCTTCCAGTTTCGCCTTGCCGTCTTTCCAGCGTTTCGGCGGATCGAACGGAGCCTTGAATTTGTGGTTCTCGGCCCGTTGGAACATTCCGGCGACGTCGGTGATCGGCGCAACGGTTTCTCCGTTGTCCTCGGCGTAACCCTTGACCGCTCCGTAGGAGAGCCGCAGCGTGAACGTCGCGTCGGGATAAATATTCGTTCCGAATTTCTCGAATCTTTCTTTGGCAAGTTCGGCGTATGCTTTTTCGAGCGGGGCGTCGATCTTGATTTCCTGGCCTTTTCGATAGCTCCTCGCTGACGAATCGACATCAAAGGCGAAGCGAATCATGGGGTCGCTCGATGCCTTGATCGCCTTTACTCCGCCCTCCATTAATCGTTTTCGTTCCGCGACATCGCGAACTTTCGAGCCGCGAATCAGCCTTGACGCAAGTTCCTTCGGCGACTCCGATTGAAAAAGAAACGGCATATTGGCCGCGATAAACCCGTAATTCTGGATCGAACGGAGCATCGACAAGGAATCGGTCAGCTTTTCGATTTCAACGTCTTCATAGATCGGTGTGTCGGCGAGGATCGATTGTTTGAGCGACTCCAAAGCACCGTCTTGATATTCTTTCAACCGTTCGCCGTTGGATTTTTCCGATTCATAGGCAAGTCGGACGAGCGCTCGCGCAATCTGGAACGTACGGCTGTTGAAACCTTCGGCGTTTTCGATCAAATCGTATATTACGTACACGGTATGCTTCGCATGGAGAGCCGCGAAGATCGCCTGCTCGGGCCGCTGGATTCGGGATTCAATTGCCGATTTTTTCTCTTCATCGCTCAAAGGCGTTTTAATGTCCAACAAAGAAGGTGTTTGCAAACCCAAGAGCTGGCCGACGGCCCGTTTGCGGTAATTCTTCACGGCATCCAAATCATTGCGGATTCGCCGGGTGTTCTCGTCGTCCCGTTCGGCGAAAGCGGAGTACAGGACTTCACGCCGAAACAGTTTTTGTAACCGCCAGGGAAAGAACACGTCGCGTTGGAATTCGAGGTGTTCCCGTGTGAGCGCCCGGTCGGTCTTGCCGGGATGGCCGGAGACGAACACCAATTCGCCGTCTTTTGCACCGCTCTTCGACCATTTGAGAAAATGTTCGGTTTTCGCCGGTACTCCGGCTTCATAAGCTCGGAAGAACGAACAGTCGAGACAATATCGTGGAAATTCGTAATTGTCCGGATCGCCGCCGAACGCCGCAATGTCCTGCTCCGGAGCCCAAACGAGCCGCACGTCGTCGTACACTTTGTAACGGTAAAGATGGTACGCCCCCCCCTGGTAGAACGTCATCACGTCGCTTTTCAGGCCGGTCTTTTCCTTCGATTCTTTTTCGATCTCCGCCATCGCGGCCTTCCGGGCCTTTTGAGCGTCTTCCGGCGTCATGTCCGCCTTCGCGGCGGCGTTGACTTTTTCCGTAACGTCTTCCGTCGAGATGAGGACGATGAGTTCGAGCCCTTTACATTTCAGTTCGTTGGAAAACGTCTCGGCGTAGAAACCGGTCGTCAGGTAATCGTTTTCCGGCGTGCTGAGTGCTTGGAGTTGTCCGGCCCCGACGTGATGGTTCGTCATCACGAGACCTTGCGAGGAAACAAACGAGCCGCTGCCGCCACGTCCGAACCGCACCGACGACAGTTGAACGTGCTTGAGCCAATCGTCGGTCAGATCGAAGCCGTATTTCTCCTTGACCTGTTTCTTCGGAGCGGCGTCGAACAACCACATCCCCTCGTCGGCACGCAGTGTTACGGAAAAAAGAAATAACAAACACAAAACAACATGTCTCATTATGCTTCTCCCTTTCATTTAGCCGGTACTCCGGCGTTTTCTCGTTTATTTTTTCATATGGCAGTTTTTGTACTTTTTCCCGCTGCCGCAGGGACACGGTTCGTTGCGGCCCACGTGAGGATCTCGATTGCGAATCGGCTCCAATTTCTTCTCGCCG
>JAVBQW010000235.1:0-17660 GCA_031548665.1 Thermoguttaceae bacterium
ATCCATGCGTTTCCGATGAACAGTCCTTCCGCAAGCTGATCCGGATCGTCAAATTGCAAGCGGTCGAACGAAATGAATCCCTGCTCGTCGGCCGCCAAGACGAAATCTACCGTACCATCGCCGTCGACATCGAAACAAACCGCTGGTGAGCCTGGACGTCATCATCAACTTGATCGGCAACACGACGAACCGAACGGGCTTGAAAATGTACGCGATGGTGGATCGTAACATCTATCCGACGAAACGCAAAATCACCGACGCGGAGATGGACGACATCAACCTCGTAAAAAACGACGTCTTGGGTAAGTGGAACTACTCGATCAAACCAAGAGAAGCGTAGCAATTGTAAAAGTTATTTTGACACAGGTCCAAAATGGAAAGAAGTCATCGAACAAAAAAACCGTTCCGGTCGAGGACCGGAACGGTTTTATTCGTTCGAGAAATCCGATGGACGTCGTTGTTTGCGTCTCGTGCAGCCCAGGAAAACCAGCGTAAAAGTTTTGGGTCGCGGCAACGGCAAGCGGGGACACCGTCTGCCGCGTGACAGTTACTTTTATACGAGTTCTTTCTTTGCTCCGATAAGCGTCCGAAGACGCTCCGCCAGCAGCGAGGGGTCAAAGGGTTTCTTGAACGTTTCGTTAATAATCGATCGATTGAAACTCATGGTGCTTCCGTCATCAGGAAGCAGGGCCATCAGGATGACCTCGGAAAATTCGCCGTTCCTCCGCAGATTCTGGCAAATTTGTTCCGACTCCATTTTTCCGATCGAAAAGTCGACGATGATGCAGTCAGGATGGAAGCTCTCCGCTTGAATGCCGGCATCGAATCCACTCGCCGCGACGGCGACGCGAAACGCTTTTTCCACGGGAAGCTCACGCTTCAAGTTCTCGATCATAATCTGATCCTGAGCGACGACCAAGACTTTCGCCAAGGTTTCGTCTTCGAGATCGCCCAAGGGCATCCCGTGTTCTTTCAGGAACTTGATCAAGTACTCCCGTGGAATCCGGCGGTCCTGCGATCCGGGAATCCGATATCCTTTCAGTCGGCCGGAGTCGAACCACTTACTGACGGTACGGGGGGCCACCTTACATATTTTGGCGACCTGACCAGTTGTAAAAACCTTCATTGCAGGTTCTCCGATATTTCTTACGCTGAATCTACCGTTCCGAACGACTCTCCTTTCGTTCGGAAACTCTATCGCCCTTGTTCTCTACCGATCGCGTTGGCAACCGGCAAATCCTGGGTCAGGGCCTACGATTTCTCGCTTCTCAGGGCTTGTGTACCGTTCAAGGAAGTCAACGGGTCCCTCCG
This sequence comes from Thermoguttaceae bacterium, assembly GCA_031548665.1. Lineage (GTDB taxonomy): Bacteria > Planctomycetota > Planctomycetia > Pirellulales > Thermoguttaceae > WRKP01. Next base: position 1,312 of record JAVBQW010000235.1, read on the forward strand.
TCCTCGTCCTTGAAGTTTGTATCGGCAACTCGTTGCTCCGATAATGAGGAATAATCGCGAAACGTCACCGAAGGAAAAAATCCCCCCTCGACGTCGATCCGTCTTTTTTCCGTTTTCGAAACAACGACCCCTGTTTCGAACGTCAATCCTTGAATCGCTCGAAACTCTCGACGACAACGATTGTTTCCTCACGAAAGGAAAACCTCCGTGCTTCCGTCATCGTACCGCGAACAATGATCGACGATCCTTGTCTTCAGTGTTCGAGACGACGTTTCCTTGATCGCCGTTTTCTTCGTCGTTCTGGGCGAACGAAGAAAACTCAGGCTGAACAATCTTTCTCGCCAAAGGTATTCATCGGTTCGTACGATCAAAAGACTTTAGACGGAAAGTCGTAGAATATCGAAGGGAAGGATCATGGCGAAAAAAGAGCCGTCGAAAAGAACCATCAAAAAAATAAAGAGCCGGGACCTGCGGTCCCGGTTCTTCGCGGTCCCGGTTCCGTAAGGTCTGGACCTTCGCAATCTCCGACCTTGAAAAAGCATGGGATATCGTGTACACTGGAAAAATGAAAGACGGATGTCCTGCAAGGCATTCGGCCCGAAGGGCCAGCGTATCACAGCCCAGGGCAAGGCGTACCCGCCGCCGCCCTGGGACATGGACCGACCTCATCGAACAGCCGCCCTGAAAGGGCATGGGGATGTTGGGATTGCATTGCCCTTTCAGGGCGATTGTTTGTTGGGACGGACCGTACCCAGGGCGGCGCCTTCGGCTCTGCCCTGGGCTGTGATACTTTGCCCCTTTCAGGGCGGAGAATAATTTGCATCCGTTCTCTCGCCATGTTTCATCAATATTGTTTTGGAAAGAGCGTTGCTCTCCCCCTTTCTCCTTTGAAGTTCCCATGAAATACTTGATTACCGGCGGCGCTGGATTTATCGGTTCGAACCTTGCCCGGTTTGTTTTGGAGAAAGGACACGATGTCGTCGTGCTCGACAATTTCGCGACCGGTAAACGGGAAAATCTAACAGAGATTCTCGATCGGATCACGCTGATCGAAGGCGACATCCGGGACCGAGCCGTCGTCGATCGAGCCGTCGATGGTTGCGTCGCGATCTTTCATGAAGGAGCGCTCGGATCCGTTCCCCGAAGCGTCGACAATCCGGTGCAGTCCCACGATGTGAACGTCAATGGAACGTTGACGGTGCTCGAATCGGCTCGGGCCAACGGCGTCAAACGCCTTGTTTTCGCGGCCTCCAGTTCGGCCTACGGCGAGCAGCCGGCGTCGCCGAAAGTCGAAACGATGCCGGTCCTGCCGATCAGTCCGTATGCAGCCAGTAAAGCGGCCTGTGAAGCCTATCTGCAAGCCTATGCGGCGGCGTACGGCATGGAAACGGTCGCCTTACGGTATTTCAATGTCTTCGGACCACGACAGGATCCCTTCGGCGCCTACGCCGCCGTAATTCCGGCGTTCGTCAGCCGCCTCCTGAAGAAGGAGAACCCAAGCGTTTTCGGCGACGGCGAACAGACCCGGGACTTCTGCTATATCGACAACGTCTGCAGCGCCAACTGGCTCGCCGCTCACGCTCCGGCGGAAAATTGCGACGGCAAGCCGATGAACATCGCCTGCAACGCCGCCGTGTCGCTGAACCAGATTCTCGACAAACTCCGTTCTCTGATGAAGGTCGATCTTCAGGCGACCTACGGACCGGATCGAGCCGGAGACGTCAAGCATTCGCTGGCCGACATCTCGTTGGCGAAAGAAAAAATCGGCTACGAACCCCTCGTCTATTTCGACGAAGGACTCGAACGAGCCATCGGATGGTATACGGAGAACCTTTGAGAAAACAGAGCCCGAAGCGTCAGCGAGGGATTGTGCTCGAACCCCTCGCTGACGCTTCGGGCTCTGAAAATCTTTACGCGACCCGATCGACGAATCCGCCGGAAGAAGAAGTTTCTTTCTCGTTCTGCCGATGATAGGTCGTTTTTCCTTGGCCTCGGGTCGCGACAATTTCGAGCATCTGGGAAAGATGGATGATCGATTTCTGCGTCATGACCCAGTTCGTCAGGCTTTGAAATTGGATCAACCGACTTCGCCGGGCGGATTCTTCGGCCAGCCGTAAGCACTCGGAACGGGGCGGCAGAATTTTTTGGCAAAGAGACTGGATCGACTCGACGGCATGTCCCTGTTCCCGGGCAGCGGCGAGGATTTCCTCCCGACGATCCAGACACTGCTTGAGTAGGCCGAGGACTTCGTTTTCCTCCACGGCGATTCTCGCCAACTCTTCCCGATTCGGTTTGACGAGAAGTTCCTGCTTTCGGCTGAGCACCGACATGGTCCGTTCCTGAACCGCCGAAAGCTTATTTAAAAACTGAAGGATGTCCTGTTCCATTGAAAGAAATGAGGCGTGAAATGTTAGCCGCGTCGGCCTCCGACGCGATGAACCCGCAAAACCCTCTAATCGTTAACCTCGATATTATCGGTATTCAGCCCGTCCGAAGTCGAGTCGAAGGCGAAAAATCCCCCCTGTTTTCTCGGGCGATTGCTGTTATAATGCTTCAGCTTTTGGACCAACTTCCATAATGACGTGTTGGCGAAGCTTTCTATCACCGTGTATTTTCTTTTCGAAAGGGGGGTTCGATGCGTTTGGAACTTGACCTGAGTTCGCATGGGATTTTCGTTGGCCGCGTCCTCCGTAACGCCTCTCCGGCGAGGCTTTATGAAGACGCCATTACGCGGGAACACGCCGCAGTCACCTCGGCAGGGGCGCTGATCAACAGCTCCGGCGAGAAAACGGGTCGTAGTCCTAAAGACAAACGCATCGTCAAGAATCCGGAAAGCGAAAAGGATATTTGGTGGGGCGCCGTCAACATGCCGATGGACGCCGAGGACTTTGATGAAAGCAAGACGCGGGCCGTCGACTATCTCAATACCCGGGACCAGCTTTACGTCGTCGACGCTTTCGCCGGTTGGGATCCGAAATACCGCCTGAAGATCCGGATCATCTGCTGTCGGGCTTATCACGCCCTTTTCATGCACAACATGCTGATTCGACCGACTGCCGAGGAACTCCTCGAATTCGGCGAGCCGGACTTCGTGATTTACAATGCCGGACAGTTTCCCGCGAACCCCCGTCAGGACGCGATCACGACGAAAACCAGTGTCGCGCTGTCCTTCGAGAAAAAGGAATTCGTGATCCTCGGCACGCAGTACGCCGGCGAAATGAAGAAGGGTGTTTTTACGATCTTGAATTACCTCATGCCGAAGCAGAATATGGTTTCCATGCACTGCTCGGCCAACGAAGGGGAAAAGGAAGACGTTTCGCTGTTCTTCGGTCTCTCTGGAACCGGGAAGACGACGCTTTCGACGGAACCGAATCGGAAACTGATCGGCGACGACGAACATTTTTGGACCGACAAGGGAATCGTGAACATCGAGGGCGGTTGTTATGCGAAATGCATCAACCTCTCACCGGAAAGCGAACCGGAGATTTTCAAGGCGATTCGCTTCGGAACCGTTCTCGAAAACGTCGTTTACGACGACCAGACCCGGATCGTCGATTTCGACGACAAGTCGGTTACGGAGAACACCCGGTCGTCGTATCCGATCGAGTTCATTCCGAACATTAAAAAGCCGTGCATGGGGGGACATCCGAAGAACATCGTGTTCCTGTCCTGCGACGCGTTCGGCGTGTTGCCGCCGGTTGCCGAGCTGACACCGGAACAAGCGATGTACCATTTTATCAGCGGATACACGGCGAAAGTCGCCGGAACCGAGATGGGCGTCAAGGAACCGCAGGCGACGTTCTCCGCATGCTTTGGAGCGGCGTTTCTCGTTTGGCATCCGGCGAAGTACGCGACGATTCTCGCCGAAAACATGAAGAAATACGGCTCGAAGGCCTGGCTCGTCAACACGGGCTGGAGCGGCGGCCAATACGGCGTCGGCAAACGGCTCTCGATCAAGTATACCCGAGCGATCGTCGATGGAATTCACAGCGGCGAATTGGCGAAGAGCAAAAAGGAAATCGATCCGATCTTCGGCCTCGCCATGCCGACCGAATGCGCGAACGTGCCGAAGGAAATCCTGAATCCGAAAAACGTCTGGAAGGACAAAGCGGAATACGATCGCTTGGCGATGTACCTCGCCGGTCTGTTCAAACTGAACTTCTCGAAGTTCGAAAAAGACGCTCCGGAAGCGATTCTCAAGGCCGGACCGCTGAAATTCGAAGACCTCTCCCAAAAGGGAATCAAACTCGACGATCTCGGGGGTTGAAATTGTCTATTCGCAATAATTTCTCGTCATCCCCGCGCAGGCGGGGACCTAGAGAGCGAATTTCAATGGGCTCTTGCACACGTTATTGACGGATGCAAACGATCAACAACCTCGTTCGTCTAGGTCCCCGCCTGCGCGGGGATGACGGCGTTTTCCCTTCCGTGAAAACCTAGAGGAATGCAAACTTCCCTGATCATCACGACCTATAATCGCAAGGACGCGCTGAAGTTGTGTATCGAGTCGGTGTTCAGCCAAACGACGCTTCCCGACGAGATCGTGATCGCTGACGACGGTTCCCGGGAAGACACGGCGGAAGTCGTTCGGGAACTCGCGGATCGTTCGCCGGTTCCGCTGCAACATTATTGGCAGCCGGATGAAGGTTTTCGAGCCGCCGCTGCACGAAATCGGGGAATCGCGGCGTCATCGGGAGATTACGTCGTCTTCATCGACGGCGACATGCTCTTGCATCCATATTTCATCGCGGATCATCTTCGAATCGCCAAGCCGAAACAATGGATTCAGGGCGGTCGAGTTCTTTTGGACGCTAAAAAAACCGAACAAATTCTCGCAACGGGAGAGTTACGTCTCGGTTTTTTCGACTGCGGAATCAGCAACCGTCAGAACATGATCCGTTCGACGCTGTTAGCGTTTCTCATCCGTCAACCTTGGCGGCAAAGTCCGAGCAAGGGAGTTCGTTCCAGCAACATGTCGCTTTGGCGGGAAGACATTGAACGGGTCAACGGTTTCGACGAGGCCTTCGTCGGTTGGGGAAACGAAGACTGCGAATTCGTCGTCCGCTTGGCGAACGCCGGACTCGTTCGCCGCAACTTGAAATTCGCGGCGATTGCGTTTCATCTTTACCATCCGGAAAACTCGAAGGCCGCCGTACCGCGTAACGCCGCTCTGCTGGAGGAGTCGATCCGCAGCAAACGCCAACGTTGCGAGTTGGGACTCGATCGGGATGAGACTTTCGTGAAAAAGCTAAATGCCGTCATCCCCGCGAAGGCGGGGACCTAGAAAATAGATTTTAATAGGTTCTTGCACACGTGATTGACGGATGCAAACGATCAATCACGTTTTCCGTCTAGGTCCCCGCCTTCGCGGGGATGACGAAAAACCATACTTTCTCGCAAAAACGCTACGCCGCCGGTTCTTCGTCGAAGTCGTCGAGCAGATTGCGAATTTCCGGCTCGTATTCGCAGGAGAGGTCGCCCTTGACGAGCTGTCGATGAAAGTCGGCGGCTCCGTCCTTGAAAAGGTCGGCGGCTTCCGCGTTCTCAAACCGTTTGTTCGGATCCGGAGCGATTAAGCTCTTGCAAAACTTCATGAGCAGTTCGCTGGACGCGACGTTCGGCGGCAGAATATGCTGCAAGCGTCCGGCGAGGAACAGGCGTCCGTCGAGCCCGTTCAGGTCGGAATGTCCGCTGAAAAGCCGCTGTCCGGACAGCATTTCGATGAGCACGTATCCGAGGCTGGCGATGTCGCTGCGCGGTGTAACTTCTTTGCCTTCGAGAACCTCCGGAGCAGCGTAGGACAGCGTAAACGGTCGCATGGGCCGACGATTTTCGATTTCGAACGCCGAACCGATATCGACGACTTTCGCGTTTCCCGTCCGCTTCAACATGATATTCGAGGGTTTGATGTCGCCGTGCACGATTCCTTCCCGATGCAGGGCTCCCAGCGCTCCGAGACAGTCGCGGATGATCGGAATCGCGATTCCCGGCTTCAGTTTCGGATGCGTCGGACCGCTCGTAATGACGACCTCTTCGATATGGGCCCAGCGTTTCGGCGAAACCCGTTTTCGAATGCGATCAAGAGTTTCCTGGCGGAGAAGCTGGCTCAAATCGAAGCCGTCGACCCATTCCATCTCCATCATCCGGATATTGTTGATCGAACGCCAATTTTGGACGTTGAGCAGGTGATCGTGTTGGATGCAGGCGACCTTCGCTGTGATCTGCGCCAAATATTCCATTTCCTGGTCGTACCGGGCGTCGCTGTCGAAGCGTTCCGGCGAAAAGACTTTGATCGCGACCGGTAACACGAATTGATCGCAACCGCGACGTTCGCTGAGAAATACGACGCCCTGTCCGCCGCTGCCGAGAGGACGGATGAAATGCAGGTCTTCTTCCCAATGGGCGCGTTGTTGCCGCAGGACCGAATTGTATTCGTTGCGCAGTTCGACGGAGCAATTGGCGGCGCTGCCGCCGCGCGTTCGTGTCACGGACTTTTCGAAATACATGGTCGTCGATCCGACCGGTACGAAACCTTCCTGACCGAATTCCGAAGAAGTATGATGAAAGCCCATGGAAATCCTTTCTCTGATAATTCCTCGCCGAAAATAAAAGCCGGAATGGAGCCGGTACTCCGGCGTAATGACGGCGAGACCGTCATTACGCTTCGCTTCATTCCGGCTATTATTTTTCTATGTCACGAAACGTTCTTGGTCTCTGACGTCGATCCAAAGCGGGTAGTCCGGTGAACGCAGGGGAAACCCGAGACGTTTGCCTTCCGGCGTCAGCAAGTTGATCAATGGTCGCCCGCTGAGTCGACGGCGAACGTTCGCTGAAAAAATATCGACGACGTCATCGAAGCGGAAGCGACATTGTCCGCCGACGTGCGGGGTAACAATGACATTGGGAAAGTCCCAAAGCGGATGTCCGGCGGGGAGCGGTTCCGGCGACGTGACGTCGACGACGGCTCCGGCAAGCTCGTTGTTTTTCAATGCGGCGACCAGCGCGTCGGTTTCGACGAGCGGTCCTCGGGCGACATTGACGAAAAGCGTTTCCGGTCGAATCTTTTTCAACCGGGCAGCGTCGAACATTCTCCGGGTCTGCGCGTTCAGCGGCAGGCAAAGAATCACGACCTCGGATTCGCCGAGCAGGTCGTCGAGGCGATTCGGCGACCAGAGTTCGGCGACGTGTTCCGGCTTTTGCACCGGAAACAGGTCGGTCGCCAGAATTCGGGTCCGAAACGGAGCCAAAACCTGCGACAACCGCCGTCCGACGCCGCCGAAGCCGACGATTCCGACCGTTCGACCGGTCAGGTCCCGGGTCGGACGCCGAAGGAATTTCCGATAATCCGGAGCGTTGGAATCATGCTGTTCCCACAAAAAGGTCGGCAGGTCCCGCATCCAAGCGAGAATTAGCGACATCGTGTGTTCGGCGACCTGATCGGCGAGAACTCCGGAGGCGGTCGAAATCACGATATCCGACTCGATGACGGACGGAACGAGACACCAATCCATGCCGGCGGCCGACGATTGGATCCATTGGAGCCGTCCCTGACGAACCACGGCGTTCCAATCGACGGGAACCTTGGCGTGTCCGCAGAAAAAATCCGCGTCAAGGAGCGCCGCCGCGATATCCTTTTGACCGACATTCAGGATGTCGACCTCCGGCCAAGCGGTTCGGATACGGTCGATCAAATAATTCTCGACCGGTTTTTCCTTGAAGCAGACAACGAGATTCGGCATAAAACACCAATAATCGCTGAAACACCTAATCCAAACGAACCGTCTAATTATACTCTATCCGACGACATGCAACAATCCCTCGGAACGGTGGACGGTATTATTCCGTATCGTTCTGAACGTTTGCCGCGTCGGTTCCGACACGCAAAAAAAAGAAAAAAATCACCTCAGCAGTTGATACTTTATCCAGAGCCAGGTCCGCAGCATGACGCCGAGCAGGATCAGGCAGACGCCCATCGCGGCGGCGATGATTCCGGGCCCGAGTTCGAAAATCGGCGAGGCGAAGTCCCAAACGGCTTTCCATGCGATCACGATCAACGCCGTCGCCAGGCAGAGAAACGGACCGTAGGGCAGCTCTTTTCCCCGTCCGGCGAGATAATGGACGACGCCGAACCCCAAACCGATGCACGGAGCGAGGAAGAAGATCAAAATCGTGTTCTGCCAGCCGACGAAGGCGCCGATCATTCCCATGAGCGTCACGTCGCCGAATCCCATGGCTTCACGGTCCAGCACGAACCCGGCGATCAGGCGGCCGCCCCAAATCAGGCTCATGCCGGTCGCCATGCCGATCAGCGCCGACATCAGGCCGGAATTGCCGTCCTTGCCCAGACAGGTCGGCAAAAGATTGAGCGGAGCGAGAACAAACGCTCCGATGATCGCCGCGACGATCCACCATGGCGTTCTTGGAGAACGCTTGAGCTTTCGGCAGAAAATCGCCGCCGCTTTTCGGAACGGAAGCCGCGAATACCAAATCCGGTCGAGCATCGCAAAGCACCAAAACCACCACAAACCGATGGCGAGAACCGCCTTGCCGATCGTCTGTTGGGGCGGTCCATCGGGATTCGGACTCCAAACGTTCAGCGGCACGGCGGTCGGAGCGGCAACGACTTGAATTTGATTGCGACCTGCCGGCTGAAAATTGAGTTCCGTCGCCGGAAGCAGCGTCTGCGGCAGCACAGCGGCGAAAAGCAGGCCGAGAATCGTTCCGGGAACCGTCAACATATCCGGAATGATCATGTCGTCGAAGTCGATCAGCGACCCCGCAAGGAGAAGTGTAAAAAGCAGGATATGGGCTCCGAACCGGAGAAAAACGTTCAACCACGGTTCCGGATTCAGTCCGACGGCGAGCAGGGCTTGTTGGTCGACTTCCCACCAAAACAGCCAACAGACGCCGAACGCCGCGAACAGTTCGAGAAAAAACGGCCGCAGCCAGAAATTTTTGTCTTCCAAGCCGGGAGGGCGTTCCGTCTCCGGGAGGGTTTCCAACAATTTGCCGAGTCGGCTCAGGGAGATCCAACCGAGAATCGGCACGAAGTCAAACGAAATCTTACGGAAGGGTTCCGCAACCTTTTGTTTTTTTTTCGATGGAGCTGCGGCGAGCGGCGGCAACGGGCGCCAGGGCGAACGGAACCGCGGCGTCCAACAGAAGCGGTCGACGAACCAGTTCACGAAGGCGCCGAGTACGGCTCCCAAAAGAAAAAGGAAAACGAACATCATCCTCATTTAGCCGGTACTCCGGCGCCTTTCGTCAAATCTTTTCGAACGTCGTTGGGACCGAAAATATCTCCCGGTACTTGGAGCACAGACCGGGACCACAGGTCCCGGCTCGTGATGGGAATTATTTCGAGATTATATCGTCTCACAGAGAAAAAATGAACCCGAGGCGTCGCGTCTTGAAGCCGTCGTCGTTTCGGATAGAATAAACGGATTGATTCTTTCTCACGCTTCACGAGGTTGCCATGAAAGTTTATATCAGCGGTCGGTTTTTCGAAAAAGGAGACGCGACGATCAGCGTCTTCGATCACGGGTTTCTTTTCGGCGACGGAATTTTCGAAGGCATGCGGTCCTATGACGGCAAGGTCTTCCGGATGAAGGAGCACATGGACCGGCTCTGGAACTCCGCGAACGGCCTAATGATCGAGATCCCCATCTCGAAAGACGAAATGGTCGCTGCGGTCAACGAAACGTTGCGAATCAACGAGATTACCGACGGATATATACGGCTCATCGTGACTCGCGGCATTGGAACCTTGGGACTCGATGCTCATCTTTGCAAGAATCCGCAGATTATCATCATTACGGATCATTTGAAGCTCTATCCGAAGGAGTATTACGAGAAGGGCCTCGAAATCGTCACGGCGTCGACGATCCGGACGAGTCCGGCGGCCCTGTCGCCGCAGATCAAGTCGTTGAACTACCTGAACAACATCATGGCGAAGATTGAGGGACACCTCGCCGGCTGCGTCGAAGCCTTGATGCTCAACGCCAAGGGTGAAGTCGCGGAAGCGACCGGCGACAACATTTTCATCGTTCACGGCGAGACGCTTTGGACGCCGCCGACCGACGCCGGAATTTTGGAAGGCGTCACGCGGCAGGTCGTGATCGAACTTGCCGAGGAATTCGGAGTCCCGGTCAAGCAGGTCCCGATGACGCGGCACGACGTATTCTCCGCCGACGAATGTTTCCTGACGGGCAGCGCCGCTGAACTGATTCCGATCATCAAACTCGACGGTCGAACGATCGGCAGCGGCAAACCGGGCCGCCTGACGCTCCAACTGCTCGAACGTTTCCACGCTGAAACGAGGAAATAATCTCAACTCACGAGCTTTGATCGATGATCGCGGAATTTCTGCGATCACCGATCAAAGCTCTCGTTTTATGTCTTCTCAGCGAACTTTTTTCGACGACGAGCCGCAACCCGAGCCGCCCGGCAAGTCGCTGCCGCCGTGGGAACTCGACGATCTGGCGAATCGAAAAACGGCGAAGATCGTCTTTCCCAACGGTTACGACGCCGTTCTCGACTATCTCGTTCCCAACGAATTTTCCGGAGTTTTGGAGCCCGGAATGCGAGTCATGGTCCCCCTCGGCAAGGGAAACCGACCCGTGTTGGGATACTGTATCGACCTCTCAAGAGCCGGGGGTGTAAGCCCCCGGATGGTCGGGACTCTCGAAGACATCACGCATCCGGGGGCTGACGCCCCCGGCTCTTGTCCGGCGAAAAAATTAAAAACAATTCTTTCATTGGTCGACGAGCGGCGATTGCTTTCCGAAAAAATGCTCCGGCTGACCCGTTGGATCGCGGAGTATTATCTCTGTCCGATCGGCCAAGTGCTCGAAGCGATGCTTCCCGCCGGAGTCCGAAGCAGCGCGGGAACCCGGTTAACGACGGTTCTTTACGTCACCGAGGACGCCGACAAGCGAATCGAGGCCCTGAACAACACCGAGGCGAAACGGAAAGGCGTCGTGTTGACGCCGAAGCAGCTTCACGTTCTCGACACGCTCCGTCGGGCCGTCGAACCGTTGTCCATGCAGGAACTCGAACGGGCCGCGAAGTGTTCCACGGTTCCGATCAACGCTCTCAAACGGCTCGGCTTGATCCGGGCGAAAACGGTCCGCCGCCAAAAACCGGAAACCGACGTTCCCGTCAAACCGGCCTTGGAGCTTGATCCGCATCAACTGAATCCGGACCAGCAGTTTGTTTTATCGAAAATCATCGAAACGGTACGGCAGCGGAAACACGAAACGTTTTTGCTCCACGGCGTGACCGGCAGCGGCAAAACCGAGGTTTATATCCAGGCGATTCACGAAGTCGTCCGGATGCGGAAGCAGGCGATCGTTCTCGTTCCGGAAATTAGTTTAACGCCGCAGACCGTGGGCCGATTCAAGAGCCGGTTTCCCGACGTCGCGGTGCTCCATTCCCACCTGACCGACGCGGAGCGACACCGACAATGGACGGAAATCGCCGAGGGCCGGGTCCAAGTCGTCGTCGGCGCCCGTAGCGCGATCTTCGCCCCGCTGCCCCGACTCGGTCTGATCGTGATCGACGAGGAACACGAAAACTCGTTCAAACAGGACGTCGCCCCCCGCTACCATGCAAGGGACGTCGGCAGAAAACGAGCCGAAGAGGAAAGTTGTCCGTTAATTCTCGGTTCCGCAACGCCTTCTCTCGAATCGTGGCACAACGCAATTCCCCGTCATCCCCGCGTAGGCGGGGACCTAGACGAAGGATTTCAAAAATCTCATGCACACGACAAAAAATCTCATGGAGAAGGATTGCAAACAGAATCGAAAGCGTGCTCTCTAGGTCCCCGCCTCCGCGGGGATGACGGAGTTTGTGGTTTCCATTTACTCCCGATGCCGCGCCGTGTGAAATCCTTGGCGTTGCCCCGGGTCGAAATCGTCGACCTGCGGGAAGAGGTCAAGAGCCGTTCGACACGGGGAGCGATCCATCGGCAACTGCACAACGCGATCAAGACGGAACTCGACGCCGGCGGCCAGGTGATTTTGTTACTGAATCGCCGAGGATTTTCGACACAAATTCAGTGTCCGGCCTGCGGCGAGGTCGTGAAATGTGAAAACTGCAACGTCGCGCTGACTCATCACCGGACGGAGGAAATTGCGCTCTGTCATTATTGCGACTTTCAGATTCCGGCACCGAATATTTGTCCGAAATGTCGCTATCCCGGCATCCGGTACGGCGGGTTCGGCACGCAAAAGCTGGAAATCGAGATCAAGTCGCGGTTCCCGGAAACCACGGTGCTCCGTATGGACGCCGACACGATGCAAGGACACGGCGCCCACGAACGGGCGCTGACACAATTCCGGGAAGGCAAGGTCCGCATCCTGCTCGGCACGCAGATGATCGCCAAGGGACTCGACTTTCCGAATGTCACGCTGGTCGGTGTGATCAACGCGGACACGGCCCTTCACCTGCCGGATTTTCGGGCCTCGGAGCGAACGTTCCATTTGATCACGCAGGTTGCCGGTCGAACGGGACGCGGAGAGAAGGGCGGGCGGGTGATCGTCCAGACCTTCAGTCCGGACCATCCGGCGATTCTCGCGGCGGCGCAGCACGATTACAAACGTTTTGTCGAACAGGAATTGCCGATTCGAAAACTACTCGGTTATCCGCCGTACACGAAAATGATCCGGATCGTCGTTCGCGGCGAAAACGAAACGAAAACGCTGGAATTCTCGAACAAAATCGCCGTTGAATTGAAGCAACGGACGGAAAAACTGAACACGAAGATTCTCGGTCCCGCTCCGGCTCCGCTGTCGAAGTTGAACAAGTATTACCGGTTCCATCTTCACCTGCACGCCCCGGACGGCGAGTTGCTGCGGCAGGCGGTTCGTTCCGCGTCGCTGACGCTCAAGCCGCCGGACGCCGTCCAATGGATGATCGACGTCGACCCGATCGATATGCTCTAATACGACAGCGCAATGGACTTTTTCCGGAAGGAACACGAAACACACGAAAAGACGAACGACACGAAAAATTGAAAACGAACTTTTTTCATGCAAAGGAACCAATATTGTTCCTCGTCGAATTGTTCGTGTTTTTCGTCTTTTCGTGATTTTCGTGTTCTCCGAAATGAAAAACTCTTTGCGCTGTAGTGCTAATACCCTGCCAAGCCTAAAATTGCTTTTAGCCACGGAAGACACGGAAGGAGATGATGCAAGGAATTTCTCCGTGATTTTTCCGTGTCTTCCGTGGCAAAATATTGATAAAATATGCTTTGGCGTTGTACTAAGGGCTTTCGCGAAAATGTCAAACACCGTCATCCCCGCGAAGGCGGGGACCTAGATGAAAGATATCGTCAACCATTTGCATCCGTTATTGACGTGTGCAAGAGCCCATTGACATCCGCCCTCTAGGTCCCCGCCTGCGCGGGGATGACGAACTCTTTATGTTACTGCACGGAAACCTTTTCCATGACGTCGCCCTGTTGGATGCTGTCGACGACGTCCTGACCTTCGATGACCTGGCCGAACACGGTATGTTTGCCGTTCAACCACGGACAGGGAACGTGCGTGATAAAAAACTGCGAACCGTTCGAGTTCGGACCGGAATTCGCCATGGAAAGAATTCCCGGCTTATCGTGCTTGAGATCCTTGTGGAATTCGTCGTCGAATTCATAACCGGGACCGCCGCGACCGTCGCCGCTGGGGCAGCCGCCCTGGATCATGAAGTCGGGGATCACCCGATGGAACGTCAGGCCGTCGTAGAACCCGTCGCTCGCCAACCGTTCGAAGTTGTCGCAGGTTTCCGGCGTCTTGTCGTTGAAAAGCTCCAGTTTGATCGTTCCACGTTTCGTTTTGATCGTTGCGGTTTTCATGGTTTTAGCGTTTCCTTGGTGGTTCGGGACAATCGGCGATTCTTTTTTTGAAGACGAAACACACGAAATAACGAAACAAACGAAAAAAAGAAACAATATAACCTTCAGAAAAGACAGTGGTTGCGAATAAGACTGCATTATCTTTCGTCTGTTTCGTGTTTTCGTTTGTTTCGTATAAAATGAGTCTCTGTCAATGATCCACTACGACCGTTTCTCAAGGATCATGGCGAAGCACCGGCCCATGCGGGACTGGTTGAGCTTCAGGACGAAGGGGGATTTCGTTTCCAACGGTTTGCCGTGAACGACGTTGATCGGACAATCGGCGGCGGTTTTTTCGTGATTGCGTGTCGGCGGAATCAACCCGTTTCGAACCGCGAGGATTGCCGCGACGGATTCGACGGCGCCGGTTCCGCTACCGAGGTCGCCGAAATGTCCTTTCAGCGTCGTCACGGGAACGTCGCCGAGTTCGGCTCGAATCGCTTCGGCTTCGATGCGGTCGTCGTGTTCGGAAGCGATGCCGTCGGCGTTGACGTGTCCGAGGTCGGACGGTTGGAGACCGGAGTTTTTCAGGGCGAGCCGAATGGCGGAGCGGATCGCTCGTCCCGTCGGTCGGGATTTGTGGAGCGTCGGCTCGTCGGTCGCGGCGAATCCTCGGATCGTTCCGTAGATTTTGGCTCCCCGAGCTTCGGCAAACTCACGGCGTTCGAGCACGAAGGCTCCGGCTCCCTCTCCGAGAACGCAACCATTGCGGTCGGCGTCGAACGGTCTCGGAACGGACGTCGGATCGGCGCAACGGGGGGCCAGAAAATACGATTTCACGCGGGTTTGGAAATCCTGGTTGACGCGGTTGCCGCAGCCGCCGCCGATCATCACGTCGGCGTCGCCGCGCTGGATGATTCGGACCGCCTCGTAAATCGACGCCAAGCTGGAACACCGGCACAGGGTCAGCGAGTTGCTCGGTCCCCGGGCGTCGTGGGCGATCGCGATATGGCAGGCCGGCATATTCGGCAGAAATTTGAGCATCCAGAGCGGAAAGATCTTGTCCATGGCGGCGCCGCCCCATTTCGAGAAGTCGAAGCGACCGTCTTCGATGCCCGCCCGATAGGCGTCCAGCGTCATGTCGGTTTCCGCACCGATCAGGTCGGAGCCGAAGACGACGCCCATTCGCTCTCCGTCGACATTTCGGGACTCTCCTTCCGTGACAAGCCCGGCGTCGGTCGAGGCATGGATCGCCGCAACGAGGGCAAGCTGAATATCACGGCTCATCACCTTGATATTTTTACGCGGCTTGACGAAATCCTTGGCTCGAAAATCGGGAACCTCGCTGCCCATCGGTTTGAGTGAATCGTCCGTATCGAGATTCAAGAAACCGACGCCGCTCCGTCCTTCACAGGCTGCCGTCCAAAACGAGTCCACATCGATACCGATCGGACTGAGAACTCCAACTCCTGTAAGAACGACTTCTTTGCTCATCGGCTCGAAATTTGGATGGATCACCAAGAATAATCAGTAGTCAATGAATGATACCTTGCTTCTACAATGTCGGCAAGACCCCCGTTTTGCAGGCTTAACCCAGATTATCGACAAACTCGTCCAGCGACGCGCACGTAACGGCCAAGGCGGTCAGGTCGGACAATTTCTCAAAGTCGTCGATCTTCGAAAGCTTCTTTTGGAGCGTTGCGGAAAGCCGTCCGAACCGGGTTTTCAACACGGTAAGAATTGCCAGTGTTTCGCCTTCAAAGCGTCCCTCTTGCCGTCCCTCTTGCCGTCCCTCCTTTCGTCCTTTTTCCTCGGCCGAGAACTCCCTTGTCGCCTGATCGTGCAGGAACATCTGCCGGGAAAGCTCCAAATCGCGGAGCGCGTCGTCCTGCGTGAAACGACGGTATTCGTCGTAAGCACGTTCCAAAGTTTCGTCTCGTTTCAACAATATTTTCATGTCAGCCTCCGATCGTTTATCGGCCAAGAACAACAATTCCAACCAGCCTCGGAGCGGTGCCGCCAGCGTCGGCAGGCGGGACCATTTTTCTTTCGTCAACTCCAGCGTGTGGATCTGCAAATCGTCGGTCAGTACGTATTCCGGTTCGTCCTGCGCCGTGATATAAAACGCGTTGTGTAGTTTTTTCAGTTTCGGAAACAGCGGAAACTCCACGATGGCGATGCTGACGACCGGTTGCAATTTCAGGTACGGATTGCCTTTTTGGAGTTGGCCGGTGTAACACTTGGCCCAGTAATACAGGATTCGGTTGACAAAGGCGTCGTGTTCCGCGATCTGAAACTCTATCGTAAAGGTTTTCCCGTGTTCGTCTTCCGCCTTGATATCGAGGACGGAATCTTTTTCGACGAGAAAGGTTTTCGGATTGAACGGATTTCGTACCGTGACTTTAGCGACGGTCGGTTGTCCGGCGTCGATCAACACGGCATTGATCAGGGACAACAACAAATCCTCATTGCCGGGGCTGGCAAAGAGAAAATGGACGACCGTATCGGCCGTTGCCTT
>JAVBQW010000257.1:0-10175 GCA_031548665.1 Thermoguttaceae bacterium
AAGGAAAAAGAGGGTTTCTTCGAGTTTTCGACTCCTCTTTTTCCTGAAACGGCGTATGATAGTATTATCCCTCGTTTCAAGTCAATAGATATCTTTCGCCGTTCATGCCGGGATTTTTCTTTTTTCACCGTCCGAAGAAGAATCAAAGCGGTTCCCACGCTCCCGGTCGTCGTACGCTTCAACTGGAATCGCTGGAATCTCGGGAAATGCTCTCCGTTTCGCCGCTCCAACTTCCAGACGTCGCGAAAACGGTCGCCGTTTCATCCTCGTGGTTCGAGCGTCTCGATGATCCGGCGGTTCCGCCGTCCGGTTCGCTCGGCGATACGGTGGGCGGCGAATGGATCGTCCAACTCAATTCCCGAACGGCTGCGACCATCGGCTCCGTCGCTGAAGCGGCGACTCTGTTCGAATCCTACGGCGTGTCGGTCCTCGCCGGTCTCGGAACCGTCGGCTCGCTCCAAATCCGCGTCGATGCGGAGTCCGCAGAACGTCAAGAGAAAATTCTCGCCGGATTGCCGTTCCTCGCTTCCTGGCAGCCGAACTACCTTGTCGTTCCCAGCGGCATCGCCGACATCGTCAACGATCCGCTGGTCGGCGAACAATGGGGACTCGACCAAATCAACGTCGGAACCGCTTGGACGTCCAGCACGGGAACCGGCGTTGTCGTCGCGATCTTGGACAGCGGAACGACGCTCACCCATCCCGACCTGAAGAACAATCTCTGGGTCAACACGGCGGAAATCGTCGGCAACGGAACCGACGACGACGGCAACGGCTTCGTTGACGACGTTTACGGTTGGAACTTCGTCGCAAACAACAACGATCCGACGGACACGGACGGACACGGAACGCATGTTTCCGGCATTATCGGAGCGGTCGGTGACAATAATCTCGGCGTCGTCGGCGTCGCACCGGGCGTCACGCTGCTCCCGATCAAGGTGATCTCCGGCTCAACGGGGTCGACGGCAAGCATCGTCTCCGGGATCAACTACGCCATCACGCTGAAAACGGCGTTCGGTGTCAATCTCCGCGTGATCAACGCCAGCCTCGGATACTACGGCAGCGACGACGCCGTCGGAGCGGCGATTGCCGCCGCCGGAAACGCCGGCATCGTGTTCGTCGCTTCGGCCGGAAACGATGCGAGCAACAACGACAGCCGGGTTCATTATCCCTCCGGATACAATTCGCTGCCCAACGTGATTTCGGTTGCCTCGACGGACCAGTACGATTCGTTGAATTCGACGAGCAATTACGGCTCGACAACGGTCGATCTCGCCGCGCCGGGAACCCGGATCTACAGCACGACGCGGAACGGGTCCTACGGTTATATGACGGGAACCAGCATGGCGGCTCCCATGGTTTCCGGAGCCGTCGCGATTCTCGCCGCCCTGCACTCCGACTGGACGCCGGCTCAATTCAAGGCGGAAATCCTCGCGGCGGTCGATCCGTTGCCGAATCTCGCCGGAAAAGTCGCCAGCGGCGGTCGCCTGAACATCGGCGGAGTCTTCACGCCGTCTGACGATACCATTCCGACGACTCCGAGTCGCCTGTCGATCGTCGCGGTGTCCGGTAACAGCGCGACCTTGCAATGGATCGACCATTCCAAAAACGAAGAGTCCTTCGAAATTCAACAGTCGATCGACGGCGGAACCAGTTGGATCACGGTCGGCGGAATCATCGCGGCCAACAAAACCACGACGACCGTTCCGTTGGTTTCCGGAGCGGAACACCTGTTCCGTGTCCGCGCTCACAACGCCGTCGGCGATTCGGAGTGGTCGAACGTCGCTCGATTGCCGATCGACGTTCCAACGAAACCGACGACGCCGACCGGCGTCAAAGCAAAAGTCGTCGACGCGGCGACGATCGAGGTTTCGTGGAAAATCGTCGCCAAGGCAACCGCTTACCGGGTCGAACGCTCCTTGGCGGGAACCAGCGGCTGGTCGGAGGTTTATCTCGGCAGCGGAACGACGTTTCGTGACGGCGACCTGAATTCCGGCACGAAGTATTATTACCGGGTCTGCGCGGTCAATGTGTTCGTCTCGTCGAACCCCGGAACGGTCGTCAGCGGAAAAACACCGGCGCTGCCTCCCGAAACGCCGACCGGATTGACGGCGACCGCAACCGGTTCGTCGAACATCAAGCTCCATTGGACGGCGGCCAAGCACGCGACCTATTATCGGATCGAACGATACAATCCGACCACGGATCGCTGGACGTCCATCGCAACGACGACGGCGACGACCTACTCGAACGTCGGCCTGAAACCGACGACGAACTATCGTTATCGAATCATCGCCGTCAGCAGCGCCGGCGAGTCGTCGGTTTCCTCAGAAGCCAACGCGACGACGTCGATTGCGGTTCCTGCGGCGCCTACCAAATTGAAGACGGTTGCGAAGGGGACTTCAACGGTTCAACTTTCCTGGAATTCTTCTCCCGCAGCGACAGGATATCGCATCGAATATTCATTGACCGGCAAAAAGGGAGATTGGCAGACGATCATCCTGTCGGAATCGACGACAACCGGCGGTTTGGCGATCAATCTCGCTGCCGGAATGAAGCATTATTTCCGTGTCTGCGCGTCGAACAGTACTGGAGATTCGAAGTTCTCGAACACCGTCTCGGCTCTTACCACGGCGATTCGACCGGAATCGGTTCCGACACTCGACGTCGTAGCGGAGAGCGATTCCGTCGTCCGCTTGCAATGGTCCGCCGTTCCCAACGCAACCTCGTATTTCGTCGAACGGTCTTCGGATGGCTCGAAATGGACGCGAATCGCAACGGTTTCCGCCGTCAAAACGGAACACGTCGTCAAGAGCTTGCAACCGACGACGACGTATTATTTTCGTGTTTCCGCATCGAGCGCTGCCGGAACGACGGAACCGGGCGATGCCGTTGCCGTCAGCACCCGACTTTCGACGCCGGGCGCCCCGACGCTTCGAACCCTCGGCGGCGAGTCCGTCAGCGTTTCCTGGAAAGCCGTCAAGGGAGCTTCGGGATATCTGGTTCAACGTTCGCTAACCGGTTCGATTGTTTGGGGCGACGTCTATCGGACGCCCGACAATTCGACGACGTTTTCCTTCACCGACGACGAGTTGGAGCCGAACACGGAGTATTTTTACCGCGTCGTCGCCTTGGGAAAAGATTCGACGACAAATTCGGCGCCGTCCGCGTCGAAGTCGATCAAAACGGCTCCGGAACGTCCGAGCGAACTGGAAGTTCTCGAAGAGGGATACAATCAGCTCGTTCTTGCCTGGGAAGAAGTCGACGGGGCGACAAAATACAAGATTGAGCGTTTCGCCAACGGACGTTGGCGGTCGGTCGGCAGCACGACATTGAACGAATACACGGCCAAAGCGTTGAAAGCGAGCACCGAATACACTTTTCGCGTGATCGCCCTCAGCAAGGCGGGAAGCTCGACGCCAAGCAAGGAATTGGTCGTCGAAACCCTGATCGCGCCGCCGTCGGCTCCCAAAAAAGTCAAGATTCTCTCGCAGAATTACGATTCGCTCTTGATTACCTGGCAACCGGTTGCCGGAGCCGAAACGTATCTCATCGAACGTTACGATTCGGACACGAGAACCTGGGACGAGATCGACGAAATCGAGGAAACGGCGTATCTTGATGAAGGACTTTGGGAGGCGAACACGAATTACAGTTATCGCATTTCGGGCGTCAATTCCTCGGGAATCGGTAAGGCCTCGACGAAGGTCAGCGCTCGAACGCTCAAGGACTCGACGGAGTACGATGCTCCATCCGATCTGACGCTCGTTTCGACGACGACGAAAGCCGCAACGATTTCCCTGACGCCGCTCCAAACCGGCAATTTTTCTTATCGCGTCCAATGGGGAACCGAGGAAGATTTTTGGACGTCGCAAAAAATCCAGGCGTCTTCCAAAGGACTCCTCACCCTGACCGGTTTGGTCTCCGGAACACAGTATTACACTCGGGTCCGTGTCGAGAACGGCGGCTTCGTTTCCGAATGGAGCGACGTCCTCTCGTTTCAATTCCACTAAATAAAAAATAACAGCCGGAAGGGAGGCGGTACTCCGACGTACTGACGGAGCGTCGGAATTGACACACATTTCTCCGTCAGTACGGCGAGTACGCCTCCCTTCCGGCTGTTGTGGATCGGATAATCTCCCTTCACGATTCGTCGAAACAGTATACAATGGACCGTATACCTTTTCTTCTCACGCCAGCCTTCAGGAACGAACGGAATCATATGAAAGAGAACAAGCAAACCGAACAACAGAATACGGATGATCTCTCGAACGGCTCTTCGGCCGACGATCAGTTGGAGGAAAACACTCGACCGTTTACGATCGACGTCTCCGAACGGGTCAAGCGACTGCCGCCGTACCTGTTCGCCGAACTGAACAAACTGAAATACGAAAAGCGGAAAACCGGCGCCGACGTGATCGACCTCGGCATGGGAAGCCCCAGCGATCCACCGTCGACGCAAGTTGTCGACAAACTGATCGAAGTCGTTCGCAATCCGAAACTGCACGCTTACAGTCACGCCAGGGGCCTGCCGCAACTCCGCAAGGAAGTCGCGGCCCGATACCTGAAATACTACGGCGTGCGGCTGGACCCCGAAACCGAGGCGATCGTCTGCCTCGGCTCGAAAGAAGGTTTGTCCCATCTTTGTTTGGCGCTGCTCGGAGCGGGCGACACCGCGATCGTTCCGTCGCCGTATTTCCCGGCTCATCTTTACGGCGTGATGCTCGCCTCGGCCAACGCCTTGATGTTCGACGTCACGAAACCGGAAAAACTTTTGTCGAACATCGCGTCGACCTGCCAGCATCTTTGTCCGAAGCCGAAGGTCCTGCTCCTGAACTATCCGCATAATCCGACGGCGACCGTCGTCGAGCCGGAATTTTATGTCGATGTCGTCAAACTGGCGAAACGCTACGGTTTCATGGTCGTCAGCGACATGGCGTACGCCGACGTCTGCTTCGACGGATACAAGGCCCCCAGTTTCCTGTCGGCTCCGGGAGCGATGGACGTCGGCGTCGAAACGACCACGATGAGCAAAGGATACAACATGGCGGGCTGGCGGATCGGATTCTGTTGCGGCAACGCCGAAATGGTTCGGGCCTTGGCGACGATCAAGACTTATTACGATTACGGCGCGTTTTCGGCCCTTCAAATTTCGGCGATCACGGCGATTCGGCATACCGACAAGGCAGTCGAGGAACAGGCGAAGGTTTACCAAAAACGCCGTGACGTGTTGTGCAGCGGTCTGGAGCGAATCGGCTGGCCGGTCGTCAAACCGAAGGCGTCGATGTTCGTTTGGCAGAAGATGCCGCCGGAATGGGCCAAAAAGATGAATTCCTTCGACTTCGCGATGAAACTCCTAAAGGAGGCGGACGTCGTGGTGAGCCCGGGCTCCGCGTTCGGCAGCGGCGGCGAAGGGTATATGCGGCTCGCTTTGGTCGAAAAGGAAGACCGCCTGCGTCAAGCGGTCCGCCAGATCGGCCGGGCCTTGACCACCAAATAGAGCCGGGATCTGTGATCCCGGTCTTCAAACGAGCCGGGATCTCGGATCCCGGTCGTCGTCCCGTCGGATTATTCGGCGGGAACCCAGTTCCAGGCGAGGGTCAACCAACCGTTTTCGGTCGACGCGAAGACTGGAACGATTTTTCCAGCTCCTTCCCATCGGCCTTTCAATTCACGCGGTTGGAGTTCGATTTTTTTCTGCACGGATTCTTCCAGTCGGGTCATCACGCGACGTTGGACCGGCATTTCGGTCGCCGAAATACTCGTTTTACCCGGCGCCGTTGCCTTCGGTTTTTCGAGTTGTTCGAAGACGACAACGGTTCGTTCCTTGCCGTCGGCTCCTTTCTGCTTGTCGATCTTCACCCCAAACAAAAACGTGATATCGGACTGTTGCTTGACTTGTTTTTGTTCGAGATTGAAATCGGCGATTCGAAATACCGCCTTGATCTTGTTGTCGACGAACGACACCGAAACCGGATTGTTCAAAGCGAACGTCGGATTGATCGCCACGTCGCCCTCCTTTCGTTGAAGGAGCTTCGGTAGGTCGTTGCTCTGGTCCTTGAAACGCTCGACGAGTTGGTCCTCGTAGAAGGTCCGACCACCGAGAAAAACACTCGCGGCGTTGTTCAGGGCCGATTGGTGAATACGAACGATCAAGTCGGCTTGAAGATCCTGATTCGGCGGCGGCACCGAGGTCGTCGTCTGCGAAGCGTTGGCGAAAATCGTTGCGACGTTGACGAATTCCTCGGTCGTCAGATACTTCCAAAGACGCGGGAAGAATCCGATCTCAAGCAGCGGCTTGCGGAATTTTTCCTGATAATTTCCGCTCAGTTCGGCGAGGGTTTCATCGACTTGGCGGTCGATTCGCTCGCTCAGCCGTTGTTCGGCCCGACGTCGAGCTTCGGCTTCAGCGGCCGGTCGACGCTCCGCGACTTGTTGTTTGGCGATACACTGGATGATTCGGCAGCCGTTGATACGCATTCCGGTGATTGTCGAATTCAGGTCGGCGCGAGTTCCAGCCGGAGTCGTCCAAATCCTTTCCGGCGAAAACAGGATCGATTTCGTTCCGTAAAGGGTTCCCGAAGTCAAATTGTTCAGCGTGACCGGCGGATGAGAAGCGGTCGTTTTCGAAACCATTTCGGCGTTGACAAGGAGTTTCAGCTCGACGAGATCGTTACGAGGAACGAGCGCGGCGTTGCTGGAGCCCGATACGTTGCCGGTTCCACGAACCATCGTTCCCGACATGTTCTCGACGATTTCGAATTCTTCGTCGAAGGATTCGCGAAATCCCGCCGCGATGAACGGAAGGGCCGCTTGAATTTGGACGTTGACTCCCGAAAACTGTTTCCGAACGAGCTGAACGATTTCGTTCAGATTGGAGCGATATGGAGCAAAAGCATCAAGCCAGCCGAGAACGTCCGAAACGGCGGTCGCGTCCTGAACGTCGGCCGTCTTCAGATATTTTTCCACCGACTGAACCAGGTTCACGCAGACAAGCGGAAGATTCTTATCGAAGCTTTTCGAGGCAACCGCCGTTTGGAGAACGAGATAACTTTGTAATCCGGAACGAACGGTTCCGAAAACGGCCCAATTAATCCCCTCTTCGTCGGCATTGAATTTCTTCCACGCTTTTTCCAGGAAGGGATAGTCCAACGGCTTGTCGTCGGCAAGCGCCGCTTGGAGAGCGACGAGATCAAGCCGCTCCTTCCAAAGTTCCGCGGACTCCCGGTTCGGGTCTTTGTCGATCGTCCGAAGCAGCTCGTTTGTCGCTTTCAAGAGTCGAGCTTTACCAAGTTCGAGTTCCTTGTCGCCAGGATTTTGGACATCCGCTTTCGCTTGGTCGCATAACTCTGTCAGTTTACTCAAAAACAGCTCCGTCGACAAAGGCCGCGATTCGACCGTTGGAACGAAGGTTTGCTGCGGCAGATTGGCATTTCGCCGAATTCGATGCCTCGGCGCGGCATCGGCTTGACTCAGCGCCGTCAAAAAAAATGAGGCGACGAGAAGAACCGAAACGAATTGTTTGCGTAGTGTTCCTTGCATGAACTCTCCTTTGTGTCAAACGGGAAAGGATAGGAAGAATACGAATTCGGGTATTTTCCGAATTCCAAAAAGTTTGTGTTTTGCGACCGTTGATTTGGTTGCAATCAACTCTTGCGTCGATATAATCCCTCTAACTTTTCTACGTCGACCAATCGGAAAATTTCCGATAATCGACACATTTCATCAACAAAGACAGGAGAAAATTGAAAGATGGGATCTCTTCTTCGAAAGGATGTCGACTCTGTGTTTTGCACAGAGTATTCACATTGTATCAAATTTAACGAACAAGGTAAATCGGGGAAAAGCTTTTGCCGAAATAAAAATTCCCTGATTGTTCGTCGGCGAACAAGGACGTTTTCTCTTTTTCTGGGAGCGCTTCTTCTCTGTTCTTTCGCTTCGGCGACGGTTCTTGAAGAATCGGACGATCTCCATTGGAACACTGATTACGATCAAGCAGTTCAGTCGGCGAAGGAATCGTCGAAGAATCTCTTGATCTATTTTTTCGCCGAAGTCGACACGCCGAAGCTCTTGAACGAATCCGAAGAGCGATTCGTCAAGGTCAACGGAAAGGAAATTCGGCAAGTTTCTTACAACAATCTTCCCTCGACTCGCAAGCCGCTCAGCATTGCTTCCGCGTGCCGGGAATTCGAGGACAGCTCGCTTTCCGACGCCGAAGTCGTCGAAAAGTTGGACGGTTTCGTCTTGCTGAAACTTCCGATCGACGCGATGATTACGGTCGACGGCCAGGAGAAAAACCTTCTTCAGGAACCGAAATTCGTCGAGATGCAAAACCTGCCCGGTTTGGCGATCCTCGATTTCGAACACGCCGACGAACCGTTTTTCGGAGACGTCGTCAGCACGATTCCCTTTCTCCGCGCCAAGCCGATCACGAAGGAGCAAACGCTCACGCTGCTCGGTCTGCCGAAAGGAACCTTGACACAGCGAACGCTGATTTATGCGGTTCGAATCCATCCGGAACGGCCGCTCAGCACAACGGGCAAGATTCATCCGTCGATCGTCAGGGAAACGACGCAACATTCCGCATACCAAGCTAAAACCGGCGTTCTCGGACACCAAAATTTCGACGGTCGGGCCAATCGGATCGGTCGGGAACTCGGACTCGGCGGCGCGTCGGAGGTTTGCGCCCAGAGTTGGGAGAACGAAGGGCTGCTTGAAGGAGCAATCGGTTGCGTCCAAGCCTGGCGGTCTTCCTCGGGGCATTGGAAAGCGGTCCGTGCCAACCACGAATACTACGGTTACGACATGGTTCGCGGCCGTAATAATGTCTGGTACGCAACCGGCTTGTTCGTCCACTAAAAGTACTCCCCCAACATTTAGCCGGTACCCTGGCTCTTTGGGCCCCAACCTTCACGGCAAGGCGAATCGCCTCGCGCCGAGGATTGGGGCCGGTTTGTTTGCCCGCCGACCCCTTGAATGGTCGGCGTGTTGCCGATAAAATCGAGTTCGTCTTTTAACGTCAATTCGAGGGTTCGAAAAGGAGAATATGATGAGCACGGCAATGATCGAGGCGGTCGGCCTGACCAAGTACTACGGCGACTTTGCGGCGATCGACGACGTTTCCTTCACGATCAGCAAGGGCGAAGTCGCAGCGTTTCTCGGCCCCAATGGAGCCGGCAAGAGTACTTCGATGAAACTCTTAACCGGATATTTGGCCGCGACGCGAGGGACGGCGAGGATTGCCGGACACGACATGGGCGTCGATCGAATCGCCGGATCCGTCAAGCTCGGATATCTGCCGGAAAACGGTCCGCTTTATCCTGATATGACGCCGCGATCGTTGCTTCGCTTTTTCGGTGATGCTCGGGGAATCAGCGGCCGTAAGCTCCAGGAACGAATCGCCGTCGTCGTCGAGCTCTGTTCGTTGAAGTCGGTTTACGGCAAGCCGATCGGCAAACTATCGAAGGGATTCCGCCAACGTGTCGGCATGGCGCAGGCCCTGTTGCACGAACCGGAGGTCCTGATTCTCGACGAGCCGACGGCCGGACTCGATCCGAACCAGATTCACGACGTCCGGGAAACCCTGAAACGGATCGGTAAGGAAAAAACGGTTCTTCTTTCGACACATATTTTGCAGGAAGTCGAAGCCGTCGCTTCCCGAGTTCTTTTTATCAACGAAGGACGTCTCGTTTTCGATGGAACGGTCGACGAATTCAAGAAATCCGGAAAAAACAGGGACGAAGGACTCGACGCCCGATTCCGTGAGTTGACCAAATGCTAAACATTGACGGTCCGTTTTTTCGCTTCAGGTGCTTTCGATTTAGTTTTCCGTGAAACGCGGTAAGATGCTATTACGACAGCGCAATGGACTTTCTCCGGAAGGAACACGAAAAGACGAACGACACGAAAAGTTGAAAACGAACTTTTTTTCATGCGAAGGAACCAATATTTTTCCTCGTCGAATTGTTCGTGATTTTCGTGTTCTCCGAAATGAAAAACTCTTTACGCTGTAGTACTATACTCTAGTACAAAGCTAAGGAAATAATGTTCGCGGTGTGATAACAGCCGGAATGGAGGCGTACTCGCCGTAATGACGGTTTTCGCCGTCAATCCGGCGGCCGAAAAATGAAACACGGCTCTCCTTTCCGGCTGCTATTCGACGAATATCAATTCGT
>JAVBQW010000225.1:0-47301 GCA_031548665.1 Thermoguttaceae bacterium
CATTGAACAAGGCTGGAGACTGTAGGCCGGAGACTGGAGTTCCCGGTTTCCAACCGTTCCCTCCGGTCTCCAGCCTCCAGTCTTGCGGCAGAATCAAGGTTGCGTTCTCAAACAACGCCGAGAACTTGCACAGTACAATTATTCTGTTCGGAACACCAACCATCCGGGGGCTACGGCGGAGTACCGCCTACACCCCCGGCTCTTGGGTATGAAACTTTCGAGCGGAAGCCTTAACCGTCGACGGCAAAAAGTCCTCTTGGCAGCGATCGATACAATCGGTACAATAGGCAGTTACGCGGAGGTTCGTTCAATTTGTTCAGGACGATCGTTGACGAAACGGACTTCCCTCGTTTTTCATGGAGGAAAAACTGTTGAAAGAATATTCATCCGAATCGTCGTTTATCCGTCTACTCCGAGCCGGCGTCCTTTTGGGAACGCTGATTATGATTCCCGGAGTCGCCGTTTGCTGGAACTTGTTGCCCAAACACCATTATGAGTCGTCGTTTTTGACGGAAAGTCCGCCGGTCGAGGCAGCGGATACTGACCTCGAAACAGAGGAATCGCCCGAACCTTTCGTCGATCCCCCCTTTCCGGTGAGCATTGATTCGGTCGACACCCAGTCCTCGCTGATCCGTTCGACGCCGGATTCCGGTCGAAGCCCTACGGTGCGATCAGAGCCGACAATGGAATTGAATCCGTCGTCGGCGACCGATCCGTTCGCAATGACGTCGGCTGTTCCCGGACCGATCAAGGCGATGAACTGGAACGAGGAAGACGAGATGAAAGCGATTCCGATTCCGACCGCGTTCGAAGAACAGAATGTCGTGGCGTCCCCTTCGGTTGTTCCGACGACGATTCCGGTACCCGGCGAGTCGCCGCAACAGAATTTTCCACGACTTGAATCCGAACTGCAAACGCTCGGCGCCAAATACTATCGACTCGAAAAATGGGGAAGCCGAGGCGAACTGTTTCGCTTCTCCTGCTACGTCGCCGCCTCCGAACCCTATTCTTATCAAAAACTGTTTGAAGCCGTCGACAACGACGGAATCCGTGTCATGGAGCGAGTGATCGCCGATATTAGAGCCTGGCGGAAACAATGAACGCTGCCGATGTCTTTATCATCCCGTTTCCGGGCAAGCCGTTGGAGCTTGAGATTCCCGAAGCGGGAAGAATGTTTTTTCCCGCTCCGGAACGCGGTTTTCTGGTCGGGCCGGAAAATCGGTTCCTGCTGCCCGGCGTCCATTGGTTGGTGGAGGGAATCGCGCCGGAACACGCGTTACCGATGACGTTTTTCGGACCGAGCGGTTGCGGCAAAACCCATCTTTTACAGGGAATCGAAAACGCCTGGCACCGAGTCCACCAAGGAACCGGCAAAAAAAAGAGATCGTATTATTTGACGGCGACAGACTTCGCCCGACAATATGCCGCAGCCGTTGAAACGAAAACGATGGACGAGTTTCGGCGGCGTTATCGGACAGCGGCCCTCTTCATCCTCGATAATCTCGGCGACATCGCTGAAAAACCCGCTGCACAAGACGAACTGCTCTTTACGACGGACGAGCTGCTCGCCAACGACAGCATTGTTGTTTTTGGAGATTCTTCTTTTCCCGGAGAAGGAGGACGTTATTCGGAACGTTTGACGGCAAGGCTTCTCGGCGGCACGGCTCTTCCGGTCTCTCTTCCCGGTCCGGCGGTTCGGCTTCGTTTTCTCCGTGAATTGGCTTCGGCGTTCCAGAATCCGCTGCCGACGGCGGCGTTGGAATTCGCGGTCAAGGAACTTCCGCTGTCGATTCCGGTTCTGCACGGAATTTTCGCCCAAATGCTTTTCGAAGCAAGGAGCGACGGCGCAACGATCGACACGGCCTACGTCAAAAGCTATTTGAAAAAACGACTCATTGCCGACCGTCCGACGATCGCGGGAATTACGAAACAATCGGCCAAACACTTTTCCTTGACGCTCGCCGACATTCGCGGCAAATCGCGGTCGAAAACCGTTGCCAACGCTCGCGCCGTGGCCGTTTACCTCGTCCGGGAAAAAACGGGATTGAGCCTGAAAGAAATCGGTGAGTATTTCGGCGGCCGCGACCACACGACGATCCGGTATCTTGTCAGTCACGTCGAAACGTCCCTCGCCACGGACTCGGCGCTCCGTGACGCCGTCCTAAAGTTGCGTTGAGGCTTTCCAACGCGACGGGACCTTCTGTCCCGGTTACCGAAGTTTCTTTTCTTCGGGAATCACAATGGCGACGCCGATCTTTAACGGCGGAACCGGCGCGGAGGTTTCGTAGGACAATGTCAACGGCGGCAGAATTTTCGCTTGCGGAAAATGCTTGAGCAGTGTTTTCGGGGACCGTCCCTTGCTCGCTTTCAGATCCCAAAAAATCAGTCCTCCGCGTTGATTGAAATCGTTATCGGTCGACCAGCTTGTCGGCATATCGAGAGCATCCATGTTGCCGAAACCTCCGATCGCATGGACCGAGGGCGAGGGTCTCATCGCTTCGGCAGCGTTTCCGGCAAGCCACCATTCGCCGCTCGTATACGGACAGGTTCCTTCGGCATGGCGCGACCAGATTTCCGTACTCGCTTCCCCCAATTCTTCAATCGGAAAATGGAAGCGACACGGTTTTCCTAAAAGATAAGGCGATACCTTATCTTGAACGACAAACACGCTGACGAAAGCGATTTCCGCCACGACGAGCGAGATGCCGAATCGTTTGAACCACGGAGACCAAGACACCTCCTCGACGTTCGAATTCCGGTCGGACGTCCATCGCGACTGGAATCGCAGCATCAACCAGATTCCGAGCAACGGCCACAGCGGCGCCCCGTAGTCGACCGTCATGAAACGAAGATGGGTGAATCCGACCAAAAGATGAGCGGCAAACGGATAGAGAATCATGGAACCGACGAATCGGCGACTCCAACACTCTTCTTCCGAAAGATCCGTTCGTTTTTTCAACGGATGGCGAAGAACCATACCGACGACCAAGACCGGCAGAATCAGCGAGCCGCATTGACAAAAGGCAAAATCCGCGACCATCCAAAGTTGTTTTCCGAAATTGAAACTAAAGGGGTCGGTAATATAAGACGGGGCGATGACATCTTTTTTGGAAATCATCCATAGGATTTGGGGGAGAAAGAGAAAGAACGCCGTCGCGGTCGTCAGGTACGGTCCGATTCCTTTCCATGATTTTCTGGCTTTTCCATCGACAACAAAGAAGAGGAGAATCGATCCGGCCAGCAACACCGCCGAGTACTTCGAATTCAACGCCAGTCCGAGAACGACTCCTGCGGCGGTCCAGAATCCGAGCCGATTCGTTCGCAAGGCCTCGTACACAAAATAAATCGTCAAGGTCCAAAAAGCAATGTAAGGAATGTTTTGATTGTACTTTGTCGACTCGATTGTAAAGAACCAGTACAGGAGCATCGCCAAGGGCGGAACCAACGCCGCCATCGGATGCAACAGGATTCGTCCCAACCTCCAGACGCCCCAAACGGTCAACAGGGTGCAACACTGCGAAACAAAAAACGGCGCAAAAAATGACCGATCCGTCAAGAGACAGACGATTTCGAGCAAGAACGCCGGCAACGCCGGATGACGCGCCGAGGCGGGAACCCATTCCCTGCCGATGAACAGTTGTTCAATGACGTCCGGCCGATAGCCGTGATGCAACAATCCGGGAAGCAGCGTCCAAAGAACGGCATGAGCCAGAACGGCGGTCCAAAAAATCCATGTCGCCTTTCGATCCAAGGCCGCGAGGTCCATCTCGTTTTGTCGTTGCATGATCTTCCTCAATCAAATGTTACGGATTTCGGCCCGGCAACAGGTTGGGAATTGTCGGGAGATAAGGGAGCGGGTTCAGACGCTGCAACAGCGGCGGCGGAGTTGGAGTTTGCGGCGTGGGCGGAGCGACCGTCGGTTGGGCCAGACGGACCGCCGAAACGCTGACGTCGTCGAGATGAACGTCGCCGATTCCGAACAACGAAAAAAAGAGAAAAAGCTGGCCGTCCATCGGAGCGTAGCGATAGAAAACGAATTCCTGCCAATCTTTTGATTGACGGAGGAATCGCAGAGACAACGCTTCGCCGCCGAAGGAGTCGTAAATCATGAAGCCGTCGACGCTCGATCTGATCGGCTGCGGAATTCTGATCCAACCGTTGACGCAAATCAACTCGCCCATCCGGACAGGAATCGGCGGCGACGTGATCCAGACCGGCGACGTTTCCAATTGGACCGGTTCCTCTTCTTCCGACAACGGACTAACGTTTATCCGAAGGAAACCGTTTCCGGGGAGTCTTCCTCCCGGAGCGATCTCGACTTTCGGTGTCGCGACTCCGGCTATGGAATGTAATTCCGACCGCCAACCGGCCTGCATCCAACCATCGAGACTTTCCATACTGCCGGAAAGAAGGCGATTCGGACCGAGGATTCCCCCACTGACTCGATTGTAGAGCGAAAGGTAATAAGGAAGCGTCGCAAACGACACGGAAACCGGCGTCAAACACGGATTCGGTTCGTACCGCGTCACGTTTCGAAGCATGTCCCTTGCCGTCACCCGAAGTCCTCGCGTCGCCTTTTCGGCATGGAGATACGCGTTGGCGTATCCCGGCGGTTTCTGTTGAGTGAATTGCTTGGCCAAATCGATGCTTTCCCGAGTCATGCGGATCAAGGATTCCTGTTCTTGAACATCGATCAGCGGCAAGCGGTCTCTCGGATGTTCGGGAATTGCTTTCAGTTCGTTGGCCTGTTTGACGGTCGAGAGGACTTTTTCGGTTGCCGCAAGCTGTAAATCCGCCAGATGACACGCCAACCATGCGGCCTTCGGACCGATCAGCCTCGCTCGTTCGCTGACTTTGGCGTACGTCGCGTCGGTTTCGCCGAAGTAGATTAACGAATTAAGATTCGCTTCTTCAAGGGAAACCTGCATTCCGCCGGCAACGCGTGTTGCGTCCAACGGATAAAGACGTCCCGGAACCAAATGATGGGCCGGATAGGTTTCCGGAACTCCCGTCACGACATACTGAACGTTGCCGACCACTGCGGGTCCGGCTCCCAATTGGCTTCTCGGCTCCGTCCAAGCGGGGATCAGGAGCCGTGTTCTACCGGCCTTGAGAACGGCGCTTGCCATCAACCGCCGATTTGAGGCGACATGAATCGTGTCGACGCTTCCAGCGGCGAACCATTCGTCGATCAATTGGAGGTTCCAGTTGATCAACTCCAGCGCGGTTCGGCGATACTCGGTTTCCGGATCGTCGTTCGTTAGCGGCGTGTTCGAGGTAAACAAGAGCCCGTGAACACCGGCCGCGAGCGATTGATAAACCTGGAGCTGAAGTTGTTCGTAGGAAACAGGGCAAATTTCCTGCGGATTGACGCCGAAAAGCGTCCATTGGTTCGCGAGTTTTGAATCCGGCTGCGTCTGAATGGTACTCCAAAACGGCGTATCCGGTCGGGCAAGCAGTTGATAATGCTGCATCCAAGTCGCGGCGTCCTGTAATTCGAGCGAGGAGAGCAATGGTTGACGCCGCATCAACAGGATGTCGCAGCTTCGGCTGTATTCGCGAACTCCGCTGTTGGCCGTACAGAGGATCGGACGGCGTCCTCGATCCGCGTTTTTTATATCACCAACCCAGAGTACTTTTTCCTTGTATTTCGGATTCGTGCAATCGTCGCCGAGATTCCAGACGAGAACATTGTCGTAAATCGGATCGATACGGGGAAAACTCGTGATTGAGCGTCCGTCGTTCGGCGAACCGACAGGAAACGTCGTTGCTCCCCTCAATTCCTGCGAGGACGGCGGCGTGCAAATCAACCAAACTCCGGCGTCCTGAGCTTCTTTGAGCAATTCCGGCGTCGCTCGCCCGTTCAGCCAAACGGTGTTGAATTCGAGCTTCCGGAGAAACGCAAGCGGTTCGCCCCGATACTCGATCGCTCGAACGCCGACAGGAACATCGTTGACGAGCAGTTTGTCGTCGACAAGTCGAATATTCGCCGTACTCGGTGAAACGCCTTGCGTCAAGCGGTATTTGGATACCGAGTTCGGCGCATAAAGCTCGCGTTCTTCCGGAGACGCCGTTTTCGAATTCGGAACCGCTCGGAGCGGTCCGGAACGAGTTGGAAAAACGGTCGGCTTCCATTCAGTGTATCCGTCCGCGTTTTCCGAACGCAAGGGAAGAACGTAAAAACATTGATTACTCACCTGAAGCAAAAAACCGTTGAAATTGATCGGGTCGAATCGATAGGCAAGACCGGATTCGAATCGTTCAAGGATTTCCCGCCGAGCGGCAACATGTCCCCCGACTTCCAGGCGATCAATCCAGACCGTGGTTTCTGAAACCGGAGCATTCGTTCCTTCCACGAACAGGACGATTTGGCGAACGTATTTTTCCTGCAAATCGAGGTTGCGCTTCGTTTCCGCGCGGAGCAGTTTGCCGACTTGATCGATTTGTTGGAGGAGCGATGCGCCGGATTTGTCCTGAAACCCCAATTTCTCCCATTCTCCGGATCCGGAATACTTCGTTCCCGGAACAAGATAGGTCAACGGTTGTCCCGTTTGGGGGTCCAAAGCGTTTGGCAAGACGATTTGCAGGCCGACGGCGATTCCCGGTCGCGTCGACTTGACGTAAACGCTGGGCTGAAAATCGGGAATCGTGAGCGGAAAACCGAGAGGATGACCGATCAGAACGCAAGATTCCTTCGGCAGCCGGAATTGAATTTTTTCCGAAACGGTTCCGTGTACGATGTTGTCCCGTGTTCGTTGTTGAAGGACGACGCTGCCAAGCTTTTCGGAATGAAGGATGCGCCAACTCGGTGCTTCGGATTCGAAATCCTCCCGCCAATTCGGCGCAAGGGGTCCTTGAGCGACGGCCAACGAACCGAGCAAAAAGAGTCCGAAAAAAAATGTTGAAACGAATCCATTCACGGCGTATTCTCCCGACGAACAAGGGGTCCGGAGAAGATAATAGGAAAAAACGGCTCGCATGGGAAGGGCAGTTTCCACCTCCCAGAGGGGTCGCTCCGAAAAGAAGAGCCGCCCATCGACAAATCAACGATTCTTCTTGAGTAAAATTTTGAATTTCCTCCGAATTTGTGATAGAATGAATGAAAGAAAACGTCCTAACCAACCGTTCAATGACCATGCCGGATCCGCTGCTTTCCAACCGTTCTTCGTCCGATGAACATCATCTGTCGGAGACGCGTCAGGTGATCGAAAAAGAAATCGACGAATTGGTCGACTTCATGCACCTGATCGACGCGCTGCCGATGCAGTGTCGAGCCGATTTTTATTTGGCCTTGGGCCGCTTGGTCGACGGGTTCGAGAGACGTCGCAAGATCTTTCAATACGTCCAGGGAACGTTGGGGCAGATGAGCCTTGATCTGAAATACATGCTGTTCGACCTCGAAGCGACCCGAAGAGAACGAGACGAGTACCGTCGTCGCCTCGAAGAGATTTCCTAGCTCTCAACAGAGCCCCAAGTGGAGGCGTACTCGCCGGAACTTGGGGGTAATTCAGCCCTCAAGCCCAACGTCAATCGTCTTCGTCGACAACGATTTCGACCGGCATATTCCAGTCGCCGGGGATGGAAGCGGCGTGAATGGATTCCGGATGTCGGGCGCGGCGTTCGACGTAAGCCAAGGCTTCGGCGTAACCTTGTTCAACGGCCTGTTGCAACCACGATTCCGCGTCGTCCTGACTTTGCGGTTTGTTGCCGAAGAAAAACATCGCCAACGAAAACTGGGAAGGCGCATATCCGGCTTTCGCCGACTCTTCGAGAAGTTGCACGGCGGCGTCCGTGTCTTGGAGCGTTCCCAGCCCCTGAAACAGGCATCGGGCCAAACCGAATTTTCCTTGCTGTGATCCCCGACTGGCTGCCAAGCGATACCAATCGAAGGCTTCGTCAAGGGAAACCGGCGTTCCGACTCCCGATTCCAGCATTTGGGCCAGAGAGCATCGCGCTTCGTCGTCTCCGGAAGCCGCGTCAATGTAAAGCCGATAAAAGCGTTCTTCTTCCGGCGTCGGCAACGGGGATTTCGTTTTGGGAAGAAACGCCATCGCGGTTCCAAGAACGGCGGCTTCTTCGGCTTCCGCCCACCAATAAATCTTACCTTGTGCGGCGTGTTCGATCGCCTGCGAAATCAGGGGATTGTTCGCGCCGCCGCCGACCAGAACGATCGGCGTGCCTGCGGTTCCGGTGATTTCCAGAGCACGTTCCGAATACACATTGAACGCCGCCTGAATTTTTTGGAGAAAGATCCGTGTTGCCGTTTCGAAATGAACGGTTCGAACGCGTTTCTTCCGTCCATTCAGATGAAAATGATACAGTTCCTGCGTCTCGAAAGAGCAAACGCGTCGGAGCGATTTCAGTTGGAGCAGCGCGTCGAAGGAATCCGTCGGAGCGATATGTCCCGGATCGGCCGATTGAAGAATGATTCGGTCGATTTCGTCGACGCCGAATGTTCCGACCGAATGAAACTGGTCGACATGTTCGCTGCCGCCGTTGCGGCATTTCAGGAGCGTGAACGTGATTTGGGTCGCCCCAAGATTGCAAATCGTTACAAAGGGAAAAACGTCTCCCCAAGTATGCCGCCGAACCGTTTCGGAGGCAATCGCCGAGTCGCGAAAATGAAGCTCGGCAAATCCCGCATCCCACGCAATCCGGCCATAGGTCCGGCGGAGGACACTGCTCCGATGCGGCAGCGTCAGCACGCACGTTTCGAGCCGCCTGCCGGAAAAGAGACGATCTTCACAATACCTCCGAACCCGATTTAGGAGAACTGAAAAAAGGATGGAGGGTTTGGTGGGAGGCCGTCCATCCGGAAACCGAATGATCTCGTTTGTTTTCAGGGGAAAACTGGAAAGAAGAACGATTCCTTCGGGATCCTCGGCCAACTGATTGGCCGCCTCGCGTCCGCAACGGATCTCGCTGTTCCGGGATACGTGGAAGACGCTGTCGAATTCTCCGTTTTCCGGCTGGACGCTTCGAACCGTCCCTCCCGCATCCTGAAAGGCGACGTGAATTCGATCGGCACCGAGATCGACGGCTATCCAAGGCAAGCTGATGATGTTCATGGTGGTAGGAGCCGCTCAGTAATCTTCGTATCCGTTTGGCGATCCGCCTGCATTTAAGCCGCGAAGCGCCTTGGGTGCTTGAGGCTCAACGCCCCCCGATATTATACCATAGGCAATCTGTTTTGAACACTTGGAAAAGCGATCGGAACCGAATTTCCGCCTAAGTCCCGGCGAGCGAACGCAGGACGCCGCGGACGATTTTCGTAAGTTTCGGTTCGGCGCCGTTCGCCGTGGCGATGATTTCGTTGATATTACTGGGCTTCAGAGCGTCCGCCAAGGCCATGTCGGTGATGATCGACAGTCCGAGGACCTTCATGCCACAGTGAACGGCGACGAGGACTTCGGGAACCGTCGACATACCGACGACGTCGGCACCGATTCCCCGCAAAAATCGGTATTCGGCCCGGGTTTCGAGGTTCGGTCCCAATACGGCGACGTAAACGCCTTTATGGGCGGCGAAATTCTCTTTCCGAGCGACTTCCAGGGCCTGATCGATGAGTTGGTGATCGTAGGGTTCGCACATATCGGGAAATCGCGGTCCGAGCCGGTCGTCGTTGATTCCGACCAGCGGATTGACGCCCATCAGGTTGATATGGTCTTCGATCACCATGATGTCGCCCTGTCGGTACTGCGGGTTCATGCCGCCGCAGGCGTTCGAGACGAAGAGCAGTTCGGCGCCGAGCTCCTTGATCACGCGGATCGGAAACGTGAGCTGTTTCAGATTGTATCCTTCGTAAGCATGAAATCGGCCTTCCATGGCAACGACGTCGACGCCGTCGAGCTTGCCGAGGACGAGATTTCCGGCGTGGGTTTCAACGGTCGAACGGGGAAAGTTGGGAATCTCTTCGTACGGAATCGTGCATTCGGCCTCGATCTGCTTGGCCAGATTGCCGAGTCCGGTGCCGAGCACGATGCCCGCAGCCGCCTTTTGGGTCCAACGCTTGCGAAGAAAATGAACCGCTTCCGAAACCTGATCGTAAAGATGTTGCATGACGATAAACGTTGTAAAATTATTTTTGTGACATAACAACAGCCGGAATGGAGGCGTACTCGCCGTAATGACGGTTCATCGCATTTCGACCGTCAATCCGGCGGAGTACCGCCTCCTTTCCGGCTTTTATGTGACGAATACTAATTCAATGGACTATTTTCGCAGCGCATCGGCGAGGATGTCAAGTCCCTCTTGGACGACGGCGGGGTCGATGTTCATCGCGGGAAGCAGCCGCAAAACGTTGCCGTGCGTGCAGTTGATGAGCAGGCCCTTGTCCATGCACGCCTTGACATACGGCGTCCCTTCGACGGTCAGTTCGATGCCGATCATCACGCCGGCGCCGCGGACTTCTTCGATAATGTCGATCTCTTCCGCAAGCTCGGTGAGGAACGTCGTGAACTGCTGGCCGATTTTCTTGGCTTTATCGAGCAGACCTTCTTTTTCGATCATTTCAATGGAAGCAATGCCGGCGGCGGCGGCAATTGGATTTCCGCCGTAGGTTGCGGCGTGCATCCCGGGGCGGAGACTCGGAGCGATTTCCTTCCGGGTGAGCAGCGCCGCGCCGGGCAGCGAGCCGCTGACCGCCTTCGCAAGCGTCATGACGTCCGGTTCCACGCCGAAATGTTGGTAGGCGAACCATTCGCCGGTCCGACCGCAACCGGTTTGAACTTCGTCGAACACGAGCAGCAGTTTATTCGTATCGCAAAGTTGCCGCAACCCGGCCAAAAAACCTTCGGGGGGCATGCGGACGCCGCCTTCGCCTTGGATCGGTTCGATCATGATCGCGGCCGTTTCGTCGTCGATCGCGGCTTCGACCGCTTTCAGGTCGCCGTAGGGAACGTACGTGAAGCCGGGAAGCATCGGGCCGAGCCCTTCGTGGTATTTCGGTTGCGCAGTCGCCGTGAGAGCGCCCATGGTCCGGCCGTGGAAGCTGCCCTGGAACGTGATGATTTTGTAACGACACTTCGGCGAATGGAGCCGGACGAGTTTGATCGCCGCTTCGTTCGCTTCGGCGCCGCTGTTACAGAAAAACGCCTGTCCGCCGAAACTGCGTTCGGAAAGGAGTTTCGCCCATTGCCCTTGGATTTCGGTGTACCATGAATTCGGAACGTGAATGAGTTTCGCGACTTGTTTCTGGACGGCGTCGACGATCATCGGCGGACAGTGTCCGAAGAGCCCGCAACCCCAACCGGGAAAGAAGTCGATATATTTTCGTCCTTCGGCGTCCCAGATATGGGAGCCTTCACCGCGTACCAGAGCGACCGGATACCGCGTATAGTTGCCGATGACGTATTTATTGTACAGAGCAATCGTTTCTTGAGAACTAAGCATTTTCATTTCCTTCGTTTAGCCGGACGACGTAGACGCCGGCGTTTTCAAAACCATTCATTCAAAAAAACATTGCGGACCAGATAAACGCCAAAACGAACAGCGAAAGCACGACGACGCTCAAAAATATTCCGGCAATCGCGAAAGGTCGTTCTTCTGTTTCCAAGGCATAAATTCCCGTTGCGATTCCACCGACGGGAAAAAAAACAATCAGGAAGCATAACCGTCCGGACAGGCCCAAGATCGACTTGGCCGAAAACAGCGGATCGAGATTGATCAAACCCGTCACCCAAAGCAGGAGCGTCCCGACCGCCATGATGCCGCACACGAGGGAAAGGCATCCCGACCCGACTTCGTCTTCGCGGTAATTATTCCATCTCATTTCATCTTCGGCGTCTGCGTCATTCGGATTAACGGTCTTCGGCCTGAAAGGCCATTGCATTCCAGCCCAGGGCAAGGCGTATTCGCCGCCGCCCTGGGAGACCGTTCGTGTTCACCAATCGCCGCCCTGTAAGGGCAGTGCCAAGCCGGCGTTACACTGCCCTTCAGGGCGAAATCGTTTGATCGTTTTCTTTTTCCCAGGGCGTTGCCCTGGGCTGTTACGCATTGCCCCTGCGGGGCGACAAGCAGGTGGTCTTTAACGCGAAACAACAAGTTCTGCGTCGTTTTCGGCTTCGATCAGTTTCCGTTCCAATTCGCTCAGGTGGTTCGCCGTCGACTCTCGCGACATGAGCAGTGAAACGTCTTCGGGAGCCGCCGCCAAACGGAGGTCGATGTCGCGGATCAGTTTTCTGACCTTTTCGATGTTGTTTTCGAGTTTTACGGTATTCGTCATGGTCGACCTCAAATGTAAAAACGAATCAATCCGATCGGTTCTCCTGAACGTGAAAGTCCGAACCATTCCTCGGCTAAATACTTCTTCAAGTCATCCTGATCGTCACTGAGCACGAAAAGATGGCAGTCGTACAAATCCATGACATAATACTGGTCTGAAAAACGCTTGAATCTTGTCTTTGCTCCCTTGGAAAGCCGGTCGACCGCTTCGTGATCGACGACAAATACGACGTCGATGTCGCCGGGGGCCTGTTTTTCTGTAACAAAGGAACCGGCGACCCATATTTCAGTGGCGACACCGAATTTTTTGAAATCCTCGATCAGTTGAAAAACCGCCTCGTCAAATAGCGTCGACGAACGCTGTCAAACGGATCGACAAGCAATTCGAAAAAACGCTTCTCGATAACGTCGGCGTTCCAATCGTGAAATCCCGGATCGAAAAGCGCCGATTCATCCATTTAATTATATAACCGAAATAACAACGGAGCAATAAAACCACCCCCAAGTTCCGCTTCGCTGCACTTGGGGCTCTTTGGTTGGTGAATAATTATTTTGATTTTGGCCGTTATGATGACGTGACGATCTCGGCGGCATTTACTTTCTCATGAAGCGCATCCGGTGCGATGTCGACGCCGCACGGCCAAGTGACGACGCCGTTTTCCAGTGTCGCCCGGGCAAAATACTCGGGATCGGCCAGAGGTTCGAAAACACCGGTAAACGGTTCGTCGGAAAGGTCGACAATTCCGTGGGATCCATCGACGAACGTCAATTCAAGTCGATAGTTCGACAGCACGTTCATTCGGAGAATTTTCCAAGGGGCCATGATTCTACTCCAAAAGGGCAATGGAGGATAGTGGTTCCTGATTCCGACTCTTGAGCCAGTTTTCCCGCAGTTCATTCCGGTGTTCGAAACCAAATTATTTTTGAGCCGAGGGAATTATCGTGAATATCGCGATCATGTAGTTGAACCATAAGATGAAGGGAGACGCTACAAACCACCAGCCGAATACTTCCAAGCGTGAGTATGATTCCTGATTTTTCGAAACGATGAAATAACAAGTAAAAAACAAGGCAACCGCCCAGTAAACGAGAAAAAAGATATAGCCGATAAAAAATCTTTCAAAAAAACTCTTAACGAAAAT
This sequence comes from Thermoguttaceae bacterium, assembly GCA_031548665.1. Taxonomy (GTDB): domain Bacteria; phylum Planctomycetota; class Planctomycetia; order Pirellulales; family Thermoguttaceae; genus WRKP01. The sequence goes on from JAVBQW010000225.1 coordinate 13,365, forward strand.
CTGTTTAAGTGCCGGGAGGGCAGTAACACAAACATCAAATGGACTTCTAGCGTCAAACATGCCTCTCTTGACATACAGCGTATCGTCGCTGTGAATGTCCGTTTCGACCCCGATACCGCCCGGTTGTCCGTCGGAGCCGTAAGACGATAATCGCCATGTCTTGCCGTCCGTTTCGTAATTCAGGGGACGCCCCCAACCGTCAGCCGATTCGTGTTCTATCTCTTCTTTCGAATAATCAAGTCCGGCAAACAGCTTTTCCAACCGGTCGGGAAATGTACCGTTTTTTTCGCGGTATTCGCTCAATCGTCTTGCGAGTTGCTTCATGTCGCGGACTGTTTTCCACTGCGGATCGCGAATCCAACTTCTCTGGTCATAGGAAAGCCAAAAACAAAAACCGAAATACATGACGGACATCACCGCAAGGAATCGGAGCAGCGAATACAGCCGATGCTTGCCGTTTTTCGGCGGAACTTTCGCAACGGCGTCCGGCGATGTCGTTTCGGATTCGAGCATCTTTTCTACGGCGTCTGCGCCGCTCGGCTAAACGGGGGACAATAATTCTTCGATAAACACCAATTTCGGCATCCTCGGATCGGTCGGATCGACTTTTCGGAAATCGCTGTCGTTCGTCAGGAAAAATACCGCTCCGTGAATCATCGCGGTCGCCATGTGAATCGCGTCCGGCGTCAACAGGGAATAGGATGCTCGAAGTTTGGCCGCCAAGCGACCGATGCCGGCGTCGACGGGCAGCATCGTCAATTCGGGTGTTCCCTCAAAAATCGACTCATACTTTTCCGCAAGCATCCATTGTTTGTTTCTGAAAGGTTTGACCAATACTTCGGCAAGGACCAGGGTTGACGTGATTGCCCGAACCTCGCCTTGATTCAACCGGGAGAAAAACGCTTCGAGCGGCTTTTCATAGGACGAATTTCTCTCCATGAAGTAGATGAACGGCGCGGCGTCGACGTAAACGAGCCGACCGTTCATCGTTTCTAAAAGTCCCATGATTCCCGTTCCTTTCGCAGATATTCGTCGACGTTTTCGTCTTTCCAAATTTCCGCGCCGAGGCCCTTGAGTTCCATGAGACTGTGCGTCTTCAACCGCTTCGACGATTCGTCGATCGCGATGAGACCGACGTCTTCCAAGCCGTCGAGAATGCTTCTCGCCTTCGGATTCAAAATTTCAATCGTCAACGTGGACATGATTTTCCCTTATCCTTTCATTCCAGCGGCGTCGAACCAAGGTACAGCGTGTCGGGGCAAATGTCCTGTTCGTGCGGCCACTCGACGGTTCCGAACGCGATCCGAACGCAACGGAAATATCCGATGTTTTGCAACTCGCGAAAAACGCCCTTGTCGAGCAACGGATTCATGTCGTACTTTTTCACCTCGCCGCTTGTGAACGTCAACGTCAGCGTGTAGTCGTCGTTCGGAACCACGGCCACGACACGCGGATTCAACGGTTCGCCGTAAACGATTTCGTCGTCTTCGTCCATGTTATTTCAGCGGATCAATCCGGAAAAGCTGTTGATCGTTCATCGCCAGTTTCCAGTTGGCGAAAAGGAAAACACCGCCTCGTAATCTTGATACTCGGCGTGAATATGGGGAAGGTGATGCGGTTCACCCTTCTCCCAATGCATGGTGATGATGATTCCGAAAAACATCGAGATCGTCGGCGACATGATATCCTCCCGGGGAACGCGACCTTACGGTCGCGGCTCTGATGGATTCTTGATTATATCCCGAATCGGAGCGGCGGACAACGGTTTTTTTACGAGTTCGTGATCTCGGTACCGACACCCATGCTGGTGAAGATTTCCAGCAGCAACGCATGACGCAGGCGGCCGTTGATGATGTGAATCTTGTTCACGCCGCGCTCCAACGTTTCCAGACAGGCCTGGATCTTCGGAATCATACCGCCGACGATGCAGCCGGACGCCAACATTTCCCGAGCCTTGTCGGCCGTGATCGAGTCGATCATCGACTTCGGATCGTTCGGATCCGTGCGGACGCCGTTCACTTCGCTGACGTAAACAAGCTTTTCGGCCCGCAATTCCTTGGCGACGGCCGTTGCCGCGGTGTCAGCGTTCACGTTCAAGCCTTGACCGCTGCCGTCGTCCATCAGGGCGACCGACGGAATCACCGGAATGATCCAACGGTCGCACAACGCCTTGATCGGTTCCACGTCGACGCGGTCGACCTGGCCGACGAAGCCCATGTCGATTTTTTCCTTCTTTTCGTCTTCGAGCAACAGTTTTTTGCCGTAAAGAACATTCGAATCGAAACAAACGCTCAGCGATTGCGCAACACCGCCGAGTTCGTTGATCTGCCGGACGAGATTTGCGTTGATCTCGCCACCGAGAACCCGTTTAACAATTTCCAACGACGCCTCATCGGTATAACGACGTCCTTGAACGAATCGCGGTTCCAGACCGGCGTCGGTCATCGCCTTGCTGATCGCCGCGCCGCCGCCGTGAACGATCACCGGCTTCATTCCGACCGACTCCATAAACACGGTGTCGAGCAGCAGATGCGTCATCGCGGTCTCATCTTCCATCAGACTGCCGCCCATCTTGATGACCGTGATCGTTCCTCGGTGCTGTCGAATCCATTTCATGGCTTCGATCAACACGTCCGCCTTTTCCATCGCTTGGTCCACTATCATGGCGTGAAAGAGTGAGAGAGTGAGATTTAGCCGCGTCGGCCTCCGACGCGCTGAAAGACGGAAAACTTTCCATCGGCGAAACGATCGACGGACGGTTATTGAAAGAGCAAAAGAGTGAAAGAGCATTCGATAAACGCTCTTTCACCCTTTCACACATTTCCACCGAAACACTTCTCCGTCAGTACGGCGAGTACGCCTCCCTTCCGGCTTTTGTTTTCGGTCAGTCGGCGACGTACGGCAGCAGGGCCATGAATCGGGCTCGCTTGATCGCGGCGGCAACGGCATGTTGGCTCGCGGCGGAACAACCGTTCTTGCGACGGCTGAGAATCTTTCCCTGGCGGCTGGTCAATTTTTTCAGCAGCTCGATGTCTTTGTAATCGACGAACATCGGACGGGGCCGCTCGCCGCCGACCATGATCGGATCCTTCTTTTTGCCTCGGATCTTCGCCTTGGCTCGTTTACGCTGCTTGAACTTGGACTTCTTGAAGTTCGGAAATCTCGACATAATTCTCTCAATTCTTGGATTATGCGGTGTTTATGGAACGGCGACCGATGAGACGCCGTCCGAACGAGAGGGACCCTCCCCCAAACGGAAAGCGGTATTCTACACCGTTTTTCCCCATCTTCAAGGCGGTCCACTGAAACGCCGTGAATCATCCGGGGATTTACGGCGGAGTACCGCCTCCATCCCCGGCTCTTTGCCGGGTTATCCTTCCCGGTCATAGAGCGTCAGGAACGCGTCGCGGAAGTTGCCTTCAAAATCATCGAAAAGACGACGGAGTTCGTCGTCTCCGTGTTTCCCCCCCAACTGACAGACAAGTTCCGAGAAAACCTCAAAACGTGGAACCGTTCGGTACAGGACCGGCAACCGATCGACGGGCCGATGCGTGACGATCAGAAACCGCCCGGGAAACTTTCCACGGAGCCGCCAGCGGTCCCAAAACGAAAGCTGCTCGAATCCGTCAACGATTCGAACAAACGGCTCCCGCAATTCTTCTAAAGAAAACCCCGCCGGCAGGCGACGGCTTCGATCGTTGAGCATCGCGTGTCGAATGTCGTAGCCGTTCCGCTGGAAGACTTTCTTGAGTGATTCGATCAGCGTCGACTTTCCTGAACCGTGGGGGCCGACGATTTGGCCGCCGCCATACTGTTCGAACGCGTCGATGATTCGCTCACAAGACTCGGTTTCCTCACGAAATCGATAGGAAATCACCCCGGGCGTCCAGAATTTCGTCGAAAACGGATTACTCTCCGGCAGCATGGTACAGCCCGGTATTTCAGGCAAAATAAGGAAAACGGTCGATTTCTTTTCCAAAAAACTGTTCTTCCCACGATCGACGAAAAACGGTATTGTTCCGTTCGACGGCGAGGAGTTTTCTCTCCGTGAGCATGGAATCTGTCGAAGGAATCGTCCGTATGGAACCAACGTTCTCCGTAAAAAAAACGAACACCGCCGCCGAAAAGCTTCGTAAAGACGCCATGGCGAACGACGACGGCGATCAACTTTGGGCTCTTTTCAAGGCCAAACCGACAAACGAGGCACGCAACCGACTCGTCGAACGGTACATGCCGCTGGTCCGTAATCGCGCGGAACGGGTCTGGTCGCGTCTCCCGGAAGGCATCGATCTGGACGACTTGATTTCCGCGGGAACCTTCGGGTTGATGGACGCGATCGCGGCTTACGATCTGAGTCGCGGGGTTCGGTTCGAAGCGTTCAGCCTGCCCCGAATCCAAGGGGCGATGGTCGACGAACTCCGATCCATGGACTGGGTTCCTCGAATGGTCCGTTCGAAGGCGAGCAAATTGAACGAAGCCTATAAAACGCTCGAAATCCAATTGGGACGCAAACCGACGGATCCGGAAGTCGCTGAGCATCTGGGGATTTCCGTTGAGGAACTCCGACATCTTTTTGCCGAAACGCACAGCGTCAACATCACGAGCCTCGACAAAACCTGGAGCGAAAACGACGGTTCCAAGGATGTTCGCGAGGCTGATTTCATTGCCGACCGTCGCAGTGAAGACCCCACCGAACGACTTGCGAAAATCGATCTGATTCGTTCTTTTACCAAGGGACTCAACAAAACGGAACGAATGGTCGTCATCCTTTATTATTACGAAGGTCTCACAATGCGGGAAATCGGCGCCGCTCTTGAACTTTCCGAGAGCCGAGTCAGCCAAATGCACAGCGCTATCGTCGAGCGGATCAAAAAAATGCAAGGAGCCAGAGAGTAGGGGTCAGGGAACAGGAGTCAGGGGTCAGGGGTCAGGGGTCAGGGGTCAGGGAACAGGGAACAGGGAACAGGGAACAGGGAACAGGGAACAGGGGGATATCGAGCGAAGCTCGATTTGTATTTCCCTGTTCCCTGACCCCTGTTCCCTGACCCCTAGAAGCTGACTTTCGGGGCTTTCTTTTCTTCTGGCGAGTCGACTTCGAAGAGCGTCGCGGCGGCGAAGTTGAACACTCCGGCAATCAAACTCGACGGAAAGACTTCTCGGGCGTTGTTGTACGTCATGACGGTGTCGTTGTAAGCCTGTCGGGCAAACGCGACTTTATTTTCCGTCGACGTCAGCTCCTCTTGCAGCGAGAGCATGTTCTGGTTCGCTTTCAGGTCGGGATACGATTCCGTGAGCATCATCAAACGGCCCATGACGCCGGAAAGCTGCGATTCGGCACCGAGCAGACTCTTCATCGCTTCAGGATCGCTCGGATCCGCCGCCGCTCTCTGCGACGCGCCGTAAGCGGCATTTCGAGCTTGGATCACCGCTTCGAGCGTTTCCCGTTCGTGCTTCATGTATCCCTTGGCGGTTTCGACGAGGTTCGGAATCAGGTCGTAGCGCCGTTTCAGTTGCACGTCGATCTGCGAGAACGCGTTTTTATAACGGTTGCGAAGCGTCACCAAACCGTTGTAGACCGAGATTCCCCAAAAAAGAATTACGAGGAAAAGCAGGAACAGGCCGCCGAAAATTCCAAGGAGTAAGACACCCAAACTCATCTTTTTTCTCCCGATAAAAGGATTGTTGTCAACATCTTGTACTTCGACACGTTTCCCAAATTATATCATCATCCCCACCGCTCGGCAATCCGCTTGCGTTTTAGCCCCGTAGCATGCTATACTGCGAAACGGCATTCGACTGACATTTTGAGAAAAGGTTTTGCCGTTTCGCTTTTTTTCGTAAAGTCAAATACCGCCGAACGATGAGCCGACCAACGGAAGGCGGCGTTGCTTGAGCCGAAGGCAGCCGCCATACCGTGCTACGGTATAATTGAATCTTTCGGGAAATCGCTGTAAACTGTATCGGATTCAATGTCCGCCGTCCGTCCCGAAAAAATCCATGGTCAAACAAATACTCCTATTGCTTGTTCTCGTCGCCGCCGGTTGTTCGAAAGCGGATCGCTTGGAAACCGCCAACCTTCTGCGTGACGGCGGAGAGTACTGGGAATCGTTGTCGATCGACGACAAACCGGTCGGTTTTCAACGAACCTCGTTCAAGCACGTTGAGGTCGACGGCGGGCGGCGGCTTCAATTCGAGCTGCAGAGTCGACTCACGCTTCTTCGGTACGGTCGTCCGTTCGATGTCGCGCTCAAGCTTTCTTCGCAGTCGACACCGAAAGGCGAGTTCGTCGACGCGGTCACGGAGTTGAGCAGCGGCGGAACGTCGCCGATTCGAACCGAATGCAAGGTCGACGGCGACAAACTGCTCGTTCTCGGCAAAAAGGACCAAACCACGCTGCCGTGGACCGAACCGCTCGGCGGTCCGGAAACGGTGCTTCGCCGTATGCTGGAAGATCCGATCACGCCGAACCGAAAAGTCGTGCTGCGACTCTTCGATCCGACGCTTCAGCAGCACATCGAGACGACCTTGCTCGGCGGCGGCGTCGAAACGGTCGATGTTCGCGGAACACTGAGAAAGCTACAACGGGTCAATGTTACGATGCAAATCGGCTCCGGCGATACGGTCAGGACGTTGGCAAGCACGCTCTGGACCGACGCCGACGGAAACGTCTTTCGAAGCCTTGTTCCAATGGGCGAAACGAACATTGTCGGTGTCCGCGTCGACAAGGAAACGGCTCTTGCCGGAACCAAGGACGGTCCGAGCATCGAACTGGGGCAAATCGGCATGGTTTCGCTGCCGAAGCCGATCCCTGACGCGTTGGACGCTCCCCGGTTGACGTTTACGGTCCGCCTGAAAACCGGCGACCCGCGAATTCGGTTCCCGGAATCGGCGTTTCAGTCCGTGATTCCGCTGCCGGAACCACCGAACGCTGCGAAAGTTCGAGTCTGGTCGGCTGTCGGCGACGATTCGACCAAGGTCGGCAACTCGGCCCTAGTCACGAAAAAGTCCCCGGTTTCCTCGGACGACCTCGCGTCCGGAGCCCTGATCAATCTGGACGATCCGAAGCTGAAGGAACTTGCCGCGACGGTCGACGATTCCCTGACGCCTTGGCAGACCGCCCGGGCGATCGAAAGGCTCGTCCACGATTCGATGCGGGGAACGACGTTTTCCCTGGCCTTTGCCTCGTCGTCCGACGTCCTGAAAACGATGAGCGGCGACTGCACGGAATACGCCGTTCTCCTGGCCGCTCTTTGCCGCACGAAAAAAATTCCGTGTCGATTGGTCCTCGGACTGGTTTACTCGCCGCTGAACGCTTCGGATCCGGCGGCAAGCGGCGCGATGGCGTTTCATCTTTGGAACGAAGCGTTGGTCGACGGCGTCTGGCGACCGTTGGACGCAACGTTCGGTCTCGGTGGAGCGAACGCGGCCCGTCTCAAAATCGCCGACGTCAACCTCGCCGCCGACTCGTTGGCCGCCCTGACGAACTCGATTCTCGGCGTCATCGACCAATTGGAAATCGGAACCGTCGAGTAAGGCTTTCGTCAGAAAGTTTCATGCCGAAAACGGGGAGGTGAGAGGGTGAAAGAGTGAAAGGGTGGGAGAGACGCATCTTGCATTTTCCCTTTCACCCTTTCACCCTTTCACCCTTTCACCCTTTCACCCTTTCACCCTTTCACCCTTTCACCCTTTCACCCTTTCACCCTTTCACCCTTTCACCCTTTCACCCTTTCACTCAAAAGTTGGCGGTTTATTTTCTGGCGAAAGCCTAAAGATTCCGTCCGAAAGCTTCGAACCCGTATGGTGTTCCGCTTGCGTTTTAGCCGCAAAGCGCGTCTTGCGGCGTTATTTTCTCAGTTGTTCGATGATTGCATCGGCTCCATCTTTAAGGAGTTCCTTCGCCAACCGAATTCCGAGTGATTGCGGCGACTCATCGGAATCGGCCGAAAAGGTTTTCTCGTACATCTTCGAGCCGTCCGTCGAAAGAATCCGGCCGTGGAGCGACAAACGGTGATTTTCCTGCCGACCGAACGCTCCAATCGGAGCGAGGCAACCGCCTTGCAGCGTTTGAAGCAGAGCACGTTCCGCGCAAACGGCGTCGAAGGTCGGCGAATCATTGATTGCCGCAACGGCGATTGCCGTCGAGGAATCATCCTTGCGAATTTCGATGCCCAAGGCTCCCTGGCCGACGGCTGGAAGAAAGTCCGGCGGTTCCAGAAACGAGGAAATCCGGTCCGCGAAGCCGAGTCGTACCAAACCGGCTTCCGCGAGTATCAGCGCCTGAACTTGCCCTTCGTCGAGTTTTCTCAAGCGGGTTTCGACGTTTCCGCGAACGTCTTCCACACGAAAACGGTTGCCGAAACGATGAAGGATTTGGGTGCGGCGTCGCAAGCTGCCCGTTCCGATGACGGAGCCTTCCGGGAGTTCGTCGATCGTCGTCGCGGTTCGTGAAACGAAAACATCCCGATGCGGTCCCCTTTCGGGAACGGCTCCCAGACACAGCCCATCGACCGATTCCGTCGGCAGATCCTTCAAACTATGGACGGCGATATCGATCGTTCGGTCGAGCAACGCTCGTTGGATTTCCTTCGTAAACGCTCCGGGAGCCCCGATGTTCGTGATCGGACCGTCCTGATACAGGTCGCCGCTCGTCTTGATCGCGACGATCTCGACCTGATACCCAAGCTTGCGAAGGGCGTCGGCCGTCCAATCCGCCTGCCAACGAGCCAACAGACTACCGCGTGTTCCGAGACGAATAAGCATGTTCTTCCGCGCGTCGGAGGCCGACGCGGCTAACGGGGGATTCTTCAACCGGATTTACCGAGCCATTTTTTGATTTCGACGATGAGTTTTCTGGCGTTGATCGGCTTACTGCAATAAGCGTTCATTCCGGCATCAAGACAAAGTTGCTCGTCGCCTTTGGTTGCGTTAGCCGTCAAGGCGATGATCGGAATCCCCGGAAGGTGTTCGGCGTGGAGCTTTTGACGTTGATTTTTTTCGTACTGACGGATCGTCTGCGTCGCGACGAACCCGTCCATTTCGGGCATCTGGCAATCCATGAGGATCAGGTCGAATCGTGATCGGCTGACCGCTTCGCAGGCGGCTTGGCCGTTGCCGACGATTTCGAATTGAAATCCGGCGTTAGCCAGAATTTCCGAAACGACGATCTGATTGATACGATTATCCTCGGCAATGAGAATCATGGGAACCCTTGCCGTTAGCGGATCGTTCGCATCCTTCAGCGACAAGACTTTCGTCATGATTCCCGAATCTTCCGCCGAACGAAGCGGTTGAGTTTTCGTTTGGGGACTCAGCGTGTTCAGGATGGCATTGAACAGCGAAGAGCTGTACGTCGGTTTCGTGAGGACGGTCGCTTTGTCGTCGGAATGGATTGCCGTGATTTCCTCGCTATCCGTCAGCGGAACCAGCAGGATCAGCCCGGTGTCGCTTGACGAGGAAGCGTCGCGCAATTCATGGAGGAGGTCGGAGTTGCTGCTTTCGGACAGGGAGCTGTCGGCAATCACCAATTGGAACGGTCGTCCCTGTTCGGCGGCTTTTCGAATGGCGGTCAATGCTTCCTGGCGTGTCGAAAAGGCAACCGTCTTCATTTCCCAGGATTGGAGTTGCTCCACCAAGGTTTGGCGAAGAACGTCGTTGTCTTCGACGATCACGGCCGTTCGACCGGAAAGATCGATGGAGCCGTGACACGGTCCGTCCTGGAGTTCGTCGTTCTCCGGGACGGAATTTCGGTACGACATCGGAATCGTGAAATGGAACGACGTTCCGACGCCTTCTTCGCTGTCGACCCGGATTTCGCCGCCCATGAGATCAATGAGACGTTTGGAAATCGCCAATCCCAAGCCGGTGCCGCCGTAGCGACGGGAAAACGACGAATCGACCTGAGAAAACGCTTGGAACAAACGGTCTTTACGTTCCGCGGGAATCCCGATTCCCGTGTCCGTGACGCAAAATCGAATGTCGCACCAAGGGGTCGGTTCATTCTCCCAACGTTCGACACGCACGTCGAGCCGAATACCACCGCGTTCAGTAAACTTAACCGCGTTGCCGACGAGATTGATCAGAATTTGACGGAGCCGACCATCGTCGCCCCGGACGGCGAACGGAACGTCTTTCGCGCAGAGTCCGCAGAGTTCGAGCCCCTTGGCGTGAGCACGCGACGCCAGAATTCCCAGCACCGACTCCAAAAGTTCGTGCAGATTGAAATCAGTGACGTCGAGTTCCAGTTTACCCGCTTCGATTTTCGAAAAATCCAGGATATCGTTGATCAAAAACATTAACGAACGTCCCGAGGACTTGATCAGCGCGGCGTATTCCGTTTGTTTGGATGACAGTTCGGTCGACATCAACAGATCGGTCATTCCGATGACGCCGTTCAGCGGCGTCCGAATTTCGTGCGACATATGAGCGAGAAACTCGCTCTTCGCCGTCGAGGCTTGTTCGGCTTGCATGCGGCGCAGATGTTCCGTCATGTCATGGAGGCAGGCGGCGCAATAGGAACGGCCGTTTTCCTCGAAAAGGTCCGCGATCAATTGGATCGGGACCTCCGTATCCACGTCCGTCGACCGCAATCGGGAGTCCAAACGCAGGTTTTTGAGAAGTCGAAGCTCGGTCCAAAATCGGGACCAGGACGACCAGTCGAACGCGTCGAGGAACTCGCCGATAAACCGATCCAACAACTGGGAAACCGAGTCGACATTCAGGAGCGAACACGTTGCCGGGTTGGCGTAAACGATCCGTCCCGTGTCATTCAGGCGGACGACGGGTTCCGAAATCTGATCGATCATTCGCTGCAACGTCCGCATCGATTCCTGTGATTGGAGTCGCAGGGTTTCGTCGTTGACGACGACGGCGACTTGACCGATCTTCGGACGAAAACAGACGACTTCGAGATTCTTTTCGATCGTCGGAATGATGACGTGATAGATTTCGTTGTCTCCGTCGACGGCGGTTTTTTCAATCCCGCTCCACCAACGGTCGCCGAAATCATGGGACGTGACCTGTGTGGAGGCGAAAACGGTGAGCAACGACCGCCCGACTAAAAAGGAACGAGGCATTCCGGTGATCGTTTCGATCATCGGATTCACATCGTTGATCATGTAGTCGATCGGCCGGCCCTGATCATCGACAACCACGTCGAGCAGAAGAATTCCGTTGAGCTGTTTATCGAAAAAAGTTCGGTATTTTTCCTCGTTTTCGCGTAATTGTCCCTGAATCCAACGTTCTTCGGTGACATCACGCCAGCGCCAGATGGCTGTTCGCCGGTTTGAAGGGGAACTCGAGGAGATCGAGGAAACTCTCCAATCGAAAACGCGACCGTCCAACAGGAACAACTCGCCCTCTATTTGTTCGCCGCTTGATTCGTGGTGCCGAATCGCGGCGGCCAATTCCATCCGATTGTAGGCGTTACAGAGAATCAACGAAGCAAAATCGTCGTAGGACGGCTTCGTTGGTTCAACGGAGGAAAGATTCCAAAGTCCCCTTGCCCGGGAATTGAGCAGAATCACTCCTTCGGGATTTCGAACAACCATAATTCCGTCGTAGGCGGACTCGAGAATCGCTTGGAGCAGTTCCTGTTGATCGTCGGACGTGTCGACACGGGCTCCGGAAATGGGTGTTGCGGTCGAAGCGGTGGAATCGAATGACATGGCAGCATCCGGTCTCGACAAAAGGATCCGAGGAAAATCCGATTATATGATAATCGATCAAAGAAAACATCCCCCCTCGAAGTTTGACGTCCGCTTGCTTAGCCGTGTCGCCCACGACACGAGGAGGCGGCCACAACGCCGATTGCCGCTCCCTCGCACCGCAGGCGGATGCGGCTACCCCCCCTCAAAACGTCGCCCAAGAGCATGTATACTGAAAACGGCTAGACACTACCTTTTTCGTTTTCGACTGAAAAGAGCCCCAAGTGCAGGCGGCCGAAAATCAATACGGCGCCGGAACTTGGGGGTTGAAGCGGGGAAAACGTGGAGTTTGTCCCCGTTTGCGGTATAACGTCCTGCAAGAAAAAAAAGGGAGCCGAGCAGCTCCCCGAAATACCGAACCCCGGACTTGAACCGGGATGCCCTCACGGGCGGTGGATTTTGAATCCACTGCGTCTGCCATTCCGCCAGTTCGGCCAAATTTTCTTCATTCTACCACGGTTCGGCGACTTTTCAAGGCCGCTGGAAAATTTTCGCTTTTCTCCCTGTCAAACGTCGCGTCCCGTGTTAGAATAATGGGATTGGGGGAAATTATCCGGCGACGAACACGCGCTGCGCGGCTAAAACGCAAGCGGATCATCAACGCAACCAATTTATCGCACCGCAGGCGGATGCGGCTAAACTTGCCATGCATATCATCGTTTTTGAAGACTCTCTCTCGCCGCAGCTTTTTCCGGCGACCATCGCCCGAGCGGCCTGCATGATCAACGTCGGTACCTACCGACTCATCGATCTCGTCCGACGACTCGGCGATTCCGTCGAAGTCATCGTTCGACCCTATCTCAAAGAACTCGTTTTCCGCGACGTTCCCAATCTCTGGACGCCGGAAAAAGGGGAACGCTCCAATCCGATCCTCGCGATCAATGCCCGAGCCGTTCCTCATGTCGGAATGATCGAACAACTCAAACGCCTCATCGAGGAAGGCCGATCCGGTGTCGTCAGCGGACACAACGGCGTCGCCTGCGCCCTCTTTTCCCGGGAGCATCCCTTTCCTCACGATTTCGTCGGCGCCTCGCAACTGCTCGGAATTATCGAAGACCTTCATCTCGACCCCCTGAACATTCAGGTGCCGATGCTCGAATACGCTCACGACATCGTTCGGCACCAGATGCGAATCCTGACCGACAATCTTCACGATCGCCTCCGTCGCGGCAACTACAAGGAGATTTCCGACGGCGTCTTCGCCGCCGAAGACGTCAGCATCGGCGATTATTTTTCCGCCGATACGAAATCCGGTCCCGTCGTGTTCGAATCCGGCGTCAGTATCGCTCCTTACTGTTTTTTCAGGGGCCCCGTTCACGTCGGCGCGAACGCCAAAATCATCGAACACTCCGCGATGAAAGACGCCGTTTCGCTCGGACACACCACGAAAGTCGGCGGCGAAGTCGAAGGCTCGATCATCGAAGCGTATTCAAACAAACAGCACCACGGTTTTCTCGGACACAGTTATCTCGGCAGTTGGGTCAACCTCGGAGCGGGAACCTGCAACAGCGACCTCAAAAATACTTACGGCGAAGTCACGATGGAATACGCCAGCAGAAAAGTCAAGACCGGAATGCAGTTCGTCGGCTGTTTCGTCGGCGACTACGCCAAGACGGCGATCAATACGAGCATTTTCACCGGAAAGACGATCGGCGCCTGCAGCATGGTCTACGGCTTCGTGACGACCAACGTCCCCAGTTTCGTCAACTACGCCCGGTTCTTCGGCCAAGTCACTGAGGCGACCGTCGAGGTTCTCGTTCAGACTCAGGCTCGAATGTTCGCCCGTCGAGGCGTCGAACAGCGGCCCTGCGACGTGCAACTGCTCCGCGATATCTACGAGATGACCAAACACGAACGGCAACTCGCCAACGAACCGCTGTCGCTGTAAAACAAGATTTGCAAAGAGCCCCAAGTGCAGCGAAGCGGAACTTGGGGGTTGAAGCGAGTTGATGGTTTACCCCCAAGTTCCGCGGAGTACCGCTCCACTTGGGGCTCTTTTCGTCAATTACTCACCATTCGCCGGCCGGCGATTCCGGGGCGCCGTGGATCGTGATGTCGCGTTCTCGTCGCAGCAGCCCGAAAAGGTGTTTCGGAACCCGACAATGGAACGAGACCGTTTCGTCGGTATACTGCTTCGAAAGGACTTCCCCTTCCTTGGCGAGCAGCGCGGCAAGGCGGCCGTTGGCAACCGACATTTCAACGGTCAATTCGAGGAATTCCTTGCTCAGCGCGTCGCTCACGGCGGCGGTCAACTTTTCCAAGCCGAGACCGCTGCGGGCGCTGATCGGAATCGCGTTCGGATATTTCTCCCGTAAAACATGCAGGGCGTCCGACGACAGGGCGTCGACCTTGTTGAGGATGAGCAGCGTGTCCTTTTCGCGGATCCCGAGTTCCGTGAGCACGTTGAACACCGCTTCGATTTGCTTGACGACTTCGGGACTCGTTGCGTCGGCAACGTGGAGCAGCAGATCGGCTTGGTTCGCTTCTTCGAGCGTTGCACGGAAACTCGCGATCAGGTGATGCGGCAGGTCCCGGATAAAGCCGACTGTATCGCTCAACAACACGGGCCCCCAACCGGGCAACGCCCAACGCCGGGTCCGCGTGTCGAGGGTCGCAAAGAGTAAATCCTTGACGAAAACGTCGGAATCGGTCAGCCGATTGAGCAACGTGCTCTTTCCGGCGTTCGTATAGCCGACCAGCGACACGGTTCGCGACTTTTTCCGGGCGGCAACCTCCCGCTGGCGACGTTCATGAATCGCACGGAGATCCGCCTTAAGATCGAGAATTCGCTTTTGAGCCAAGCGACGGTCGACTTCGAGTTGCTTTTCGCCGGGACCACGCAGACCGACGCCGCCGACGCCTTGGCGTTCGAGATGCGTCCACATTCTTTTCAAACGCGGCAACGAATATTCCAATTGGGCGAGTTCCACGGCAAGTCGGGCTTCACTCGTCTGGGCGCGGCTTGCGAAAATATCGAGGATCAACTCCGTGCGATCAATCACCTTGACCTTGAGTTCCTCTTCGAGGTTTTTCGTCTGGCTCGGGGCAAGATCGTTGTCGAAAACCACGAGATTCGCGTCGGTCGTCTGAACGAGTTCCTTGAGTTCGGCGAGTTTTCCCGAACCGATAAAGGTCGCGACTTCGGGCTTGTTTCGGCGCTGGATGATTCGGCCGAGTTCCGAGACGTTCGCCGCTTCGGCAAGCGCCGCCAACTCGTCCAGCGGCGACGGCGATTGTCCTTGGCCGTCGAGATAGACGCCGACGAGAATCGCGGATTCCTTGGCGACGCTACCGGTTCGCGTCATTCGATCAGCGTGCGTCGACGCGTCGAAACGTTCCTTCGTCGATTCCTGTTCCTGAAAAACGAAAGACATTCTGTCCCTTTGATACAATAGCGAAAAACGGAAAACCATTATTCTATGCCTTGATTCGAATTCCGTCAATCGCAACTGGCTGTTCGGCAGGACGATTGCAAAGCCCGCATGGCAGCCGGAAGCGAAGCCAGCCGAACAGACAATACGGCGACGTAGCGTCCGGTTAATAGCGTCAATTGGCGGGGTCAACCGGGCGCTGCGGGAGTACCCTCCGCTTCCGGCTACCAAAGAACGGGAGCGTTTGCCGATTGGGGGCGGAAAGGAAAGAAGATGATCGTGAAAAGTCGAGAGTGTCGCGTAAACGTTGGTATTTAACCGATTTCGCCCCGGAGGGGCATTGCATCACAGCCCAGGGCAGAGCCGAAGGCGTCGCCCTGGGTTGGCGAGCGCCCCAAAAATGTTCGCCCTGAAGGGCAGTGCAACCCCGGCTTGGCATTGCCCTTACAGGGCGGCGGTTGGTAAATACGACCGGTCCCAGGGCGGCGGCGAGTACGCCTTGCCCTGGGCTGAAATGCAATGGCCTTTCAGGCCGAAGATTCAAAAGTCAACAACTTTCTCGTGGTATTTTGCTCCCTATTCTGCCCCCAATCGGAAAACGCTCCCCCAAAGAATCGACTTTGCAATCCTCGTGGGTTGTTCGTTCCACGGTGCCATGATGAGGTGCTTCGACAGGAACGCTTTTCTTCCGACTGTCGTTCGCAGGAATTCGCCGTCGGTTTTTTCTTCGGTCTTGTTGAAACCGTCGGCACGTTCCCGTATACTTCGATAGAGTCTTTTCTTTTCAACCCAACCCCCCAAAGGAGTATCGTATGCGACGTTCAATGCTTATTGCGATCGTTTTCGGACTGCTCTTCGTCTGCCGTTTCGCGGCGGCGGAAGACGGCTTCGTTTCCCTTTTCAACGGCAAGGATCTGACCGGTTGGTCCGTCAAGGGCGGCGACGCCAAATACCATGTCGACGACGGCTGCATCGTCGGCGTCGTCAACGACGAAAAGCGAAACACGTTTCTGTGCAGCGAAAAAGAATTCGAGAATTTTATTTTCAAAGTCGAGTTCAAATTCGACCAAAAATTCAATTCCGGCGTCCAATTTCGAAGCAAGGCCCGACCCGACGGCGAGCGTGAACGGGTTTACGGATATCAATGCGAAATGGAATCCGGTGGAATGACCGCCGCGGTTTACGACGAAGCCCGTCGCGGTCGTTGGCTCAATGTCGTAACCGACGAATTCAAGGAAAAGACCAAGGCTCCGTTCAAACAGGACCAATGGAATGAACTGGAAATCCAGTGCGTCGGTCCGTCGCTGCGGACTTGGCTCAACGGTCAACCCGTAACCGATATTTTCGACACGATGACGGATCGCGGCTTCTTCGGTCTGCAGGTTCACGCCGCCAAGAATCCGGGACAGGTTCGGTGGCGAAACGTTCGGGTCAAGGAACTGCCCGCGACGCCGTGGAAGCCGTTTTTCAAGGACAAACAGTTCGTCGACCTCGAAGTCAAACCGTGTGCCAAATGGGAATTCGCCGACGACGGAAGCGTTCACGCGACCTCGACCAAGGACGAAAAACGGGACGGCATGGTCCTCTCGAAAGAAGTATACGAAAACTTCGCCGCCCGCGTGACGTTCAAAATAATCCAGGGAAACAGCGGCATGTATTTCCGTGCGGAAGAGATCGACAAACCGCATTGGACGTGCGGTTTTCAGGCGGAAATCGACGCGAGCAACGTCTGCGGCGGTCTCTGGGAAGTCGGCGGCGGTTCGAGTAAGGGCCGTGGCTGGTTCTTCAAACCGGGAGAAGAAAACGCCAAGAACTTCAAGAACGATGAATGGAACACCCTGACCGCCGTCGCCGTCGGGGATCGGGTCGTCACGAACTTGAACGGCACGCAAGTCGTCGACGTCGTCGACCCGCTCTGCATGAAAAAAGGAAAGACCGGACTGCAACTGCACGGCGGCTCCAACATGGACTATTGGTTCAAAGACTACGAGATCATGCCGCTGAACAAGGAAATGGTCGACCTTATTCAGCGAACAACGAACAGTGCACAGTGAACAGTGAATAGTGAACAGTGAACAGAGAACGCAAGCGTTTGCCATCCCGTGTTCGTTGTTCATAACTCACTGTTCACCGTTTGTTGTTCGTTGTTCACTATTCACTATTCACTGTTCACTATTCACTGTTCACTGTTCACTATTCACTGTTCACTGTTCGTTGTTCACTGTTCACTGAAATGAGTATTTTGCGAAAGATCTTCGATATCCTGCGGGAGCACTACGAGCACCAACCGTCGCAGGCTTGGTGGCCGGAGGATCCCTTGGAAGTCGTCGTCGGTGCCGTGCTCGTTCAGGGGGCGACGTGGAAGTCCGTCGACCGTGTTCTCGCCGCGATGAGGGAACACGGTCTTCTCGATTTTGCTCGGATTCGAGACATCGATTCCGTCGAACTGGAAACGGTGATTCGGTCCGTCGGCTTTCAGACCAAAAAAGCCCGACGGCTCAAGGATCTCGCCGGTCTTTTCCTCGACCGCTTCGACGGAAATCTCGAACGGTTTTTCGCCCGGGACGTCAACACGGTCCGTAAAGAGTTGTTGAGCGTTCAGGGAATCGGTCCGGGAACGGCCGACAATATCATGCTTTACGCCGGAGGACTGCCGATTTATATGGTCGACTCCTACACGGCCCGATTGCTCCAGCGACACGGAATCGTCGGGCTGACGGCGAAGGAATCGGACATTCAGCGGCTCATTCATCAGGAATTGACGCCGGACGAGGAACCTTACGGAACAAAATTATTTTGCGATTTCCAGTCGCTCGTCGTTCGATTGGGACGCGATTTTTGTGACAAATCCCGACCGGCGTGCGATGTCTGTCCGCTTGTCGAACTGCTGCCTCCGGAGGGAGCCGTCGGTGTCGGCGACAATCGCCTCTCGATTGTCGAACACCATTTACCGACACGGAAACACCATCCCGAACTCCTCGGGACCGCCCCGGTTTCTTTGCCGGAACTCCAGCCGATCGAAGAGCTTACGCTTGACGAACGGGAAAGAAAAATCGTCGAGCGAATCGGTGATCGGACGATGCCGATCGACGAACTGATCGCCGCGGCGGAGCTTCCCGCCCATCTGGTTCGCGCAACAATTGCAATGCTCGAAATGCGGCGGATCGTTCAACAAGTTGAAGGCAACATGGTCCGGCGACGCCGAAGTCCCTGAAAATGAAGCGTCTCCAGCCGTTTGCCTTCCCGAAAAATTTTATAAAAATTTTGTTTTTACCGTGGCTCGACGGCTTGCAGTCTTTGTTTTCAAGGGCTACAATGCCTCGAACGTTGATTTTCACCCCCCTTTTACTCACGGAGGAATCTCCCATGGCTAAAGCTGCCGCGAAACCTGAAACCCTCAAACCACTCACGAAAACCGAGATCATCGGAAACATTGCCGAAACCACCGGCATTGCGAAGAAAGACGTCGCCGCCGTCATCGACTCGCTCGGCGACCAGATCAAAGTAAGCCTTGGAAAGAAGGGCCCCGGCGCCTTCGTCCTTCCCGGCTTGATCAAGATCGACAAAAAGACCGTCAAGGCCCAGCCCGCCAAGAAGAACGTTCCGAATCCGTTGCGTCCCGGCGAATTCATCAACAAGCCCGCCAAGCCGGCGCACCAAAAGGTCCGCGTTCGAGCCCTCAAGGCGCTCAAGGAAATGGTCTAGGACTACGTTAAGGAATTGGGCTTCGTGGAAACGGAAAAGATATCGTCATCCCCGCGGAGGCGGGGACCCAGAGAACAGATTTTAATGGGTTTTTGCACACGTTATTGACGGATGCAAACGATCAATCACGTTTTCCGTCTAGGTCCCCGCCTTCGCGGGGATGACGGACATTAATCCATTTTCATGAACATTATTTCCTTAACGTTGTACTAGTACAACGTTAGCGAAACAGTGTTCGCGGCGAGAACAACTGACGGTTCACCGCGATTCCGCCGTTAATCCGGCGGAGTATTACTTCCTTCCCGGCTGCTATTTACGGGTTCTTTTTCTTCTCTTTCATTTCTTCATCAAGGCGTTTTTCCCGTTCGATCGCTTTTCGCTGTTCGCTCATTTCTTCATAAGTCGTCTGAGCCCGATCTTCAAAGGTTCTCGGCTTCTCGCTGCGAGGCGGGATCGGCGTGATCCGGATGTTACGGAATTGAACGTTCGTCGACGGATTCGGCGCCAGAATCTGCAACGTCCCGGAAGAAAGCAGCGCGTCTTTGACGGGAACGGACCGTTCACAGACCGGCACGCCGTTAACCCAGGTTTGAAATTGCCGATCGACGGCGACAACGGTCAGGTAATTCCATTTTTGGTCCTCCGGCCGGACATAGCGACCTTGTTTTTTTCCGGGAAAAGAACCGACGTCGACGCCGAGCATTGCCGCACGGTCCTCTCTCGTCGGAAAATTCTGGATCGATATTTCGTAACCGGTCCGTTCTTCCCGAGGCGTGGAACGGAAAAACAAACCGCTCCGTCCCGAGTTGAACGTCATGTTGTATTCCAATTGGAGGACGAAATTGTCGAACGTTTTTTTCGTTTCAACGACGCCGGGGCCGCCGGTCAGACGCAGCGTCACGTCACGGGTTGCGATCCATTGAACGGCTTCTTTTTGGAATCGCCAATCCGGTGTCGGGTCGATACCGTCGAACAAAGAAATCGACGAGCCGGGAGACCAGACCAGATTCTGAAACCTCGCGTTTCCTTTCGTGACGAGAAGACCGAGATATCCGCAACCGGGCGGCTTGGCTTCATACAGCGTGACCGGTTCCTCTTTGTCGATCATCACGCGGAGCATGGCGCCGTCGAATTGCGCCTTTACTTTTCGCCAACGCTTTCCCGGCGGAATCCCGTCGGCCGCCATCGCGGCTTTCGCGTCGCGGTCTTGTTTTTGAAGCTGTTCGACGCTCAGCGCATGTCGTCCAATGATCGTTCCCCGAGGCCGCTGGAAGTCGGCGGAGTTCAGGACGATCGCGTAACAGGAAGAATTCAAATCCGTCGGATTCGGCGACGTGCGAACCAAGAGAAAAACCTCGGAACCTTCTTCCGCCTGATAATCGAGCTGGAACGTCGCGTCGCCGAACTGGTTCGTCGTGTAGAGCAGTCCGGGATGTTCCGGATCGCTGCAAATCATCTGGTTGGCGATTACGAATTTTCCGCCTCCGTAAGGACCTTCTTTTTGCGTTCGCCAACCGAAAAACGTTTGGCCGTCGAACAGGTTACACAAACCGGCTTTCAGGTACTGTTCCGAAATTCGTAAATTCGGCGAAATGAAAAAGAAGTTGGCGCCTTCTTCGGCCAAGCTCCGATTTCGAAGGAATCGTTGCCTCGCTTCGGCCCGTTGTTTCAAGGCGTTTTCCAGACGTTCCCGTTCTTCCGGATTCTCGACCTGCGAGATTTCCTCTTGCTTTTTCCTGATATCCGCCTCAAAAATTTCGTCGTCCGTTTTCGGATGCCCCTCCGCCAGCGGCGGCGTTCCTTCGGTTCTTCGTTGCTCCGAGGAATTCGTTTTAGCGGCGTTCCTACTTTTTTCTTCCGGAGTCTCTTTTCGCAGATTCGCGGGCGCGTCTTCTCCTTCTCCGAACAGGTCTTTGCGCAGATCACGGAGGACGGCATCGACTTCTTCCCGAACCCGCTGTTGGAACATCAGTTTTGCGTGGCGCATCTCCAATTCCTGATTGTCTCGCCAAGCTCGTTCGGCTTTCTGACGCTTGATATCGTCCAACGTCATTTTGGGCTGGAACATACCGCCTCCGCCGAAACTGGGAATATAGGTCGGAGTTCCTGAAGAATACGATTTGGGAAGCTCGAATCCCTTATCGTCGTCGCCGCCGTCCTGATCCTCTTCAGTAACTTCGATTTTCCGGGAGAAGGGCCCGACAACGATTCCTCCCGGCGACGCCGTTGTTTTTTTCGCTGAAGATTTCTTGGTCTGGTCGAGCGTAAAGGTCTGCGCCGCCAGCCGACCGAAACCGGCGCAACAGAGAATTATTCCGAGAATCAAGACAGGCAAACGCATGGAATCTAGGGAGAGGAGGGCGTGGAGACCGCGTAAAGGGTTCCAAAGGTCGGTATGTAAAGAACGCCGTTCGCGGCCACGGAGGACGCTTGTATCTGGTCGGGCATCAAGACTCGTCCCAAAACTTCGGCTTGTTTGCCGTGCTTGAGGATCCAAAAGACACGGCGGCCGGTCCCGATGAAAACTTTGCCGTCGGCGATCAGCGGCGAAGCCCAAACCGACGAACCGCCAAGACTATGCACCCAATACGGCTTTCCGGTTTCGATGTCGAGGCAGTGGAGTTTTCCGGCGTTGTCGACGACATAAAGGAGTCCGTCAGCGACGGCGACGGTCGATCCGCTGCTCGAAATATCGTCGTAAGTCCAGAGCAGGCCGCCGGAACGCGTCGTATCGCCGGTCTTGGTCGGATCGAGACACGCCAACCAGCCGTTGGGAATGTTATGGTAAAGCTCCTGGGTAAAAACAACGAAAACCTTTCGATCGGCGAACACCGGATTCGCGACGACTTCGTAAGATTTCGTATCGTGAAAATGTTCCAACGGAACAATTTCCTGAGTTTGGGCCAGAGGATGCCCGTTGAACTTCCAGACCGTTTTCAGCTTGAGAGGCGACTTGCCGTCGACGCGACGTTTTCGGGCCTCGTCGAGCTGAAGCGGAGTCAGGGCGTCGACAGCGAAGAGCCAACCGCTGCCGGTTCCCTGCAGGACGAGCCGTTTTCCGTCGATTTCGACCAAGGTCGGCGAGGACCATTGTCCGTGGATGATGTTCGGTCCGAGCCCGAAAGCATCGACGGCGAGGACGGTGCCGTTCGTCTTGTCGAGAGCAATGAGCGTCGGCGCCGCGGAGTTCATCACACGGCGATGGGTCCAATCGACGCCGTTACCGGTACAAACGTAGATGATGTCGCCGTCGATCAGGACGGAGCAGTTCGAGGCGTTATGCGGCATGACGCCGAGTTCGTCGACCATGTCGGTCAGCCAGAGAATATCGGCGTGTTGGTTCGTCAACGAGATCGGCTCCTCTCCGGTGGGAACCGCGTGCCTGGCTTCGTCGAGATAGGGACCCTGATTGCCGTCAGAGAGACCGTGAATATCAAGGCAGACGACTTCGCAACGGTTTGAGACGAGATAAACCTTTCCGTTTTCGACAACCGGCGTGGAGCAGATTCCGACGCGGTGCCAATCGCCGAACTTGACTTCAACGAGTTTCGGAACAACGAATTCCCATCGCAGTTTGCCGGTTTTTTCGTCGAGGCAAGTCAAGACGCCCTTGTCGCCCTGCAATTTCGGATCGTCGAAACGGGAACGATTGGATCCGACGAACACGCAACCTTCGGCGACGACCGGCGTTCCATAGAGAACGTCGCCGATCGGAGCGGTCCAGAGTACATTTTGCGTTGTCGAGCGGTCGATCAGGCCGTCCTGTGGATTCCGCCGTCCCGGTTTGAAGGAATCAGGAAGCCCTTTTTCCGTGGAAACCATGTTCCGCGTCCAGCGTTCACCCCATTGGGGAGCGTCTGCGCCGACGAGATTCGTCGAAGAAAGAATAGTCGCGAACAAAAAAAGAAAAAAAATCGGCATCGACTTCGAAATGGTTCAATCGATAAAGAGAGAATTCCTCTTAAATTTTAGCATAAAAGCCCTCGGCAACAAGGGCTCGGAAGGTTTGAGAATTCGAAAAAGGCGTCGGCGAAAGCATTCGGGCATCTCGACGTCAAGATATGTTTTTACTATAATTTCGTCTTCCTTCTGCAAAAAAATTAAAGAATCAACGAGACGATGTCGCAAAAACCGAATCCGCGTCTTCAAAAAATTCAAAGTCTTCTTCGACGAAGCGATTGGAAACAGGCGTACAAAGAGACCAAATTCCTCGCCAAACAGTCCAATGATCCCGAATTGCAACCGATTCTCGTTTCGTCGCTCTGGAATTGGATCAAGGAACAAGTTCATCGCGGCCAACGGGAGGAAGCGTCTTCCAATGTCCGGGAACTGTTGACCTATGAGAACATTTCGTCGGAAATCCGCGCCGAATTTCCGCCGGTCTTTCGTTCGCTCGGACTGAATTCCCTGCTGCCGGAAGATTTACGGGAAGACGTCCGTTCGCCGGTCATTCAGATCGAATTGGTCGACCTTTTCCTGCTGCGGAACGAGACGAGTTCCGACCTGCTTCCGGAATCGCTCGCCGACGCCAAAAGAATTCGGGAGGCTTTTCAAAAAATCGAAGCCAAACAGGATTCCGAAGCCTTGGAGTTGCTTCGACCGATTTCTTTTCGTTCTCCCTTGGCCGATTGGCGGCTCTTTCTTCGCGGTCTCATCGACTACTATCAGGACGGCGGCGACAAGTCCGAGGAAAGCTGGAAACGTCTCTCTCCGACGCGACCGCCGTTTCGGATCGCCGAGAAACTGCGAAAAATTCTGGTCGAAGGCAAATCTCCCTCTTCGACGGCGGGATTCTTCAGCTTGTACCACGATTCGAGCAATCCCGAAGCGACCGCGAAAACGGAACTTCTTGACTCGCTCCGTTCCATGGAGCAGTACCTCGACCAAAGAAAATACAAGGAACTCGTCGGACGATTCCAGTCGTTCCGCTCCCGGTTTCGCGAGACGGAACCGATTCTTTGCGAACGCTTGCTCCGCCTGCTCCAACAGCAGCTCGTCCGGGACGCGTCGCCGGACGTCGTGCGGCAATTCGTCGAACGGAACCTGCCGTTGCCGCACGATCCGTCGGGAAACCGAACATTTGCCTTTCTGTCCAACAACGTTGAGGATTCGCCCCATCACCGGCCCGGTTGGCTGAAATTGCCGCCGTATTACTGGAACAAATTCGTCGGGGAGGATATCGATCGAATCGCCTCGTTTTCTCCGAAAATGAAAGCCCGGGCCAAGGCGATCGTCTACGATTTCATCGCCGGAGAAACCATGGCGGAATTCTTCGACGCCCAGGAAGAGTTGGACGATTTCGAAGACCTGGACGCCCAAATCGACGTCCAGCGAACCACGAAAGAGGTCGACGACCTGTTGGAAAAGGCGATCGCCGCTGATCCGAGCTATCCGCCTCCATATTTTCACCAACAGCAATTCTTTCTTCAAAGCCTGCCCGAAAAAGAACGCAAGCCGTTTCACCCGAAGCTCGCCGAGATCAACGAACGTCTTCTCGAACAGATTCCGGAGGACGTGCAAGCCTTGGAGTTTCTCCTGAATTATCATCTGGAACACCAGGAGCCGGTCAAGGCCAAACCGTATTTCGAAAGGATCAAAGAACTTGAACCTTTGTCCCGCCATACATTGTTCTTGCGACAGCGGCTGGCGACGAACACGATCCGACAGGGGCTGAAACTCCGGGATTTCTCCCAAACCGGCGAAGGTATTGATATTCTCAACGACGGTCCGCCGTTGGAGTCGATGTTGTACCGCTTCGATTTGCTGCCGCTCGCCCTATCGTATCTCAACGGAGAGCTTCAAGGAAAGGGCGACGGAATCGGCATCTATTCCGCAGTCGCCGATCAAATGGGAATCGAAAAGCGTCTTCCGCTTCTCTTCGCGATTCTCATCGAGGGTTTGGAATGCGATGCTCCGGAAAAGATTCTCGCTCCGTTGAAAGCGGAATGGACGAAAACGATCTCCGGCCGCTGCAACGGCAACACGGCCGGGGCGCTCGGAGACTTGGCTTACAACGTCAAGATTTCGCAAGGCCGGTTCCTCAAGGCAAACAAACTGACGGAGGAAGCCGCCGAATTCGTCAACCGCGCCGGCCAAGTTAAATGGAAAAGCGAAAAGGATCTCTTCGGAGCCTGCAATCTCCTTTGGTTCCTCGCCGTGGAGCAGGACAACGAACAATATGGAAAAACCTTCGAGACGTTGGCTAAAAAAGGGGCAAAGCAGTTTCCGAAGTCGCCGTATTTCGCGTTTTTCGAAGCGGAAACCTTTTGGATGAACAGTCGCTGTCGGTCCCGTCTTTGGAATCTTCGGCAAGCGGTCGGTAAATACGAAGATTTTCTCAAACGATTCGGATCGTTGCGTAACGATCCCGAAACGGACAGTTTCATCTTCCTTGCGGAAGCCAGACTCCGCGACATCGACGACGGCGGTCCCCGGGGAGCGGGAGCATTTGGAGGTTTCCATGTCGATTCTTTCGACGACGAGGAAGATTGGGAGGACGACGACGACGATTTCGACGAAGATCACACGGACAATCCGTTCGGCTTTCCGCCCGGTTTCGAGTTTCCGCCGGAAGTTCGTCGCTTGATCCAACAGCAGGGCGGTTTTACGCCGGACATGCGGAAAGATTTGGAACGGAGCTTGCCGAAAGAAGCCGGTCCGTTTCGTAAATTGTTGGTCGACGTTCTTGAGGAAAGCATCCTCAAAAACATTCCGGTCGAAAAGATGAAAGAGGTTTTCCAGCGCAAACTGAAAAATCTTTCTCCGGCTGAACAAGTTGAATTCGGGTCCCAGATCGGCGAAGATTTTGACGAAGACGATGAAGATTGGGACGACGACGAAACCGACGATCCAGGATTCTTCCCCGGAATGGGACGATCGAAGAAAAAAACGACGAAGAAAGCCGCCAAAAAGACAACGAAAAAGAAACGATAAATCATGTTGACGATCCATTATCACACGTTGGGACTTTCTCCCGATTCCACGGAAGAGGAATTACGGAAACGGTATCTCGAACTGGTTCGACGGTATCCGCCGGAAAAACATCCGGAGCGGTTTTCGAAAATCCACGAAGCGTACGAAAAACTGAAGAATCCCCTGGAGTCGATCAACGACATGCTCTTTTCGATGGCGTCCGACGACTCGATCGAGCAAATGATCGCCGACGCCCTGGAAAATGTCCGAAACGATCGCCTGTCGACCGGAATGCTCTTGAAAATGGGGAGGGATTAACAACCGTGTCCGAAATATCCATGGAACCGGAAACCGAAACCGAAACGAACTCTTCCGGATTGCCCGAAAGAAACGCCGAACTGTTGCGGGAATTCGCCGTTTGGCTGGAGACGGCGTCCGCTTTGACGTCGGCCTCGCCGTCGGAAGACGAGCCGTCGATCGGCTTATATCAACTGTTCGAAGCCCTTGCCTCCCAACGTCAGGAATTCAAGCTCTTTACGAAGGCAGGGCGGCAAACGCAGGAACTGCTCCAACAAAGCATCGACGCGACCTCCGAAGCGGTCGTGTCCCTGAAGCGATTCCGGAAGGAGCGGCCCGAGATCGAACGAAAATCGGTTGCGCCCTTTTTGTCGAGCCTGATCGAAATCGACGAATCGATTCAACGGGCCGACGGCGTCTTGGAATCGCTCCGGGATCGCTTGGCGGAAACGATTCGACGGCGAATCGAAGCGACGGCGACCGCTTATTGCGACGAATTATCCTGGTGGAGCCGGATTCGGCAACGAAAAACCGTCCGCCGGTTCGTCGAACGCCTGGAAAACGACGTGGTCGCCGACGTCGACCGAACCGTCGAGCCTTTCCGCCAAGGTTTCGAAATGCTCCGTCGACGAATGGACGACGTCCTGAAAAAACATTCGATTCGACGCTTGAATCCCGTCGGCGAACCGGTCGATCCGGAAACGATGCAGGTCGTTGCCGTCGTCGACTCAACGTCGATTTCCCCCGGTTGCGTCGTCGACGTCGTCCGATTCGGATATCTTTGGCGAAACAAGCCGTTGCGTTTCGCCGACGTCCGCGCCGCCAGGGAAAAATAATTTTTGTAACTCATCCGCTGCGATCCGTTCGAAATGACAGCTGTTTACCAAACGGCTGAAGTATTACCAATTTTTAATTTCAAAAAATATTTTTTTATTTCAAATACGAAACATACGAAAAAACGAAAGGCACGAAAAAATCTTTCGTCGTTTCCGTTCTTTCGGATAAAACCAAATCATCAACAGAAAAATGGAAACAATTCTCGGTATCGACCTCGGAACCACCAACAGCGAAGTCTCGATCATCCGAGACGATCAAATAATCGTTATTGAAAAGGATGGGCGGAAATTGCTTCCGTCCGTCGTCGGTATCGACCAATCCGGGAAACTGTTGGTCGGGCACGCCGCGAGAAATCAAGCGATTCTTTATCCGGAGCGGACGGTCAAGTCGATCAAGCGCAAGATGGGCGACGACGTTCGCATCACGCTCGGCGACCGCGACTACACGCCGCCGGAAATTTCCGCGATGATCCTCCGAACGCTCAAATCCCAAGCCGAAGAATATTTATCCCAAAAAATCACGAAGGCCGTAATCACCGTTCCGGCGTTCTTCAACGACTCTCAGCGCGAGGCGACGAAGCAGGCCGGCGAGTTGGCGGGGTTGGAGGTCGTTCGGATCATCAACGAACCGACGGCGGCGGCCCTGGTCTACGGCAGCGATTCGGCCGATTCCTTTTCGAAGAAGACGGAAACGCTGCTCGTGTACGATCTCGGCGGCGGAACCTTCGACGTGTCCGTCGTCCGGGTCGAAGACGGCGTCCTCGAAGTCCTCGCTTCACACGGCGACACACATCTCGGCGGCGACGACTTCGATCAATTGTTGTTCGATTACGTTTGCGACGAATTCAAAAAGAAGAACAAATTCGATCTCCGTGACACGCCGACGGCCGCGAGTCGGACGATGCAAGCCGTTGAAGAAGCGAAAAAGATTCTTTCCACGGAGCCCTTCGCCGAACTTAAAGAGGAGTTCATCGCGGAGAAAAACGGCGTGCCGCTCCATCTCGACATGGAAATCAGCCGGAATGGTTACGAAGAGATGATTCATCCGCTGCTCGAAAAAACGATTACCTGCCTGAACGATGCGCTGCGGGACGCCAAGTTGCATCCGTCGGACATCGACAAGGTGATTCTCGTCGGCGGAGCGTCCCGGACGCCGCTGGTTCACCAAATCATCGAACACCGGATGGGAACGACACCGCACGGCGAAATCGATCCCGATCTTTGCGTCACGATGGGCGCCGCCGTCCAAGGCGGTTTGATTTCCGGTGCCGAGGTCGGTCGGGTCCTGATCGACATCACGCCGCATACGCTCGGCGTCGCTGCGCTCGATCCGGGAACGGGATTTCCGTTCCTGTTCGTTCCGTTGATCAAACGGAACACGCCGGTCCCCTGTTCCCGCTCCGAGGTGTTCGCGACGCATCACGACAACCAAAGAGAAGTTCAAGTCGAAGTCTTTCAAGGGGAAGCCGACGACGTCCGACAAAACGTCCGGATCGGCGATTTCCTCCTGTCCGGACTCTCGAAGGTTCCGCAGGGAAATCAGATCGTTTGCCGGTTCGATCTCGATATCAGCGGCATCCTCCATGTTTCCGCGACGGAAAAGAGGACGGGACTCCGTGGAGACATCACGGTGGAAAACGCGCTCGACGAACGCAAATCGGAAAACGACGCCGAATTCCGAAAGCATCTCGACGGATTTTTTGAAGACGTCGAATTCGGTCCCGTCGGCGATTCGGATGGCGAAGTCAACGAAGAAGAACCGGAAGACGCGGGAGACGTCGGTGTTCCGGCAAATTTGAACGAAAAGAAGCTCGAAAAAGGTTGGGAGGAAAAATACGCCAAGGAACTCGCGACGATGCAACGAGGCATGAAAATCGCTCCCAAGGTTTCCGGCGACGACTCGAAGGAAATCGAGGTCCTGATCAAAAAAATCGTCGACGCCATGAACCGTCGAAAACGGGACGAAGCCGTCGCCGCAGGAACCGAACTCGAAGATCTTCTCTATTACCTGGAGGATTCGATATGAGTTTCGAAACAAGAGCCGGGACCTGTGGTCCCGGTCCCGATCCCGGTCCGAGGCTCGACGGTCAATGCCGTTGTCCGACCTGCGGAGCGATCCAACCTTGGCAGGACGAATGTCGCCGCTGCCGAACGGAACTCGTCGTTTTACGCCGAATCGCGGAGGAAACGGTCCGTGTACGATATTGCCTGCTGGAAGCGTTGAAAGAAAACGAACAAAAAATCGCCGGGCGGCTGGCGGAACGGTTGGTCGACTTGTCCCCGACGCCGTTTCATCGAGCCTTGCTGAAGTTTTCAAAGAACCGAATTTGAATTTTCACTCCGGGACCGTAGGCCCCGGCTCTTGTTTCGAAATTTTTTCCGGAGGCCGTTATGTTGCGTATCGTCATGCTTTCCCTGTTTTTCGTTTCGCTGCTCTTTCTCGCCGTCGACGCCGAAGCTCTCGTTACGCTGCATTCGGTGGAGTCGCCGAACAAGGAGTTCAAGCTCGAAATCGGTATCGGGCCCCTCGACCAGACGTCGGGCCGGATTTTCTTCAAGGGACAGAAAATCGTGGAGCTGGACAATCTCGGATTCCAACCGGAAACCGGCGACGCGATTCCCTCGCCGTTGGTCTCGAAAGAATTTCGCGACAAAGAAAAGAACCGCGAAGATAAAACCGCCCTCAACAAACGGATGGAAAGGGAGGTAATTCCCGTCAATCCCAGCGGTTTTTCCCGTAAAACCTGGACGACGCCTTTCGGCGAACGGGACACGATTCCGGAGAACTACTGCGAAGCGACCGTCGATTATCCGGGTGTGATGAAAATCGTGTTCCGAGTCTACGACGAAGGGGTTGCGTTCTGTTACGAATTTAAAACGAAGGAAAACGAACCGATCAAACTCAAGCGGGAGTTCACGGAATTCCGCTTCGACGGCGATTATCCCTGTTGGGCCGTCTACTCCGCGCAGGGAATTTACGAAAACGTTCCGCTCAGCAAGGTAAAAAAAGGCTGCGAACGCCCGTTGCTCATTGAAGTTCCCGACGGTCCGGCGATTTCCATTGGGGAGGCCCGACTCGTCGACTTCGCCCGGATGAAATTCCAACCGGGAGCCGACAAACCGACCAGCTTGACCGCTTCATGGGACGGCGACATCGTGATACAAGGAACCGGCAAACCGTATCGGTCGCCGTGGCGCTTCGTGATGGCCGCCGACCATCCCGGCAAACTGGTCGAACACAATTACATGCTCAAAAATCTGAGCGATCCCTGCGCGATCGCCGATACGTCGTGGATCAAGCCCGGCAAAGTGATCCGTGAAGTCACGCTGACGACGGAAGGCGGCAAAGCCTGCGTCGACTTCGCTCTGGACAGGAATTTGCAGTACATCGAGTTCGACGCCGGTTGGTACGGACACGAATACGACGACAAATCGGACGCGACCACCGTGACCGTCGATCCGAAACGGAATCCGAAACCGAATCCGCTCGACCTGCCTGCCGTATTGGAATACGCCAAATCGAAAAACGTCAAGGTGCTTTTGTACGTCAACCGCCGGGCTCTGGAAAAGCAACTCGACGAATTGTTGCCGCTGTACAAAAAATGGGGCGTCGCCGGAA
Organism: Thermoguttaceae bacterium; assembly: GCA_031548665.1. Taxonomy (GTDB): domain Bacteria; phylum Planctomycetota; class Planctomycetia; order Pirellulales; family Thermoguttaceae; genus WRKP01. The sequence continues at coordinate 43,807 of JAVBQW010000225.1, forward strand.
TTAAATATGGTTTCGTGAACGTCGGTTCGCAACACTGGACGGCCTGGCTGCACGACGCGATTGAAAAGACGGCGAAGTTCGAAATGGTCGTCGACGTTCACGACGAATACCGCGTGACCGGTTGGGAGCGGACCTATCCGAATCTCTTGACGGTCGAAGGAATCGGCGGCAACGAAACCCGGCCGACGACGCAGCATAACTGTACGCTGGCCCTGACGCGGACTCTTTGCGGAGCCGGCGACTACACCCATTGTTGGTACAAAACGGATACGTACAAAGGAACCCGGACGCATCAACTCGCGACCGTCGTCGTTTTTTATTCGCCGCTCCAGTTTCAATATTGGTACGACAGGCCGTCCGACTTCAAAGCGGAGCCGGAACTCGATTTCTGGAAGACGATTCCGACGGTTTGGAGCGAAACCCGGGTCTTGAACGGCGAAGTCGGAAAATTCGCAACCTTCGCTCGCCGAACCGGTTCCGAATGGTACGTCGGAACGATTTCCTCCGGCGAAAAGCGAACGCTCAAACTGCCGCTGGACTTCCTCGAACAAGGAAAGAAATATCACGTGACGATTTATTCCGACGACGCTTCGAACCGATTGAAAGTCAATATCGACACGAAAACAGTCGACGCCGCCACGGTGCTCGATCTCGATATTGCTCCGGACGGCGGGGCGGCGCTGCGTCTCGTGCCGGAATAAAAGATTGCGGTTTTCCCGTTCTTTCGCGCGTCGGAGGCCGACGCGGCTAACACTGCGTGCGACGAGAGTCGACGCGGCTAACACTGCGTGCGACGAGAGTCGACGCGGTTAACGACCAACGATCATTCTCATGGAAACGACGATTCTTCCGCAGTTCAGCGACAGCGACGCGCTGGGACATATCAACTATCTCGCCGCGAACCGATGGTTCGAGGAGGCGAGGTCGCCGTTGTATCGACTTCTCTTTCCGACGTTTTTCGGCAACGAAAGATTTTTGGTTCTCGTTCACATGGAGCTGGATTTTTCCAACGAAACGTTCCTGGACCAAGCGGTAACGATTCGTACCGAGGTTCTTGATGTCGGACGAACCTCCCTGACGATCCGGCAGACGGCCCGGCAAGGCGAACGGCTTTGCATTACGGGAAAGTTCGTCTTGGTGCATTTCGATCTCGTTGCGCGAACGTCTCTGCCGATCGACGACGAATTACGACGGAAGATTTTATCATTTTCCAACGGCGAAGCGATACTGTAAACGGTCTGAGTTTTCAGCGTTTGCGGTCGAAGAAAGAGCCCCGAGTGTAGGCGGTACTCCGCCGAAACTTGGGGGTTGAATCGGCAAAAGACAAACAATTTGTTCCCGTTTGCAGTATGATGGCGAGAACATGCTCCTCCGTGCGGGAAGGCGGAGATTAGAGCCCGGTTCGATCGAGGATCAGTTTCCCGTTATGGAGTCCGAAGAGAACCATTCGACCGCCGGGGCTGAATGCCAAGGCCAAAACACTGGATCCGAATCCGGAGAACCGTCGGACTTCTTCGCCGGTTTCGACGTTCCAGAGAATCGCGGTTTCGTCGTGCGATCCGCTCAGGAGGAAACGGTCGTCCGGAGAAAAGGAAAGGGTTCGAACTCCGTCCTGATGTCCCTCCAGTCGTCGAAGAGTTTTTCCGGATCCGGCATCCCAAAGAACGACCGTTTTGTCGTAGGATCCGGAAGCCAAACGAGTTCCGTCGCCGCTGATCGCAACGGCGGCGACGACTTGTTTGTGTCCTTCAAAGCGTTGAAGAACCTCGCCGGAAGCGACATCCCACAGGATGATCGGCTGATCGAAAAACGCGGTGAGCAGTCGGCTTCCCGAGTTGTCCATCGCGGCGAGAGCATAGGCCGTGTTTTCGACCGGCGACTCGCCTCGCACGACACGAGGAGGATCGGAGCCCAAAAGTCTCCAGACCGCAGCGGCTTCGGCAGACGCCGCCAAAAGGTATTTGCCATCCCGGCTGAAGGCGACGGAAAGAGCGCCTTCGGCTTGGGGAAGCCCCTCATATTCTCCAACGGCAACAGCGAAATCTTTGACCGTCCAGCGAACGACTCGTCGTGAGGCGAATCCCGTGAGCAGATAGGAATCCGTCGGATGCAGGGAAAGAGAAAGAAGCTCGTCGTCCTTGGACACGGCGATTTCGTGGAGAACGTTCCCGGAAACGGCATCCAGATGAACCGCTTTGCGAGAACCGACGGCTGCGGCGACGTGTTTTCCTTCGACACCGAACGATACCGAATGAATCGAGGCGTCGGAACGTTTCGGGAGAAGGGTTCGTGGGAGCGGCAGCAGCAGCTGCTCTTTGGACGGTTCCGGTGGAAGATCCATCGACGCCGACGAAGACGGTACCGGAGGGACGGGCGACGGCTTCGACTCCGGTTTCGCTTCGACAACGGGTTCCGGAACGGATCGAACGACTTCCGGCTCCGTTTTCTTCGGTTTGGCCGTTTCTTGTGGCGTTTTCGTCTTTTCAAACAAAACGACCGCTGATCCGGGTGTTTTCGTCAGCGTCAGAAAAGGGGATCTTGCCGGTCCCGCCGTGAAGAAGCGGACGAATTCCCGAAGCTCGATGGTCTGATCGCCGTTCAGATCGGCCGAACCGTTTCCCGCTTGCCGAACCGCGTCGAGCAGAGACGGACCGTTGGCGGCACGGCGGCGGATCAAGGTCGTGGTTTCAGTCAATCGGTGGGACGGAGGAAGCGGCAGGTCGGGACCATCCAGGAGCAGCAGCAACCGGGAATGGATTTTTTCGAGTTCCGTCCACCATATTTCCGCGGGAATCATGGTTTCGCCCGGTTTCTCCGGATCGCCGTCCGTTGGACGAAGATAGGAGTTTTCGCCGTCCGCGAATCCCGAACCGAGAAAAGCAATGACGATGTTGGCGTTTTCGCCCTTGTTCTTCAAGCGGCGGAGCTGAATCAGGATGTTCGATCGCAGGGACGAACGTCGAGATTCTTCTGAATTCGACTGGAGTGAGATAATATCATTTTCAGCGAAACCGTTCTCCATCAGGAAGCGGCGAAAGGACTCGATTCGGTCGTCGACCGATGGTGATTCGGTCTTTGTTTCGTGCTCGACGCCGATCAGCAGCGCGTAATTAGATACGGCATCGTCTGAAAGGGCGAACATCGGAAACGCCAACACGAAGAGAAAAACGAGCACAACCATGAATCGACGAGAAAAAAACGTGAAAAAATGAACCTGTCCGACTGTCCCAATTGCGTTTTAGCCGCGCAGCGAGTTTCTACAACGTAGGGCTTTCGCCAGAAAATAAACCGCCAACTTTTGAGTGAAAGAGTGAAAGGGTGAGAGAGTGAAAGGGAAAATGCAAGATACTTTTTATCAAGCGGTTACATCTCTCTCACTCTCTCACCCTCTCACCCTCTCACCCTCTCACTCTCTCACTCTCTCACTCTCTCACTCTCTCACTCTCTCACTCTCTCACTCTCTCACTCTCTCACTCTCTCACTCTCTCACTCTCT
>JAVBQW010000029.1:0-86440 GCA_031548665.1 Thermoguttaceae bacterium
AGAGGTGAGAGGGTGAAAGAGTGAAAGGGTGGGAGAGACGCAACCGCTTGATAGAACGCATCTTGCATTTCCCCTTTCACTCTCTCACCCTTTCACCCTCTCACTCAAAAGTTGGCGGTTTATTTTCTGGCGAAAGCCTTAATTGAGCCGGTACTCCGCTCTTTAGCCGGTACTCCGGCGTTTTCGACGCCCTTCCATGGAAACGAAAAGCAAGGACAAACGCCGTGTCGTGGTCGTCGGCGCCGGTTTTGCGGGGCTTTCCGCTGCGCAGGTTCTGGCGAAGAATTCGACGTTGGAAATTCTGGTCGTCGACCGCAACAACTATCACACGTTCCAGCCGCTGTTGTACCAGGTTGCGGCGGCGGAACTCGAACCGGGTTCGATCGCCAATCCGTTACGAGGACTCTGCCGTCGCCGTCCCAACGTTTCCGTGGCGATGACCGAGGTCGTCGGCGTCGACTTCGAGAAAAAAATCCTGAAAACGGCTGGTCCCGACATCGACTACGATTTCCTCGTGCTGGCGCCGGGCAGCGGTCCTCATTTTTTCGGGATTCCGGGAGCCGCGGAACATTCGTTCGCCCTGAAGTCGCTGGAAGAAGCCGTTCGGCTGCGGAATCATCTGCTGCAATGCTTCGAACGGGCGGCCCTGCTGCCGAAAGGAACGGATCTCAGCCGAAACGGTCTGACGCAGGTCGTCGTGGTCGGCGGCGGTCCGACGGGAGTCGAATACGCCGGCGCCCTCGCGGAACTGATCCGTTCGTCGCTGTCCCGGGATTTTCAAGAACTTCCCAAGGGATTCGCCAAGTTGACCTTGCTCGAAGCCGGAGAAAAAATTTTGCCCGTCTTTCCGGAGCGTTTGAGCGAATACGCCCTGAAACGGTTGGAGCGGATGGGCGTTCCGATCAAGCTCGGCGCCCAAGTCACGGAAGTTCGCCCCGACGCCGTGTTGCTGGCGGACGGCACCGAAATTCCTTGTTCGACCGTTGTCTGGACGGCCGGAGCGAAGGGCAGTGAGTTGGCAACTCTCATGGGGCTGCCGACCGGTCGCGGCGGTCGGGTTCCCGTTCAGCCGACGCTTAATTTGCCGGACCGCCCGGAAGTTTTCGTGGTCGGCGACCTAAGCCTGCCGGAAGGCCAGAATCCTCCGATGCTCGCTCCGAACGCGATTCAGCAGGGAAGCTTGGCGGGAAAAAACATTTTGCGACTGCTCCGTGACGAGCCGCTGCAGCCCTTCGTTTATCGGGACAAGGGTTCGATGGCCGTGATCGGCCGCAATGCGGCGGTCGCCCGATCGGGTCGGTTCGCGTTTTCAGGTTTTTTGGCCTGGGTTCTTTGGCTCGGCGTTCATCTGAACTACCTGATCGGCTTCCATAAACGGTTCAACGTCCTCTCCAGTTGGGCGTGGGACTATTTCTTCGCCGAACGCTCCGTCCGGTTGATCCTGCCGCGCGAAAAGCCGGAAAAAACGGACGACAAATCAACGTAAGTGCCCTTGCTTCGTTCTCTTGATTTTTGTATCCTCCGACGATTCTCACATCGCCCGGAGGCTGCGTTATGGTTCGTTTGTTTGCCGTCCTGTTTGCCCTGTTCGTTGTCGGCTGTTCGACGTCCGTTCCGACGGTGTCCAAACCGACGACCTTCGAAGATTCCTTCCGCCGCAAGGAGGAACACGGCGGAACGCCGTTCGTCAACAAAATTCCCTTCGTCAATCGACTGGTCTCGAATACGGTGATCGGATACGGCGATTTTCCTTGGGACGGCTATGTCGGAAAATCGATTGCCGTCGTCTCGCCGGACGGAAACTGGTTGTTGGTCGCCGGAAGAAAGAATTTATCGGGTTTTGCAACAAATCCCGAAGGATTGGTGTTCCTTGTCGACAACTCGGTTTCCCTCTGGAGCCTGACGGATCCGGAGATTCAAAAAACTTCGCTCATTGAGAAAGATTCCGACAACACGGAAATCGATTGGTTGGCGTTCACGGCGGACTCGTCGCAATTTTTTCTCTTCCGGCGTCCGGCCCACCATTACAGGCCGGGAACGCTGAAACGGTACGATCGGGCGACCGGCAAGGAATTGCAAACGATTTCTCCATCAATCGCCGCCCTGACGGGAGCCGTGTCGCCGGACGGACGATTTCTCGTTGCCGTGACGATGAATTCCCTCGAAGTCTGGAACGCCGCCGACGGCCGAAAGATCGGTTCGATTCCCTTTGAAACAAACGCCCAAGTCGACGCGATCCGCTTTTCTCCCGATGGCCGATGGCTGTTCTTCGCCTGCTGGTCGGACGGGATTCACGTTTTCGACCTGCAACTCGGCCAACGGAGCACGACGATTCCGACAAAAAGTTCGAACGAGGAGGGAATGCAGAAAACATGTTTCGCCGTTTCATCCGACGGCAAAACCTTGTTGGTGATCGATTCGCAAAAATCTTATGGGGGAGGTTCCGGCGGCTCCCTTCGTTTCATCGAAATCGGGTCTTGGCGGGTTGTTCGGGAAATCGCCCCGGCGGATCCGAAAAACGTAACGCATGGCCTGTATGCGGTTTGTTTCGCGCCGGAAGGAGACAAACTGTACGGCGCCGGATATCGACGAACCGAAACAAAGCCGACGAATGTCGAACTCAAATCGTTTCTCGGCGAGTTCGATTTGAATCGGGAAAACGCGACCTGGACGGACATTCCGTACGAAACGCTGCCGCTGCATCCGATCGGCAAGCGGCTCATGATGCACTGCGACGGCACCGGGCTTCCGGTGTCGCCGTTTCACGAACGGATGGGCGTCGACTACAATCTCACGTTCAAGATGAGCAAGCCGCCCCAACGGGAAGACGGCGCCGCGCTGCTCTCCGATGCGGAAATCGTGATTGCGCCGTCCGACGGGGTGGGGAAATCGCAACTTATGGAAAAAAGGTAAGAATCTCGTCATCCCCGCGCAGGCGGGGACCTAGAGGGAAAACACTGTGTAGTTTTTGCACACGTTATTGACGAAACAAGATACTGTTGAATACGGATGCAAACGGTCAATGACGTCTATCGTCTAGGTCCCCGCCTCCGCGGGGATGACGGTGCGATACTCCTTTACTTTTCCTTGATTCCTTTCCAGAGTCTGACGACTTTATCCCGACTGGCGGTCGCGATTTGTTTGCCGTCCGGCGAGAAGCAGACGCCGAGAACCGATTGCATGCCGTCGCCCTTGATCCGAAGCTGCTCTTCACCCGTCTTGATGTCCCAGACCCGGGCCAAAAAGTCGCCGCTACCGGCGAGGATTCTGCGGCCGTCCGGTGAAAATGTCACGGAATAGATCGGCTGTTTGATCGTCTTCCACGTACAGAGCAACTGGTTGCCCGTCTTCGTTTCCCAGAGCCGCAGCGTCGTGTCCATGCTGCCGGAAAGGATCATCTTGTTGTTCGGGGAAATCGCGACGGAAAGCACCGAACCGAGATGTCCTTCTTCGGTCGACTTGCCGCCGTACTCGCTGATCCATTTCGCGGAATCGGCGTCCCAAAGCCGGATCGTCATGTCGCGACTTCCCGTAACGATGAACTTGCCGTCCTTCGAAAACACGACGGACGTTACCGTGCTTTTATGGGCCCGTTTCATGCCGGTCGCCTTGCCGGTCTTCAGGTCCCAACGGGTAAACGTACAGTCCCGACCGCCGGACACCGCGACCTCGCCGTTCGGATGCACCGCGACGCATTTTACTTCGTCGAGATGCTCGGCTAGTTTGTAAACCTCCTTGCCCGTTTCGACGTTCCAGACGCGGACCGTTTTGTCGTCGCTCGCCGTCAAAATCTGTTTGCCGTCCGGCGTGAAAACCGCCTGGTTGACCCGGTCGCCGTGTCCGCTGAATTTTTGAACTTCTTTGCCGGTTTCGACGTTCCAAATTCTAGCCGTATTGTCTCCGCCGGGTCCGCCGCCGGCCGTCAACAGGAACTTGCCGTCCGGTGAAAAGACGACCGAGTCGACCGGACTGTCGCTGCCTTCGAACCGTTTGACCAGTTCGGCTCGCGGTGTCCTGACGAACGCTTCGGCTTGCGGATCCTCTTTGGCTTCGGTTTCCGCTTTCGCCTGTTCGGCTTCCGCCTTCTTCTCGGCGACACGGGCTTCGTCGCCCTCTTGGGCGAAAGCGAACGGACAGCATAAAACGACGAGGAACGCGAGGAGAATTCGTAACATGAGACGAAAACAAATGTTGTGTGGCATGACAAAACCTCGTCATCCCCGCGAAGGCGGGGACCTAGACGGAAGACCTTATTGACCGTTTGCATCCGTCAATAACGCGTGCAAGAACCGATTAAAACCTGTTCTCTAGGTCCCCGCCTTCGCGGGGATGACGGGTTCAATGGAAATTTTATCCTAAATCTGCGACCCGTCGGAGGGTTTCAGGAAGATGTTGACGATTTCCGTTGCGGTGTCGACGTACAGCGGATTGACTTTGATTTCGGCCCATTCGGGACTTTCGACGAACGCCTTCCACGCCGCTTTTCGGGCGTCTTCGCTTTCGAAGCCGAGCATGTAGGTCAGGTTCGGCATTTTTGTTCCGAAAACGGTGTCGCCGAAGAACACGGGATTCATGCCGACCTTCCGGAACAGCGGCAATTCGCCGCCTTCCTCGAACATATGAATTTTCTTGACGTTCTTGTCGATGTTCCAACTGCGATAATACCGAATCTGGAACAAACGGTCCTTGTTGGAGACCGGCGTTTCGATCGTCGGACATTTTTCGAAACCGTAAAGCAGCGTGCTTTCGTAGGTCGTGTAGAGCGGATTCTTCGAGTCTCCGTCGAAGAACGCGGCGCCGTTCTTCATGAATTTCTCGTCCGCGAGAAGTTTTGTCGCGACCGCCGCCACGGAATCCAGTGTTTTATGGGGAAACAGCACGAAAACGTTCTGCTGAAAATTCTTTTCGCTTTCGAGGGCGCTGAACACACCGACCGGTTTGATTCCTTGGGCGTTCAACGCCGGAATCAGGGCCGCGTCAAGGGCGGCGATCAGTTTCGCCTTCTTTTCATCGTCCTTGACCGTGTAGGTCCGCAGTTCGATGAAATCGCGTTTCGAAGCTTTTTCATCCGCTTGCAGGGAGTTCAGGGACATCGTGGAAAGTCCGACCGCGCCGGCCGTCGCCAGAAAATCTCGTCGTTTCATGGGAGTGTTGGTGTTTGCTTGGTGGTGTTTGCTTGGCGGTGTAAAACAAAAACGATTGCATCCCTCCGAGGCGCGCTTCGCGGCTAAAACGCAAGCGGGTCGCCAAACGGAGACGATGCTTTCGAGCGGAAGTCCTAACTCTCAATTCCAACCTTTTATTCTTCCATCGCTTCTCGGAAGGGCTGTTTCTTTTTGTAGGACTCGAGTTCCTTGTTGAGATCGTCGAGCCGTTCCTTGTCGCTGGGATCTTTTTCAGCGGCTTCGATACATTTTTGGGACCATTCGATCGCCTTGTCGAAGTCGCCGAGTTCCGCGTAGGCGGCGGCCAAGGTACTGAGAATATACGCCTTTTTGTATTCGGTCAGTTTACAGGCTTTCTCCGCGAGTTCCAAGGCCCGTTTGCCGTTTCGCAGCATGTCGATCGGGGAGGTCGACAAGACCCAGGAAAGGTTGTTGAGGATCATTTCGTCGTCCGGCTCGGCTTTCAATACGGCCTCGAAGGTTTTCACGGCGTCGGAGTGTCGGTTGACCGCCAGAAGCAGGTTTCCTTTCGTCCGAAGATATTCGAGATTCTCCGGTTCTTTTTCGAGCAGCGCGTTCAGGATGTCGAGCGCCTGCCGGCTTTTTTTCGCCGCCGAAAGGATTTGGATTTTCATCAGATCCAGTTTCGACGGTTCGAGAAGTTCGACGTTCGCGTCCTTGAGTTTGTCGATCATTCCGACGGCCTTGTCGTATTCTTTGGCGTTGATATAAATCTGGATGAGGAGCAAGGAGAGTCCGAGATCGTTCTCGTTTTCCTTGAGGAGTTCCTCGGTGTATTTTCGGGCTTCGACCATATCGTCCTTGTCGAAAAGAATCTGTGCTTTGAGCCGTTGGAAGGGAACGTGATCGGGCAGGATTCGCATCGCGGCGTCGACGTCCTTCAGGCCGTCGTCGAAATTTTTGGCGTCGAGATGAATCGCGGCCCGGGCGATGAGAATCGTCGGATCGTTCGGATTTTTTTCCCGAAGGTCGCTGAGCAGTTTGAGAGCGTCCTCGGTTTTTCCCATTCGGGCCAAGAGTCGGGACTTCTCGATCATCAACTTTTCCTTTTGTTGCGACCCGGTGATCTTTTCCAGGGCCTCGAAAACCTTTAACGCTTCGTCGTATCGTTTGGAATCGGCCAACGGATCAATAAGCAGCGCCAAAGCGTTGGCGTTCTCCGGTTCCTTTTCGATGACTTTCTTGAGGACGTCGATCGCGGCGTCGGTTTTCTTCAGGTCGAGCAGGCTCATGGCGTGAAGGAGCAGCAGCCGTGTATCGGAATTCACCGTTACGACCTTGGCGAGCAGCTCTTCCCGTTTGGCGGGATCGTTTTGTAGGGACAGTTTGAGAATCGTAATTTGCGAGATCAATTCCCGATCGTCTTTCGCGTTTTTTTCGGCTTGGTCGAGCGCGTCGGCGGCTCGTTTGGCGTCGCCTTCCGGCAGGAGATTCAGTTGGGCGATCAACATGAACGGCAACGGCTGGTCGCCGAGCATCTTGACAGCGTTTTCGAGATCGTCGAGAACGACTTTCCTCACGTCTTTCCAACCTTCCGGCAAATTGGGAACCGTCTTGAGCAAACGACGTCCGTTGAACAATCCCCGCTGTAATTGTGTCGACGCCAACAGTTGGTTGCAGAAATTCAGGTTCTCTCCGGAAAGTCCCTCTTTTTTCGCTTGGAGACACAACGCGATGACTTTCGCCATATCGTCGGTTGTCGAGGCTTTCAGTTTTTCCTCCGTCGCCTGGTCGAGCAGCGCCGCGCCGGGATTGTCGTCTTGAGCTGAAACGGAACCGTGACAGACGAACAACGGGAAAACGAGACAGAAAACGAACAACGGCAAATATTTCATGATCTTTCAGGGGTTCGGTCGGCGGACGAAGCAAGGCATGGATCTTTCATTGTATCGAAAAACCATTGTTGCAGCAAGAGAGAAATCCTCGTGTCCCTGGTGGAAAGACTGGATCAATGAACGTCATCCCCGCGAAGGCGGGGATGACGATATTTCACCCTTTCACCCTTTCACCCTTTCACCCTTTCACCCTTTCACCCTTTCACCCTTTCACCCTTTCACCCTTTCACCCTTTTCGCTCAAACGTTGACGGTTTATTTTCTGACGAAATCCTTACGGCAGGAACCCGTTGTTTTTCATCCAAGCCTTGCAGAGGTTCGGCCAGATTTCGTTGCCGTGACGACCGGCGGCCAAGCCCATACCATGGGCGCCTTTCTGGAAAATATGGAGTTCCGCCGGAATCTTGTGTTTTCGCAACGCCGTGTAGAAGGCGATACCGTTTTCAGGCGGCACGACCTTGTCCTCGTCGGTAAAGAAAATAAATGTCGGCGGCGTCTTTTCCGTGACCTGCTTCTCGTTGGAATAATACTCGATCAACGCGTTCGGAGCATCCTCGCCGATCAAATTTTTCTGTGAGCCTTTATGCGTGTACTCGCTGCTGAACTGGATGACCGGATAACATAAAATCGCGAAATCGGGGCGGCAATCGACCTTGTCGATTTCGTCGACCGGTTTCTCGACGGCTTCGAAATGGGTTGCGGCCGTCGACGCGAGATGTCCGCCGGCGGAAAATCCCATGACGCCGATTTTCGTCGGTTGGACGCCCCATTCTTTCGCCCGAAAACGAACCGTTCGCAGGGCTCGCTGAACGTCCAGCATGGGATTCGGATGTCCGTAACCCTTGCCGCGATGCCGGTATTCCAAAACGAACGTCGCAACGCCGAACGAGTTGAACCAGTTCGCGATTTGACGCCCTTCGTGATCCATCGCCAAGCCGCCGTACCCGCCGCCCGGACAGACGACGACGCCGGTTCCCGTCGCCTTGTCGGCGTCAGGAAGATAAACGGTGATTTGAGGCTTATCCTTCGATTCGGTTCCCGAGGCGTTGGGAGCGCCGCCCTCCCAGAGAACCACCGGAAACGGCTCCGCTCCCATCGCCGAGACGGAAACGAGACAAAACAACATTGTCGCTAATACTTTTTTCATCAGGAAAAATTTGGTTGGAATTTTTGATCCGTAACAAGACGCGGTTCGATCATTGTCGTCAAAATTCCGAGCGGCGTCCAGTCCCATGGACCTTGAACGAGTTCGAAGCTCGTTTGGTGGAAAAAATTTCCTGTTGGCAACGCTGGGGAAATATGGTATATTTCACGGAGATATTCCTTCCTCTTTTTCGCTTCGAAAAATGTCCGCTCCGACGCTCCTGATTACCGACGACGACGCAGGATTTCGCGAAACGCTGCGCGACGTGTTCGAACCGGAAGGGTTTCGGACCCTTTTGGCCGAAGACGGTCAAGAAGCGTTCGAGATCGTTCGCGTTGAATCGATTCATCTCGTGCTGCTCGACATGCATATGCCGCGGCTGAACGGTGTCGAAACGATCCGCCGGGTTCACGAATTCAAACCGGAGCTTCCCTGCATCCTGCTGTCGGCGGCCCTTGACGACCTGATCGTCAAAGCGGCTGAAGAAGTTCTCGCGTTCTCCGTTCTCAGCAAACCTTGCAGTCGGCGGCAGTTGACGACCTTGGTTCGTAACGCCTTGCAAACGGCTTATCCGGGGACTGCGTCTGAGTACAGACTTCGTCCCCGGCTCTCTTGACGTATTTTGAAAGTATAGCGTGAAAGTTGCGGATTTTTGAATCTTCGGCCTGAAAGGCCAGAGCATTATAGCCCAGGGCAAGGCGTACTCGCCGCCGCCCTGGGTAATAGAGCCCCTAACAACCAGCCGCCCTGAAAGGGCAAGGGGTTAGCGGTTTGCACTGCCCTTTCAGGGCGAAACTTATGTTGCGTTTTCTTTCCCCCAGGGCGTTGCCTAGGGCTGTTATGCAATGCCCCTTCGAGGCGAAGTCGGCAACATACCAACCTAACATTACAGTCTCGAATTCTCTCATGAAAAGATTTGTTTTATTTCTTGCCCTGATTCTCTGTTCGAACCTTCTTTTCGCCCAGTCTCCATGGAGATTCGAAGAGGCGGTCCGAAACTACGCTTGCCAAGCGATTGACAATCCGCCGATTCCCGGTTGCACGCTGTTCGTCGGCAGCTCGTCCTTTGCAATCTGGGGCAAAAAGCTCGAAGAAACCTTCGTTGACTACGAAGCGGTGAATCGCGGCTTCGGCGGCTCCAAATTTCCCGACAATCTCCAGGCGATTGAGCGGATCCATCTTCCGGCGCATCCGTCCCGAGTCGTGATCTTTTGCGGAACCAACGACGTCGCCGGCGGAGCGGACGCCGACACGGTGTTTAAAAATTTCAAATACTACATCGCCAAGATTTGGAACGAGAATCCGACCGCCGAGGTTTATTTCGTCTCGCTGAGCCATGCTCCGTCCCGGGAAAAATTTTGGCCGACCGGCGACGAACTCTGCGACAAAGTCAAGGAGTTTTCCAAAAAATTCAAGGGACTTTTCTTTATCGACATCATCACGCCAATGAACGGCGAAAACGGTCGGGTCCGCGAGGATCTCTTCGTCAAGGACCGACTTCACCTGAACGACGAAGGCTACGCGATCTGGACCAAGGCGTTCAAGGAAGCTTTCGACGCCCAGGACAAGGCCCGGCAAAAGCCCGACCTCAAGGAACTTTACGAAACCCGAAAGGCAGCGGGAGTCTTCGACGATCCCCGCTTCGCCGAGGAAAAGATCGCAATCCGGGATTATTCGAAGCCGATGAAGAAGCTCGTCCTCGTATTCCTCGGCGACAGCATCACGGCGGGAGCTGGAATTTCCGAGAAAAGCGACGCTCCGCCGTCCCGTTGTGGGGCCTATCTGAAGGAAAACGGCTACGGCGACCTGACGGTTGCGAACTGCGGCGTCAGCGGATACACGACGCTCGATTTCCTGCCGAAGATCGTCGACGGCAAGCCGACGGGAAAGCAATTTCTCAAAGTTCTCGACGCCGCCGAGCCGTTCAAGAACGACAAGGACACCGAATTGATCTTCTCGATCATGCTTGGAACGAACGACAGCGCGGTCAAAGGGCCGAACGGCTCGCCGGTCTCGCCGGAAGATTATCGCCGGAACATGAAGGAAATCGCCGACAAACTGCTCGACGACTTTCCGACGGCGAAAATCGTGATCCATCGCCCCATTTGGTATAGTCCGACGACGCAAAACAGTTCAACGTATTTGCTCGAAGGGCAACTTCGGCTGCGAGCCTATTGGCCGGAGTTGGAAACGCTGGTCGGTTATTATGAAAAAACCTCTGTGAAGGGTTGCGTGTTCCTCGGTGACGTCAACGCGTTCAACTATTTCAAGACGAACGCCGAAAGAGTTTTCCTGCCGGAAAAGGGCGCCGCCGGAGACTTTTTCCTGCATCCGAACAAACCGGGAGCCGACGTCCTCGGCCGATTCTGGGGCGCCGCCGTCAAACGAGCGATCGAACCGTAGAAAAACTCCGTCATCCCCGCGAAGGCGGGGACCCAGACGATAGGCGTTGTCAACCGTTTGTACACTCTATAACTTGCGGCGATGCAAAGGGTTGGAAAATTTACTCTCTAGGTCCCCGCCTTCGCGGGGATGACGGTTGATTTTTTGCGAACACTATTGTCGAACAATGTTGCGATTTTTTTTTGTGCTTTTGCTGATACCTATCTCCGGCTTTGCGGTGGAGTGGAACGGCGTCGAGTTTCGTTCCGACGGCAGCGCCGTGTTCGCGGTCAAGGACGGCAAACCGGTCTGGAGCGACGACGGTTTGTTGTTCCGTGAACGGTACACGCCGGTCTTCGAACGGACCGCCGTCAAAGCGGCGTCGAAACCGCAACCGTTCCGCGCCGACGTTCAAATATTGCAGAAATTTGGAAGACTTTACGTGATTTTGGAGAAAACGTCCGAACCGGTCGGCGGCAACGTGCTCGTTTCCCTTGATCTGGCGACCGAAGGCAAGCTCGTGTTCCGTCGCGATTCGGATCGGGATCGAACATCGAGATTCGTTCGCTTCGTCTCGTTCGTCGGCGACACGTTGACCGTCGAACTCGCCGACGGGGCGACCGTTTCATTCGACGTCGCAACGGGCGCAGAATCTGTAAAGAAATAGTTTCGTCATCCCCGCGAAGGCGGGGACCTAGAGAACAGATTTTAATAGGTCTTTGCACACGTTATTGACGGATGCAAACGGTCAATGACGTCTTCCGTCTAGGTCCCCGCCTGCGCGGGGATGACGCAATTCTGCGAAACCGTACCCTAAATCGTTTCGTCGAGGCTCGGTTCCTTGGCCCGTTCGAGCGTTTCTTCGGTACTCTGCGGATCCACGGTCCGACAACAGGCGATCAGTTGATCGAGCATCGATTGAATGTCGGCCTTCCATTCCGCCGCCGAACCGTCTTCCGGCGCCATGTCGACGAACTCTTCGAGCAGCAGGATCAACCGCAAAAGATGTCGGAAGATCACGCCTTCCTGTTTCTGCAAAGATTTTGCGACGATATATTTGTTGAAATCGCCCTGGAATTCGAGCAGGATTTCCCCCGCCGCCCAGACCGGATTGATTTTCACGAAAACTTTCGGATAATCGAATTCGAAAAGCCGTTTCAATTTTTCGGCCAACGAAATCACGAAGACCCGTTCTTCGAGCCAACCGGCGAAATGTCGCCGTTTTTCGCGTTCCTCTTCGATTTCCTCTTCGGTTTTCGGAACGAGTTCCTCGACCGTCGCTAAGCCGAGCGTCAACAGCGTCGGATCGAGCCGCTCCATGGACAACGGCCCGTTCGGCAAAACATCCTGTTTCGGTACGCGAACGTTCGGCCCGATCGACGCCGGAAGTTCCAACAAACTCTCGAAGGCCTGCAACCGCTCCGCCCGGTCCGCGATGCCGAGATGCTTCAGCAGGAACAAGCCGTACAGCGGATTGACGCCGCGCAACTTCATCAGCAACGGAAGACGCTCCGTGGGATACGCATAACGAAAAACAATTTTGTTTTCGCTTGCGTTTTTCTCGTCATCCCCGCGAAGGCGGGGACCTAGAGTGTTCGGCTTAACCTCCGTTTGCATCGTTTCCATTGTCCGGTTCTGTAACGATGCAAACGAACTGGAAGGCTTTTCGTCTAGGTCCCCGCCTTCGCGGGGAGGACGGACGTTTTCTTCCGTTTCGATGACCGGTTCCGGATCGAGTTTGATAAATCCGGCGGTCCAGAGCGTGAGGAGCATTTCGTCGAGCGACTTTTGTCCGACGTGGAGCCGTTTCGCTCCCATGAGACGCCGCGCAACGATTTTTCGGATCGGTTCGATGTCGTGGTCCAGCGAAATGATATGGGCCAACAACCGCCACGGAAACTCGCCGCGACTGGTCAACTTGGCGGGGGGTAAGTCTTTGAGTTTGAAAAACTGTTCTTCGCTCCAATACTGTTCGGTCGTCCGCCGGGTCGGCTGCTTTTTCTTCATTTTTTTCTTCATCTCACGAAGCACGGGATCCTTCGTGTCCTCGGGAATCTGGTCGTACTTCGCTCTCCATCGGGCGATCTTTACGTCGTCTTCGTGAGCCAGAGCGAAGACGAATCCCTGCGTGTCGAACTGCGGTCGACCGGCGCGGCCGAAGATTTGATGAGCGGAACTCGATTCGAGCATTTTTTTGTCGCCAGACGGTCCTTTCATCAAGCTCGGCAAGATAACGGATCTCGCGGGCAGATTGATTCCGGCGGCCAGCGTTTCCGTACAGACGCAGTAGGAGAGCAATTTACGTTGAAAAAAATCTTCGACGATCCGACGGTATTTCGGTAACACTCCGGCGTGATGGATTCCGATTCCCCGGATCAGGATCTGTTTGAGTTTCGGACCGGCTCCCTGTGTCCAATCATACTGTTCGAGCAGTTTCGTGATTTCCTTCTGCCGTTCCGGCGTGATCATGTCGCGGCCTCGGATCTGGTCCGCGATCTCCCAACATTCGTTGCGGTCGAAACAGAAAACCAAGGCCGGCGTGAACCGGCTTTCCTCGTCGCCGCGAACCATGATTTCGAGCTGTTCGGTCAATAATTCGTCGCCGACCCAATGATAGGTTAACGGAACTTTCCGTTCCTTCGATTCGACCAACGTCAGTTTTCGTTGCTGATGGTCGCGCAACCAAGCGACGAATTCGTACGCGTTGCCGACCGTCGCCGAGATGAGCAGCGTCCGAACGTGTTGGGGAAGGAGTCCCAACGTGAATTCCCAGACCATGCCGCGTTCCTCGTCGGCGAAATAATGGAACTCGTCCATCACAACGGTCGAAACTTCGCTCCAGGACCTGCCGTCCAGGCATCCAGGAGCTTCCGCTCCGGCGACAAAGTTCGCTCCCGTTGGTCGCTTCGCGTCAGACGGCGCAAACGTCGCCGAAGGAGAATGACCTTGCGCCGCCAGCAATCGGTTGAACAAAATTTCCGCGACGACGACGAGGATCGGGGCGTCGGGGTTTTCGCGACGGTTTCCCGTCACGAGACCGACGTAGTGCTTGTTGTATCCCCAGCGTTCGAGGGCGTGTTGGATTTCGCGATATTTTTGTTCGCAAAGGGCAATCAACGGCGAGGTGTAATACGCTTTCTTACCGGTTTTGATCGCTTCGTAGATTCCGGCTTCGGCAATCAGGGTTTTTCCCATGCCGGTCGGAGCGCAGACCAGAACGCCCTGTTCGGCGGAAAACCATGCAAGAACCGCTTCTTCCTGAAACGGATACGGTTCGAACGGCAGCGTGTCGAGATAAGCAAAGGCAAGGTCTTCGCGGGACGGCGTTGAATTCATGGAAAAGTCGATTCAAAGAGCTGGAATTTGAGGTCCCGGAAACCCCGGTTTTGAAATTTGCTCCTCGATGTTGTTGGTGATGAAGCGGTAACGTCGGACAACTCAGCAAGAAACTCCGTAGAAACCGGCGCGAGCGACCAGCGATTATACAGGACAACGAGGACGTTTTCCAGGCTCTCGCCAGAAAGTTCCCTATCGAAAACGGAGACGGTTTATTCTTTGGCGAAAGCCTTGCGCCGCTCACCGTTCGTACAGAAAGTTGGCGAGCATTGCCTTGCCGAGGTTGTCGCAGACGGCGAGAACGACCTCGTGCGGCGTGTTCTTTTCGGCGCGGAGTACGACCTTGACCCGACTGTTCGGTTTCGAGACGGCAAGGGCGTCGAGCATTTCGGCGAGTTTTTCGAGTTCAATGGTCTTGCCGTCCCATTGCACGGCGCCGGTTACGGAAATTTGCAGGGCGACGGGAATCGAAACTTCGGCTTTCGCCTTGTCGATCGTTTCGGCAACGGAAATCGGAACGCCGCCGTTCGCCTTACTGAGGTCGGCGGCCTGCATGAAGGCGAACATCTCGATCGTTTCCCGGGGATCGACCGGCGAGATTTTTGTTTGAAAAAACTTGCAGATTTCCGCGACCAACGGTTTGTATCCGTCGTAGGATCCGGCGTCGCCGTTTCCTTTTTCTCCGAAGACGACAGCTCCGTAACCCGGTTTGCCGGCGCGGATTCCCCGGAACGTTCCGACACGGCCGCCGTCCCAGACGCCGACGACGAATTCGGCCCCTTCGGTTTGTGTTCGGCTGACCGTTTGGCAACCGGTTCCCATCAACGTGAAGAGTGTTTCGACGCCGTGGATTCCGTACCAAAAAAGGTCCGGATGCTTTTCGTTGAGGCTGCACGGACTCCAAGCGTCGCAACCGAGGATTTTTCCGAGCGGCTGTTCGTTTCTCATCTTTTGGTATCCGGCGGCGTAGCGAAGCGACGATGCGGAAAAGATCGAAACTTTTTTCTCGTCGGCCAACCGGAAGATTTCCAGGACGTCGGCGAGGCAGCCCGCCATCGGCTTGTCGACGAAGAGCGGTTTGCCTGCGGCGATCACCGGTTTGGCCTGTTCGAGATGCGGTCGACCGTCAACGCTTTCGAGGAGGATGCCGTCGACGTTCGGCAACAGGGCTTCGATGGTCGGATACAGTTTGATCCCTTGTTTTTCCAGTTCTTCGGCAAACTGTTCGACACGGCCCCAACTGTTGGGATTGTCCGGCATTCCGCCGGGATAGGCCGCGACGACCCGGCAAAAATTGAACGGCGCCTCGGCGTCCGGTGCGTTGATCGTCTTGACGAACGCCGGAACATGCGAGGTTGTCGTCCCGATAATTCCGAGTCGGAACTTTTCCTCCGCGTAAAGTTGAGAACTCAAAGACATCATCAGGAAAAAAACAAGGAGCCGTTGCATGGAAACCTCCGTTAAAGGGAGCCTCGGAAAATTCCGAAAACGAGCCGGGACCTGTGGTCCCGGTCATAAAAAATGAAGAGATGCTTTCGGTCTCAACGGCGTCTGTCCAGAAATAAACGATCCAAAGAGCCCCAAGTGGAGGCGGTACTCCGCCGTAACTTGGGGGTGGGAGCGTTTTCCAATTGGGGGCGAAAGATGGAGCAAAATACCGCGAGAAAGTTGTTGACTTTTGAATCTTCGGCCTGAAAGGCCATTGCATTTCAGCCCAAGGCAAGGCGTACTCGCCGCCGCCCTGGGACCGGTCGTATTCACCAGCCGCCGCCCTGTAAGGGCAATGCCAAGCCGAGGTTGCACTGCCCTTTCAGGCCGAACATTTCTTGGGGGCCGCCAACCCAGGGCGACGCCTTCGGCTCTGCCCTGGGCTGTGATGCAATGCCCCTCCGGGGCGAAATCGGTTAAATATCAAATTTACGCGACTCTCTCGACTTTTCACGATCATTTCCGCACCCAATCTGAAAACGCTCCCCTTGGGGGTTGAAGCGGCAATCAAATTTGTACAGTTGTAAAGATTATTTCTGGACAGGTCCTTAAATCTTTCGGAGCGTGATTTTTCGGAGGAAGACTTCGCCGCTTGGAATCGCGATCCGGAAATCGGCGCCGTTCGCGCCGCGTCCGAAACCGGGATACTTGATCGGAAACACCGCTTCGCTCCAACGGCCTGACGATTTTTCGTCCGGTTTCAGGTTCTTGACGACCGAACCGCGAAAATGTCTGGCCGTACCGCTGAGAGCCGGATCCGCGCTGTCATACTGAATCGTGAGCCACGGACAGCAGTCGGCGGCGTTTTCCGGCGGAAGGTATTCGACGACCAATTCATATTCCGCTCCCGGAGCCGGAGCGAAATAAGGCTCCGTGATGTTGAAATAAAGATATTTCCCGGCGACACGCCAAGCCTTGACGGTTTCGCCGTCGCCTCTTTTTACGTCGCGAATTTCCAGGGGGCCGTCGCCGTTTTGGGCCGGTCCGAAATTGACCGCCGCGATTCCGGAGTCTTTTTCCGGCGTTCCGCTCGGCGTCGGAAATTTCGGCTGGACGGAAATCTCTTTGAGTTGAACGTTTCGATGAAACAGGTCGGCGTAGCGCTTCGTCAGGTCGATGTATTTTCGTCCGTATTCTTTCGTTTCGCAGATTTCGGTTCCTTCATGATACTCGGTCCAGGTTTCGACGTGGACCCATTTCGCCCGGGTTTTCGGATCCTTGAGCAAAAGCTGTTCCCAGGAAAATTCGTAAAACTTGCCGTCGTCGCGGGAATTGACCAGCGGCTTGCGCGACCTGACGGCGGAGTGATCGTATCCGGGACCCACGGCGGCGGTTTCCAAAAGTTGCGGTTTCAATGCCGCGCCCCAGCGATACACGCTGTCCGCTTTGCCCGGCCAACTCGCTTCTTTGACGATAAACAGGTCGCAGCCGAATTCCTTCTTGAACATTTCCTTGACGGCGGGGAACAGCGTGTCGTCAACCGCTCGGGCAAAGGCCGCAGCGTAAAGAAAAACGACCGGTTTGCCGTCGATGGTCGCTCGATGTTTCGGCGGAACCAGCGAGAAGAAATCCCGAATCGTTGCGTAGAACCAACGCTTTCCTTCGTCCTTCGTCAGGTCGACTTGGATTTTCTCGGCATTGTGCATCAGCGTGCTGGTATCGTAAAACATTGCGATACCGGCCGGTTTTTTTCCTTCGGCGAGAAGTTTTTCCCGGGCTTCGACCATCGGCGGAATGCCTTCGTTGCTGAACGCGAATCCTCCGGGCTGCTGTTTTTCCGGTGTTCCCCAATAGACGAGGATCGCGACGTCGATTCCGGCCTTTTCGATGTCGACGAGTTGCGCTTTATGCCAGTCGACGGACTTCCAACTGATTCCTTCCAGCGTCGGCGGATGGTCGGTCAGCGCGTCGGATCCGTCGGCGTTCAAAATATGGGCTTTGCTCGGCGTGTCGTACCAATAGAAATACGAGGTCGCGACGACTGGCGTTTCCTTGGAAAAGTCGACACCGGGACCGCTGCCCACGAATTTTCCCGGAGCCGGCGGCAGCGGAGCTTGTTTCGGACGTTCTTTCGGCTGCTGCTTCGGACTCTTTTTCAAGGCTTCCGCCGCGTTACCGACAAGTTTCAGGTAAAAGTCGCTGGGGAGTCCCTCATAAGTCGAAAAGGGACTTTCGCCGACCGGGGGATTATTCGAACACTTAAAGATCGCGGTGCCTTCGTCGATTTCGTCGAACATCGCCTGGTAGATCATTCGGACGCCGCCGGCGAGATGAGCGTCGTATTGTGTTTGGAGAAATTCGCCTTTCAAACGGGGGGTCGCATTGAGTTGGGCTTCCGTTGCACGGGCTTTCATCAGATTATACCAACTGAACCCCGGATAGACGACCGGCAGGAATTCCTTGCCGTTTTTCGTACACCAAGCCAAATCGTCGTAAGCCGTGTTGGCGGCGTAATCGAAGGCGCCTTTCGGCGTTTTGTAGCGACCGACGGTCCACGGACTGGCGATATCCGCTTTGAGAATGATTTCGTGCAGCAACGGATCCTTGAGACTGTCGCCTTTCAATTCCCGCCAATAGGTCGGAATGCCGAGCATCACGGTGTTGCCGCCGTATTTCGGATCGTCTTTCAGGAACGTGACGAGTTCGAGACATTGTTTGAGCGTATATTTCCGGTTGTCGTTGAAGCCGATTCCCCAAACCGCGACGACCGGCTTGCCGTTATGTTTTTGATACATTTTGTCCGACGTGATCTTGTTTTCGTCGATCAGGCGTTTCCAGTCGGCGATCAACGCATTGGGAAGCATTTCCCCGTTCGCGCCGGAAAGGTCGTACATCATCGCCCAGGTCCGGCCGTGTTGCGAGGCGCCGGCCCGGACGTTTTCCATGACGTTCTGTCGGGCGTTGCGACGCTTTTCGTCCGTCGTCGCTCCGATGAAGCGTTGCAGGAAGACGCCGTCGATTTTATTGTCCTTCATCCATTGAAAATGTCGGACGACGGTTTTCTTGACATGGGGACTGAAAACGTACGCCGTGGAACCGTCGGCGTGTTTGAACGGCGTCGCGAATTTTTCGTCGTCGTCCATTTCGCTCATATCGGGCCAGAGATCGAAGCAGCAGAATCCCGGTTCGAACTTGCCGTGGGCTCCGTAATGGGTCCAGCCGAACCCGGAGCCGTCTTTGTCGGCGTGATGCCAACCTTGGTAGCCGCACATCACCTTGCCGACGAGCGTCGACGGATCGGCGTCCTGCGCGAACAGTGTGGAAATCGAAAAAACGGCGAACAGCGCCAACGAAAAAACACGTAATCGTTTCATCATTTGTTTTTCCAAAGAAGATTGATTTGCAAGAGCTTAGGAGCCGGGACCTGTGGTCCCGAAAGCCCGGAAGAGCCGGGACCTGTGATCCCGGAGTAGCGGGATCTCTCCATTGTCGCCGCTTCAGGATCCCGTTTCAAGAGCTCGGCAAAGTTTTTTTCCAAACCGCGTCGGCAGACGACGCGGTTGATCGACCGACGATTCTATTCCATAATCGTCACGCTTTTGCCGTCATTGACAACGCTCAGCGGCAACAGAACTTCCCCGACTGGCGTGGTCACGCCGAGGCCCTTGACGGCGCCGTCGCCGAGAAGGAAATGGCAGATGCCGGGATGATAGCTGCCGAAAGAGGCTCGGTTACGAAGGTTGTCGGTCAAGTGGTCATTGGGACGTGCAATACTACATTCAGTATCTTCGACAACCCAGTCGCTGCCTCTGAATCGGAACGCAAAACCTCGGAATGCGCCAAAGTTACGGTGTTGACCGCCCGCCTGATAACCGCAATCGCTGTAGTACAAATTACTGTACGGGGCGGCGCCACTGTCGTTGCAGAGCCCGAGATAAGTGGGATGAATATGCTTTTCTCCCACAAGAATTTGATTGCTGGTTCCATCCGACAACCAGGAGAAATCGTCGCGGCACCCCCAAGCTTTCTCTCGGGTTCCGTGAGTTGGCGAGACGCTTTTGGAGAGAAAAACCCGAAACGGCCCCCGAAACGGTTGATAGAAATTCACCTTGTTATCTCCCCAATTGTCTCTCCATGTTCTGCTCCAAGCTTCGACCATACGGGAGTTGGCCGCATCCGGCGCTATATCGGTGGCACTCTGCATTTCACCGTCGTAGGCCATGACTGCGGCATAATCGCTTTGCGGGCCCGGTGGAATGTTTCCCGTCACTTGCACGAATTCCTCCGATTTGATGTAAAGCGGACCTCCGCCACGGCGCGAGGGGCAGCGATAGATCGGAACGGAGCCGAATTGCCTGCGAACTTCATCCGAATTTGTCCCCAATGCACCGTTGGGATTACCGGAATGTCCCCACCAAGCCTGATTGAATTCCTGATCGAAGTTACGTTCGACAACTTTATCATAGAGCTGCGGCTGTTCGATGAACGGATAGAGAAACAACCACATCGTCGCCCGGTTGATACCGATCCCGCACGGCGGCAGGCCTTTCATGGTATCGTGAAAATTGTGAATGCCGATACCAATTTGTTTCATATGGCTCGCACATTGCATACGCCGTGCCGCTTCCCGGGCCGCCTGAATGGCCGGCAGCAGCAGCGCGATCAAGACGCCGATGATCGCGATCACCACCAAAAGTTCAACGAGAGTAAATCCTCGCAACTTACCCCTCCCCCTCAGACAGCCACGTTTCGCGAAAAACCGCAACACAAACTTTTCCATGGCAATACCTTTCTAATAGGAAATAGAAACACAGGCTTTGCTGAAAGAACATCCCCCAAGACGTGATTCATTTCACAATCGCAGGAGATCGACAAACCGGGCACGAAGCTTTCAGATAAAACCCCACACTATTTTCAGGATAATTGATCCCGTCGACGTTGTCAAGAAAATAAGGGATAAAAGTCACTCCCTCGAAACGTTTTCCGATTGGGGGCGAAAAAGAGAGCAAAATACAGCGAAAAATCGAGAGTGTCGCGTAAAAGTTGGTCTTTTACCGATTTCGCCCCGAAGGGGCATTGCATCACAGCCCAAGGCAGAGCCGAAGGCGTCGCCCTGGGTTGGCGAACCTCAAGGATTGTTCGCCCTGAAGGGCAGTGCAACACCGGCTTGGCATTGCCCTTACAGGGCGGCGGTTGGCGAATACGACCGGTCCCAGGGCGGCGGCGAGTACGCCTTGCCCTGGGCTGAAATGCAATAGCCTTTCAGGCCGAAGATTCAAAAGTCAATGACTTTCTCGCTGTATTTTGCTCCATGTTCCACCCCCCATCGGCAAACGCTCCCAACGCTGCCGCCGCCCCCAATCGGCAAACGTTCCCGGGTTTTCAGAAACTCGGCAAGGACACGTTGACGCCGTCGTTGACGCGAGAATACGCCGCGAGGATCGGATTCGCGGTAACCGTTACCGCCAGCGAAAAGACGGCTCCGTCACCGAGCAGCACATTGCACACGCCCGGATGCCAACTGCCGAAAGCGTTCGTGTTTTGATCGTTGATCCGTGCAAAACCTTCGTAATAATCGTTGATTGCAGCGGTCGCACCCCCGGCGTTTTCAGCGCGAACGTAAAAATATCTCATGCTGGCAAAACGACGGTTTTCGCCGAAATTCAAAATCGAGCAATCGGCACGGAAAATGCCGGAATCCTCGCACCTTTCAAACGCATTGGGATGAATATGCTTTTCCGAAACAAGGAACTGATTGGAAGAACCGTCGGCCCACCACGCCATGGTGTCACGGGGAAGCCAAGTTCGGCCGTTGCCGCTGGTCAATACCGCTTGGCGAAACGGACTGGCGTCAAACTGGATTTGCGCGCCGCTGTTGCCGACGTGCCAGTGAATGGCGTTCTGCGAGACGCTTTTGTCCGCTTTATAAACGCACAAAACAGGGCTGTAATCACCACGAGGTCCCGCGGAAAGCCCCGCGCCGCTGCCGGTTCCGTCGTCGTTACAGGAGGACGGGAGCAGATATTCGGTGACGATGCACGGTCCGCCGCCGCGACGTGTCGGACAGCGGATGGTCGCGACCGACCCATGGCGATTGCGGCCTGCTTCATTGAGGGCTCCAGCCGTTGCCGCGTTGGCGAGATTCCACCAAGCGTTGGAATACCAAACGCTGAAACCGGTGTTGCCGTTGAAGACCGTGGTGTCGTATTCGTCAAAGAGCTGGGTCTGTTCAAGATACGGATACAAGAGCGGCCAAATCAGCACCCGGTTCCAACGATTATTGTCCGCTCCGTTTTCGGAGCCGATCATCGACGGCGGCAAGCCGCGAACGGTATCGTGGAAATTGTGGACGGCAATACCGATTTGTTTGAGATTCGTAATGCACTGGGCTCGTCGTGCCGCTTCCCGGGCCGCTTGAATGACCGGCAACAGCAGCGCAATCAAGATGCCGATGATCGCGATGACCACCAAAAGTTCAACGAGAGTAAAGCCTTGCAGCTTGCCTCCCTTCACTAAACGGCCACGCTTCGCGAGAAAACGCAACGAAAACTTTTCCATGACAATACCTTTCAAATAGTAAACTGGAAAAAAGGACAGCAACTTGGCACCGCGTTAACGAAACAGTAAACTTGTTCGGCAACGGACTCCGCTACCCGAACACAATCGATTCCGTTTTCGCAGATTCGCCAAAAGGCACCTCGAAAAATCCATCCTGACGTCGTTGAAACCGAAAACACCTCTTGATTCTTTAAGACTGCGACCACAGGTCGCAGCTCGTTTTCAGAATTTTCCAAGGTACCTTAATGTTAATTGTCATCGACGGGAAAGTCAAGGAAAAATGTCCCTCGCTTCCGACGAAAAATAATGAAAGCCCCTAATTTTTCAATCTTTCCAGATATTTCGTCCGGATGCCGTTCAGTTCTTCGACGACTTCCGGATGCTTTTCGGCGAGGTTCGTCGTTTCGCCGGGATCGTTTTTCAAGTCGATCAGGACCAGCGGCGGCTCGGGAGGTTGTTGCGGAAACCTCGGATTATTCATGTTCCACGGCGTCGGCTTCGACACGTCGATCGGATTGGCGAGCAACTTCCAGTCTCCTTTGCGGAGGGCCCATTGTCCGTTGAGCGGTTTGACGTCCCAATAGAGTTCTTCATGCGGCGACGGTCCGTCGTTCTTCAACGCGTCGGCAAAACTCTTGCCGTCGATCACTTCCTTGAGTTCCTGTTTCGGAAACGCGACGCCGCAGAGCTCCGCCAGGGTCGGCATCCAGTCGCAGCCGCTGAGTATCTGATTTCTGACGACGTCCTTCGGCAACGACTTCGGCCAGGAAACCACGGAAGGAACCCGGATGCCGCCTTCGTACATGCTGAACTTGCCGCCGCGATACGGACCGGCCCAACCGCCGCCGTAGCCGGTTCGCTCCTCGAAGGAATGTCCCTGATCCGCCTGGAACACGATGATCGTGTTCTCACGCAGCCCTTCCTTTTCCAATGCTTCGACGATCCGGCCGATCTGCTTGTCCATGTCGGTCAGGAACGCCGTGTACAGCCGCCGAACGTCGACCGTCGAATTGAACTTGCCGGCGTAGAGAACTTCTTGGGGAACGACGTTTTCATACGATTCCATCGTTTCCGTCGTCGGCTGCACCGGATAATGCGGAATGTTGTAGGCAACGTACGTAAAAAACGGTTTCTCCTTGTTCCGCTTGATGAAGTCGATGCACTCGTCGGTCATCCGCTGAGGAAAATACTGCCCCGGTTCGTAGATTTCCTTGCCGTTCTTCCAAAGATCGTGTCGGCAGGCGCCTTCCCAGTAGATGTAGTGCGACCAGTTGTCGATGACGCCGCCCATGATCCCATAGTGTTCGTCGAATCCCTGTGCGGTCGGGATCGTCTCGGGCGAGTATCCGAGATGCCATTTTCCGAACAGACCCGTCCGATAACCGGCATCGTGGAAAAGTTCGGCGATCGTGTACTGCTCGGTCGGCATTCCGGGGCGTCCGAACATGCAGGACACGTTGGCGGGAACACCGGCACGGGTCGGCATTTTGCCGGTCATCAGGCCGGCTCGGGAAGCGGAGCAGACCGGTGCCGGGGCGTACATTTGCGTGAAACGAACGCCGCTTTTCGCCAACCCGTCGATGTTCGGAGACAGAACGTCCTTTGTTCCGTAACAGCCGAGGTCGACGGCTCCTTGATCGTCGGAGTAGATCAGCACGACGTTCGGTCGCTGCATTTCAGCGGCGAACACCGAAACGGCAACAAGCAAGACGACCGAAGTCGCCAGAATTCGGACCGTGTTCATAGAAACTTTCAGGGTAAAGGTTTGAAAAAATCTATACTGCGAAACGGCATTCGACTGACATTATTTCGTCGCAATTTCCGAATGATTTCCCGCAAACGACTCAACCGACCGAAGCTTTTCGTCGATAAACCGTATTGGGATTGTATCGACTTCACCGCCCTCTTTCAATCGTCGCCAATGGATACGCCGAATCTTGCCGCCGCTTCGATGCTGGTCGGAAAATGTTTGGACGACCACCATCCGGAGCGGAGCGGCGTGTCTCTCATTGCGTTTCCGGGCGAGGAAAGCGACTCGATTCAGGAAGCCTGGCTGGAATCGTTGAGCGGTGTCCGTGTTCGGCGATCCGATCGAGTGCTGCTGGCGCAGCCGTTGCATTGGCCGGTTCCGATCATTTTCGGCGTTCTCGGTGCTTCCGGGGCCGATTCTTCCGCCGATTCTTCTGTTTCAGGGTTTGAGGTTCGCGACAACAACGTCATCGTGTTGAAGGGCGACTCGCCGATCCAAGTCGTCGCCCACGACGGCCGTAAGCTCGTCGAGATCGGCAAGAGCTTGAACGGTCCGACGATCCGGATTTGCCAGCGCGACGCGGCGATCCAACTTCCCGGCAAGCTGAGCATTGCGGCGGCAGAGCTTCTGCTTCGTTCCCACGGCGGCGACGTCCGAATCGAAGCCGATCAGGAAGTCGTCGTTCAGGGCGACCTGATTCGTTTGAATTAGCGATTCCCCGTTTCGCCGCATGTCGATGTCCGGCTCGCTATCGATCGACGTCGGCCGGTTTCTTTCCGCCGTTGAGCCGCAAGTCGATGCCGTCGACGAAGTCGGCGGACGGCGAAACGAGCCAAAGAACGGTTTCGGCGACGTCTTCCGGTTCGCCCCAGCGTCCGAGCAGCGACTGTTCGGCTCCGAACCGTCGAAACGTTTCGGAAGCCTGATCGCCCCAACGGGTTCGAATCCAGCCGAGCGACAGGCAGCGAACACGGACTTCCGGAGCGAGCGTCGCGGCCAGGGAGCGACAGAATCCGAGGACGGCTCCTTTTGCCGCTCCGTAAAGCTGAGCGGTTTCCCCGGCCAAACCATCGGCGACGCCGTCCCAACTGAAAAAGACGAGCGTTCCGCCGCCTTGTTCTTTCATCCGCTGTCCGACTCGCCGCGACAGGCTCAGCGTTGCGAACACGTCGACCTCCATGAGCCGCCGCAGTCGTTCGTCGAAGGACAAATGTTTCAGCTCGGCCGACATCAGGTCGACGCCGGCGGCGTTCACCCAGAGATCGATCTTCGGCAAGCGTTCGAATACGGCGTCGACGAACCGATCGGATTCGCCGGGCGTCGAAAAATCGGCGTTCAGGAAATTTTTTCCTACTGTTCGGTGAGCATGTCTTAAGACCGAAACGCCGGCTTGTTCCAGAATATCGGCCGTCGCCTTGCCGATACCGCCGGAAGCGCCGGTAATCACCGCGTTTCGACCATCAAGTTGCGAGTTCTTCATTTCGAGGGACCTTTACGGTAGAATCTATTTTTCACCAAAAAGAGCCGGGGACGAAGCCGGTACTCCGGCGCAGTCCCCGGGCCGAACAGATAAGCCGTCATGAAAAATTTTCGTTTAATTTTCTTCGCCCTATTATCTCTTTTTGCGATATTTCTTGAAGCGGCGCCCCCCGACGCCTTGCGGCAGGCGGCGAACCAGGCGACGGTCGAGTATCGTAACGACTTGGAAAAGCTTGCCGACTGGGCCGCCAAACAGGGACTCCGTGCGGAGACGTTGCAGACACGGTCCGCCGTGTTGCCATCGGAGCCCGACAAAATTTTTCTGCCGAGTTTTCCGCTCGCCGTGGGAACCTTGGACCTTCCGAAGGGACTGCCGAGCAACCTGCCGAGAAAATACGCGGTCCTTTTTCTCTCCGGCGAAACGGCTTCGGAAAAGTCCGGTGACGCGTTGGAAAAAGAATCGGGCGTCGCGTTGGCGCCGCAAGACGTTTGGCGGATTCAATTTCGTACGATCCGGACGAACTACGCCAAGCGGCTCCAGTTGCTGGCCAAGACGGCGGTCAAGGACCAGCGGGGTTCCCTGGCGGTCCAGTTGGCGGTCGCCGGACTCCACGCGAACCCCGATCACGAAGGTTTTCGAACCGTCTTCGGATTCGTCAAATACAAGGGCGAATGGCGAACGCCGTGGGAAGTCGAGCGACTGAAAAAGGATTTCGTCGATCATGAACGCTTCGGCTGGATCCCGAAGAAAGCGGTCGACCGTTACGAAAAAGGAGAACGGTATTGCAACGGCGAATGGATTCCCGAAACGGAAGACATCCGAAGGCATTCGGCGATTGAAAACGGTTGGAAAATCGAGTCGGAACACTACGATCTGACGACGAATCACGGCATCGAGGAAGGCGTTCGGATGCTCCGGCAGAACGAGAATCTCTACCGGGCTTGGAAGCTGCTGTTTTTCCGTTACATGGCGACCGACGCGCAGCTTGCGACGCTTTTCAACGGCAAAATGGTCCCCGCGCCGCTTCGGCGGCACAAAATCGTTCTCTATCGGGACCGTGAAGATTTTCTCCGGGCCGAAAAGGCAAGGGGCGAAAAGGAACCCGAACGGTTCGCCGGAATGTACCGATATACCAACAAGGACGGTTGCTGTTATTTTTACGTCAGCGGTTCCCTGTCGATCATGTATCACGAGTCGACGCATCAACTGTTTCAAGAAACGAAAAACATCGCCGGGAACCAACTGTTGAGTGGCGTGGCGAAAAACGAACAGCCGTTGAACACCTGGCTCCGGGAGGGCGTCGCGATGCTCATGGAAACGCTCCAGGTCGACGAGGCCGGATATTACGTGATCGGCAACAAGAACAGCGGCCGGATCCGGTCGGCGAAACGGAATTTCCGTAACGATCGTTTTTTTCTGCCGTTTTCGGATCTCGCGGACATCGACGGTCGGGATTGGAAGTCTCACGAAAAAATGGGTTCGCTCTACGATCAATCGGCGGCGATGTTTTATTTTCTCATGTTTTACGAAAACGGTCGGTTGCGCGATCCGCTTGTCGTGTTGCTTCGGCTGCATTACGAGCAAAAGGACACGCGGCAGTCGATCGTCCAGTTGACCGGGATGAGTACCGACGAACTCGACGCCGCGTTCAAGGATTTTTTGAAAGAAAACTAAATTTTCACACGGCTTGCCGATCGTTTGCGTTTTAACCGCGCAGCGTGTCTTCGACGTTATTGTTCAACGAAAATTTCCACGTCGTCGATCCACAGCGTACCGGAAGCGCCGTTGAGACCGACCTGGACGGTGAGGCGTTCGAGCTTTTCCGGAACGGCGAATTCGGCAACGATTTGTTTCCAATCGAAGGTTCCGAGCAAATTCGGCGACGAATAATATTGCATTTTACCGCCGATTTGCGCGGCGAAGCGGATGCAGCCGACCTGCCAACCTTCGGGGCCCTTTTCGATCTTGTCCCCTTTGACCCACGCCGTGAGTTTCAGTTTCGAACCGACGGGAAACGCCTTGGCGTCGAGATCCTGGGCGAAGAGTCGATAATTCGCGATTTCGCCGACGACCTGGGCCGACGCGCTGCCGGAATGTTTTTCCGAAACGGATATCGAGCCTCCTTGCGGCGTCTGCCAACCGCCGAACTGTTTTCGGTCTCCCTTCAACACGACGCCGGTTCGGAGCGACACGAGATCGTTTCCGAACGAATTTTCGAACCCGCCGTCGGCGATGATCGAATTTTCAGAGCCCGACGCGTCAGCGAGGGGAGCGGCGTTGGTCCCTCGCTGACGCTTCGGGCTCTGTTGTTTGTCGTCGACGAAAACCGTTGCGGCAAACGAACGCCAACGGTTCGGCGGTCCGACCGCATCGCGATCGTCGAACGTTACGAAAAAGTTCTTACGATCCAAAAAGAGCTTTGACGCGGCATCCCCGTCGACATTCGAAAACCGCAACAACACCGATTGATCGGACGATCTCAACACGGCGGCATCCACCTCATTTAGCCGGTACTCCGGCGATCTTCCCTTGGCGTCGACGTTCGTTCCCGTCGCAACGGATTTCCCGTCCTTAAAATACTCGAACGTTTCGACCCGATCCATGGGAAAGATCGCCGCGAGAAAGCCCTTGTTGTCGGTCGGCATTCGGGACGTTTTGACACCGTAATTCAGATCGAACGCCGAATCGTCGCCGAGAGCGTATTCGATGAAATACTCGACGGGAGGCCGCAGCAAATCGAAGCGACCGTTATGCCGGAGTTGTCCTTCGAATCGCAGCCGCATCACGTCGCCGTCCTGCACGATTCGGCAGGCCGCTTCGACGTCGTCCGCGGCGGCGTAACGCATTTTCTTGTCGCTGTAACCGTAATCGGTGTAAAGATCGCCTTGCCGTATTAAAGAGCCGGGGACGGAGCGGTACTCCGCGCAGTCCTCGGATTGAGCGACGTTCCCGGTCCGGGGATTGCGCTCCGCTCCATCCCCGGCTCTTTGCGTGTCGTTCGAGACTTTTCGATCGAGCGACGTAATCGTACCGCTCCGCGATATTCGCAATCGATAATGATCGTTCTCGTAAATCCAACCGCCGATTGCGCGACGGAAATTCGGATTCGGCGGATCTTTGGGATCGGTCGGCGGTAGTCCGAAGAACAACGTGAACGCCGGTTCCGTCGCCAATCGGGGAGCCGTTTCGTCGGTCCACGAAACGAGCAACGACAATTCCTTCTTTTCACCGATTCGATCCAATATCCGTACACGGGCCGGTGGGGTGTCGTCTAAAAGCACCGGCAACAGACCGCATGAAACCGAGTTGTTGGAGCGCAACGGATAAAACGGCGTCAACAACGAATCGAAGATCACGTTCGTTCCTTGCGGTCGCCAATAGATGGAGCCGTAAACGCCGTCCGTTGTCAAATGTCGTGGTTGATAATGTTCGACAAAGAAATCCCACGGCGTCAGGACGTTCCAATGCGGAAATCGGCTGTCGGGCACCGAAAAGTTAATTGCCGCATTGGGGGGAATGTCCGTTCCCGTCCAACGGCTCGTCATCCGAAAACAAGGAAGGAAGTAATCCCTTTTTCCTTCGTTGGAATAAACGATTTCAAGTGTTGCGTTTCCGAACTTTCGGTGGACGGTAATCTCTTTGTCTTTTTGAACGATAATCGGTTTCTCGGCCTTTGCAAGGTATTCGGGCGGCAGGAACAGGTCCGCTTTGCCGAGAAGAGACGGATCTTTCTCCCAATTACACAACGCGAGAAGTCCGTCTTTGGGATCAATGTAAGCCGTATATTTGTTTTCCAAGGGAAAAACAATCGCATCGACTTCGGGCTTGAGTTGCTCGGGAGCTTCCTCTTTTCGTGTCGCTTTCGAAATGGACCCAATAACGTTTTTGAAACCCTTCAACTTGTCGATTTCAGACTGATTTTTCCTGAAAACGATAAAATTGACACCAAAGGGACCGGGCGAAAAATACTTTATTTGAACATGATCGTCGACAATCTCCATATTCGATATTTTGTCCAAAATCCAAGGGGGTGAAACATAGCAAGCCTCGGCGTCTTTCGTTTTCAATATCGATGGAAGTTTGTTCAACGGCATCCGAAGCGTTCCGTTCTCAACCTTGTCACGAAAATCGATCATCGCGATGCAGGCGTCGTCCCCTTTGGTACGCAACACGGCGAACACGCCCGGCGGCACATCGACGGCAAGATAATCGGCGTCGCCGCCTTGCAATTCCGGTAACACATTCCGTTGTGAGAATATTTTGCGTACATCATCGAAATTGCCGTCTTCCTGTTCGTGATACACGAGCGGAATGCCGTGGATGAACGCCGTCAGCGCAACCAGCGCCCGATGCGGTTCGACGCCGTACCAAAGTTGTCCCCGTAGCGAATCGTGAGACTCGACATGCCGCAACCGCAGCAGGTCGGGGATGTCCGAATACTGTTGTTCGTGCAGCCAACGGCGTAAACGTTTCACAAATTCTTCCGGCGTCTGCTTGCGAGAGTCCTGAAGCACGCTGTAACATAAATCGAAATCGTACACCGCGTCGCTCACCGCTCCGAAAATGCTGCCGTTCACCTCGGCGAGGATCGCGCCGTCCGGTTTCTGGTCCTTCACCGCCTTGCGAATCGCCCGGAGCATGTTAAAGCCTCCCTGCGATTGCGAATGGGACGCCCGACTGTACGGAATCGCCGGATTCCAGTTCGGAATCTTGCTCCCGCCGCAAGCGTCGACGCGGTATCCGTCGATATCGTACTCTTTCACATAATACCGTGACACGTCGGCCATGTAGTCGATCCAACTCGGCCAATTGAAATCGAAACACCAATAATCGAGCGTCGAACCGTCTTCTTCCTGCACGAGCCATTCCGGATGTTTTTTGGCCCGGTCGTTCGTATTGCTCCCGCCGTGCGGCACGTTGTCCTGGAGAACCTTCAAGCCGAGTTCGTGAGCCCGCTTCACCAAGGTTCGATATTCTTCCGCCGCTTTTTCCGGCGTCGAACCCAAGCCGTCCTGAAATTTGTAATAGTCCCGCGGATGGTAAATCGACTTGTCCTCCAGCGGCATCAACCAGATCGCGTTGCAGCCGAGTTCCTTGATCCGATCCAACAATTTCGTCGCCGGAACGAACCCGCCGAGATCCTTGCAACCGCTCCCGATGGTTCCACCGGGATGGAAACTGTACAGGATCGCCGATTCGAACCATTTCGGACGGTCCTTCGGGACAACGTGTCCGAGCCGTCGCATCAAATCGTGGATTTTGAGCAGCGCGGTTTCCGAGTCGCCGTCGACGATTTTTAAATATCCGACGCCGAGGTATTGCTTGCCCGCAAGTCCCGGCTTGACGTGTCCCTTGACGTCGAAACTCTGCGTCAGCCGCACGCCGCCGTCCCGTCGCTCGATTCCGCTGCTCGGTCTGTCGGCGTAGTCGATCAAATTGTCCGAAAGAAGGATCACGCTCTTTGTCTTGTCGAGTTGAAAGACCAGCGGAGCGGAATCCTTCCAACTTCCCTGTCGAGCCCCCTGGGGAAAATTGTCCGGCGTGAA
The DNA here is from genome assembly GCA_031548665.1 of Thermoguttaceae bacterium. Lineage (GTDB taxonomy): Bacteria > Planctomycetota > Planctomycetia > Pirellulales > Thermoguttaceae > WRKP01. The sequence continues at coordinate 30,645 of JAVBQW010000029.1, forward strand.
CTTTTTCGGGGGATATTGGGCCGGAACGAAAAATTCGGCGTTCGTTTCAAACGGAAAGGTCGGGTACGCCATCCAGAAATTTTTGAGCTTTGTCGGTTCCTTGCCGTTCCAAGTCAGTTCGACGTTTCGGCCGAGCGTTGCCGTGGGAATATCGACGGAATACCGAAACATTACGGTCCAGTCGCCGAGTTTGTACGTTGCGTTGACGACGGAATCCGACTCTTTTTTGATTTCGACGAGCTTCGGCGGGTTTTTGTGGAAGATCCAGTCCGCGTCCTGCATCACGTCGAAGAACTGCGGGACGACGGCGCTGTCCGGGGACTGCGCCGAGTACGGCTTCGTCCCCGGCTCTTTGAGGGAGATTATTTCGCCTTTGGAAAGAATTTCCGTGAGGACGCCGGTTCGGTCGTCAAAACGGATCGCAAAGGTTTCCGAATTGCCGAGCTCCAGGGCCGGACAAACGGAACAGGAAAAAACGAACGCCAAAAAAAGAAGATAGTGTTTCATGAACCCCATTTTACGGGATCCAACCGGCGGCGTCCAGCGATCCGCTTGCGTTTTAGCCGCGCAGCGCGTCTTAAACTCCCGGAACGACGATTTTGAGCGGCAGCGTCGGATGGTCGACGAACTGGAAGTCGACGTGATAGATGCTCCGAAGATGTTCCGGCTCCATCAGGTATTTCGGACTGCCGTCGAAGCAAATCGAGCCGTTGGACAGGGCGATGACGTGAGTTGCGTCGAGGACCGCCCGATTGACGTCGTGAGTTACCTCGACGATCGTTTTCCTCCGTTGTTGGTTGAACGTTCGCAGAAGGTTGCCGATCTCGCGTTGATGTTTGTAATCGAGATAGGTCGTCGGCTCATCGAGGAACAGCACGTCGGCTTCCTGGGCGAGCGCCGCCGCGATTTGGACCTTTTGCCGTTCGCCGCCGCTGAGCGAGTCGACGAACCGGTCGGCAAGGTCCGTAACGCCCATCGTTTCCATGGCGTCGTCGACGATCCGTTGATCGGCTTCCGAAATCGGCGAAAACGGCTTCAGATGCGGATACCGCCCCATTTCGACGATCTGCCGAACTTTGAACGCGAAGACCGGCTGCATCGCCTGCCGAACGTACGCAATTCGCCGGGAAAGGATTTTGCGCGGAATCCGTTTGACGGAGGTTCCGTCGAAAAAAATCTCACCGCTCCAGGAATTCAGGAGCAGGTCGATACATTTCAAGAGCGTCGTCTTTCCGGCGCCGTTCGGACCGATGATCGCAAGGTATTCCCCTTGTTCCACGTCGAACGACAGGTCGTCCAACAGGAGCCGGTCGTTGCGACGGAGAGCCAGATGGCGGACGGAAAGCAAGGACATGGAAAATCTCAGAAAATCGCTTTTCTGAAAGCTAAATTCCGTCATCCCCGCGAAGGCGGGGACCTAGAGAACAGATTTCAATAGGCTTCTTGCACACGTTATTGACGGATGCAAACGGTCGACAACATCTTCCGTCTAGGTCCCCGCCTGCGCGGGGATGACGAAAAAGAGACCACACGATCTCAATCGCCGCGTCGGACCATGATTTCGTCTTCCTCTTCGGCGTGGCGTTCCGCTTTTTTACGGCTGTATTCCAAGCGGGCGTTGATATGCTTCTCGCAGTACTCGGCGAAGCCCTGCATGATCACGAAGAGGACCGGCGAGACGTACACGCCGACCATCGTTTCCATGAGCAGACCGCCGAAGACGCAGCTTCCGATCGCGTTGCGGCTGTTGGCTCCGGCGCCCGACGCGACGACCAGCGGCAGCACGCCGAGGATGAACGCGAACGACGTCATCATGATCGGCCGGAGCCGCAATCGCCCCGCTTCGTAGGCCGCCTGGACCAACGGCGTGCCGTGATGCCGCTTTTCCCGGGCGAATTCCGTGATCAGAATCGCATTCTTCGCCGAGAGACCGACCATGAGCACCAGACCGATCTGCGTGTACAGGTTGATTTCCATTTTACCGTGGACCACGCCGCTGACGACGACCGCCGTGAGCGCCCCGGCAACCCCGAGAGGAACCGCCATCATGATGATCAGCGGCGTCGACCAGCTTTCGTACTGGGCCGCCAAAATCAGGAAGCCGAACACGATCGACAGCGCGAAGATAATAATCGTCTGGTTGCCGACCCGTTTTTCCTGGAACGACATACCGGTCCATTCATAGCTGAAGCCGTCAGGAAGCGGAATTCCTTCCATCTTCGCCATCGCCTGTCCCGTGCTTTTGTCGGGACGATTGATTCCCATGAGCGACGCGCTGGGGAACAGATTGTACCGCGTAAGGAGTTGCGGACCGGAGATTTCCTTGATCGTTACGAAGGAGCTGAGCGGAACCATCGTTCCGTTATTGTTTTTGACCTTCATCGTCAGGATGTCGCTCGGATTGTCACGGAAATCGCCGCGCGCCTGGACGTAAACGCGGAAGGTTCGACTGAACTTATTGAAGTCGTTGATATACGCCGAACCGATGTTCGTCTGGAGGGCCGCGAAAACTTCCGTCAGCGAGAGCCCCATCTTGATCGCCTTGTCGCGGTCCATATCGAGATAAAGTCGCGGCGCATTCGGATTGAACGGCGTCATCGCCATCATGATCGTTCCGACGGGGATTCCCCGGGCCGTGTCTTCGTCGTCGACGGTCGTCGCTTTGGCTTTCAGATCTTCCAACACGTTGTACATCGTTTCCGGGGTCGTTCCGCGTTCGTCGAGCAGCACGTACTGGACGCCGGTCGTCATGCCGAGCCCCATGATCGGCGGCGGCGTGAACAGTCGGATTTCCGCTTCCGGAATCGTGTTGAACGCTTTTTCCAAACGGTCTTTGAGCGCCTGAAGTTTCAGCTCCGGCACACTGCGCTCATCCCACGGTTCGAGCGGCAGAATCGCGATGCCGAGATTGGAGCCCGCGCCGCCGAGGAACGAAAAGCCGTTGATCAGCATCCAATATTTGACGCCCTGTTTGGGTTCGCCGTACTTTTCCTTCGTCAATTTCTGTTCGTCGAGCTTGTTTTGACCGAGTAGTTGTTCCACGCGGTTGAGTACCTCGGCGGTTCGTTGCTGCGTCGCTCCTTCCGGCAGCTTGATATCGACGAAAATCACGCCCTGATCTTCGTCTGGAAGGAATCCCTTCGGCAGGAGGGTGAATCCTTGGTAGAGGACGAAGATCAAACCGCACCAAAGCAGCAGGATCAGCGGCGCGATGTAAATCATTCCCCTGACGGTCTGCAGATAAAAGGCGGCGAATCCATCGAAGAAGAAGTTGAACACGCGGAACGGAATCGCTTTGCGGTTCTTCGGAATCGACGGCCGCAGCAAGATGCCGCAGAGGGCCGGCGCCAACGTGATGCCGCAGATTCCGGAAATTCCGACCGCTCCGGCGATTGTCAACGCGAATTGTTTGTACAGTTTGCCGACGATTCCCGGCATCATGGCGGTCGGGAGGAAAATCGCCATCATGACGAGCACCGTGGCGACGACGGGACCGAACACTTCGTTCATCGACTTCTTCGCCGCGTCGTGCGGATTGAGTTTCTCCTCGTCGATGATCCGCTGAGTGTTTTCGACGACGACGATTGCGTCGTCGACCACGATCCCGATCACGAGAATCAGGCCGAAAAGCGTCATCGTGTTGATCGAGAAGCCGAACAGGCTCATCAGGAAGAACGTTCCGACGATCGACACCGGAATCGTGAGCGTCGGAATGAGGGCCGCCCGCCAGTCTTGCAGGAAGATATACACCGTGGCGACGACGAACAACACGCAAAGGAGCAGCGTTTCGTAAAACTCGTCGACCGTTGCCCGAATGAAGCTCGTTGCGTTGAACGCGACGTCGTAGGTCAAACCGCTTCGACGTAAACTTTCCTTGAGCGCTTCCATCGTCTTGATCGCGTCGGCGGAGACTTCCAGGGCGTTGGCTCCCGACCGCTGCGCAACCGCCATGCCGGTCGCCGTTTGTCCGTTGAAGCGGCATTCCATCGTGTAGTTCGCCGCTCCGAGTTCGATCAACGCAATGTCTTTCAACCGGAGAATGCTGCCGTTCGGATCACGGCGCAAAATGATGTTTTCGAATTGGGAGACGTCCTCCAAACGGCCCAGCGTGACAATCGCGAGGTTCGTCTGGATTCCTTCCGGAATGGGCGGAACGCCGATTCGTCCCGAGGCGACTTGAACGTTCTGTTCGCGGATCCGGGCGTTGACTTCCTGGACGGAGATTCCCCGGGCGGCCATCGCGTCTTCGTCGAGCCAGATTCGCATACTGAAGTCGCGGTTGTCGAACATCATGACCTGGCCGACGCCCTTGACCCGGGCGAGTCGGTCTTTGACGTACAACGAGGCGTAGTTCGCGAGGTACGGACCGCTCTTCGTTTCCTCCGGCATGTCGGGATCGTTGGCGACTTCTTCCGCTTGTTTGGCGGCTCGTTCCAACGCTCCGGAGATTCCGCCCTTTTCGTGGACCGGCCCCGGTTTTCCTCCCTTGAGCGGATTGTGTCCGCCTTCGAGATATTCATGGATGTTGAGGAAGAGTACGAAGCTGGTCGATCGTTTTTCGACCTTGATTCCCATGCGGCGAACTTCTTCGGGAAGCAGCGGTTCGGCGATCTTGACCCGGTTCTGGACGAGCACCGAGGCGATGTCCGGGTTCGTACCGACTTCGAACGACACGGTGATCGACATGGTTCCGTCGCTGGTACACGAGGTCGCCATGTACATCATGTTATCGACGCCGTTGATCTGCTGTTCCAGCGGAATCGCGACGGTGTTCGCGACGTCTTCCGCGCTGGCACCGGGATAGACCGCTTCGACCGTCACGGTCGGCGGCACGATGTCCGGAAACTGTTCGACGGGAAGCGACTGCAACGAAACGGCACCGAGCAGCGTGATCACAAGACAGATGACGCACGCGAAAATCGGTCGGTCGATGAAGAAATGAGAAAGCATATGAAATGGGAGATATTTTGATATTTCCGTACAGATTTCGCGAAAAAACGTTCGTCATCCCCGCGAAGGCGGGGACCTAGACGGAAGGCGTTATTAACCGTTTGCACACTCTTAACTTGCGGCGATGCAAAGGGTTGGAAAATTTACTCTCTAGGGCGTGTTGACACTATAACAATAGGCGAACAAGGTAAATGTCTGGGCAAAATAGGACATTGCAAGATGATCGAAAAATACTTTAATACACCGCAACACCCGGTTTTTTACTTCGGTTTTTGTCAAATCCTCGTTAGTGTCAACAGGCCCTAAGGGACGGGCAAAGCCATTCCATCGTCGACCGCAGCGAAGACACGGACCGATGGTACGAAATCACGAGTTTTCCGATCCGCGACGCCGATTCCGGTGAATTGAGTCGCGTCCTCGAATTCATCCAGGATATCACCGAACGTCTTGAACAGGAAGCGGAGTTGAAACGGCGGGAAGAACAGCTTCGGTCGCTGCTGAACTCGATGACCAACAGCCTGCTCCTGCTCGACATCGTGCGTGACGAGAAAGGCAAACCGATCGATTTCGTCGTGACCGACGCCAATCCGGCCTACTGCGCGACGTTCGACACGTCGATGGATGAACTTCGCGATCGATCGTTTCTGGTTCGAGGGAATGAACGAGGCGTGCTTTCGACAGATTTCGGCGAACAATGGCGGAAAGGACTCGAACTCGCCGCGGAAGGAATCGGAGGCTCGTACCACATCGAAATCCCTAACGTTCCCACCGCGCCCTATCAGGAAGCGATCGTGTTTCCCGCCGGAAAAAAACAAATCGGCCTGCTCCTGTACGACGAAACCTTCCGCGTTCGGTCGGACAAAAAACTGCGCATGATGCAGTTGATCATCGACCGGATTTCGCAGCCGGTCATCTGGTTGTTCCCGAACGGAACCATCCAGTACGCCAACGATTCAGGATGCCGCGCTGACGCCCGACGGGCCCATCGGCGAAAAAATCTGGAAATTCGATCCAGCGTATTCTCTTGGCGTTTGGAAGACGCTGATTGCTGGACTTTCAACGGAAAAAGTCCAGCGATTCGATACCGTCATGCGACGTAACGATGGAACCACCTTTCCGACCGTGGTAACGGCCAACCTGCTGGAACAGTACGGCGAGCCGTTCATCGTGGTCGGTTTCCAGGATTTGAGCGACCAGACGAAACGGATCAAGGCGGAACAAACGGCTCTCGCCAAGTCGCGGTTCCTCGATCACATGTCGCACGAGGTCCGTACGCCGCTCAACGGCATGCTCGGTATCGCCGACCTGCTGCTCGAAACCGAATTGACGGAGAAGCAGCGTGAGTTTGTCGACATGTCCCGTGTTTCCGGACAGCAATTGCTCGCGATCGTCAACAACATCCTCGACTTCTCCGTGATCGACGAAGGAACGTTGAAACTCCAGAAAAACGAATGCGATTGGTCGAATTTGTTGGAATCCCAACTCAAGATTTTCCGGACCTTGGCGGCTGAACGGCAAGTCGACGTGGTCTTTTCGCTGACGATCGCCCCCGGACTTCCCCGCCGGATTCTTTGCGATGAAAAAAGGCTGCGGCAAGTCCTGTTCAACCTGTTGGACAACTCGCTGAAATTCACACCGCGGGGAAACGTCGCCGTGCGCGTTACCGAAGCTCCCACGACGCCGGAGTCGTTTCGAAAAGACGACAAAGACGCCGGCGGCGGCCCGATTCACCGATTTTCCTTCGAGGTCACGGACACGGGCGTCGGCATCTCGAAGGAAAAGCTCGCCAACTTGTTCGAAGCGTTCACCTTGGGCGACGCTTCCTTTTCGAGGAAATACGGCGGGACCGGTTTGGGATTGGCGATTTCACGCGCGCTGATCTTGAAAATGAATGGAGAAATCATCGTCGAAAGCGAAACGGACGTCGGTTCGACCTTCCGTTTCACCTTGCCGTTCGAGGCCGCTGAGGAACGGACGCCGCCGGAAAACGAGCCCGTCACGAAAAAGGAATCGCCGAAATCCGTCGCAGCGAAATCACCGGACGAAACACGGATTCTCGTCGTCGAAGACAATCGAATCCACCGGATCGTAACCGGCGAAATCCTCAAGAAGCCCGGATTCCTGTATGAATTCGCCGAAGATGGTCTTCAAGGTTGTGAAGCGATTGCCACGAAACCATACGATCTCGTGTTAATGGACTGCCAGATGCCCGTCATGGACGGCTTCGACGCCACGAAACGCATCCGGGCCATGGAAGCGGGCGTCGACGAATGGAAGCCGACACACCAAGGCCGGATTCCGATTATCGCCCTTACGGCTAACGCGTTACCGGGCGACGAGAAAGCCTGCTACGACGCCGGCATGGACGACTTTTGCAGTAAACCGGCCAATGCCGTTCAATTGTTGGAAGCGATTAGTAAATGGATTCCGTTGAAAAAATCAGCGCCGGTAGAATCAGGACCGCGTCCGTAAGGAGGCGGTCGTTTCGACGACATCGACCGAACTCAACCGCTTCCTCACGGTCGCGGCTCCGAATTCACCCTATCGACACGAAAGACTCCAGCCATGATGAGTGTATCAGCTCTTCCAAGCATTTTGATCGTCGACGACGTCAACGAGGATATCGCCATCTTAAACCATATCCTTAAGAAGAATTATGAGATCCACATCGCCAAGACGGGAGAATCCGCCCTGAAAATGGCGGAAGAGATCAAACCGGATTTGATCCTGCTCGACATCATCTTGCCCGACATGACCGGGTTCGTCGTCCTCGAAAAATTGAAACAATCGTCGACGACGCAGGGAATTCCCGTGATTGTCATCACGGGCATCAACCATGTTCAATACGAACAAAAAGGGCTCCAGCTCGGCGCGGTGGATTACGTCACGAAGCCGTTTCACAACACGGTCGTTCTCGCGAGGATCAAAACGCACATCCAGATTCTGCAATATATTCGTACGATTGAGGATCTCGGTTTGATCGATTCCGGAACGGGCGTCTCGAACCGCCGCGGATTTGAAAACCAAATCGAAACGGAATGGGCCCGGGCCGTCCGGGAGAAAAAACCGCTGAGCCTCCTTCTCATCGATATCGACGCATTCGAAAAGGCCGACAACGGCGCCGACGGAAAGGATCACCGATTTCAAGCCATTGTGTCGCAGTTCACCCTTTCTCTCCGTCGCCCGGCGGATTTCCTGGCCAAGTTGGACGATCGAACGTTCGCCGTGCTGTTGCCGAACACGGACGAAACCGGAGCGCAAACGGTCGCCGATGATATTCGCCGTCACATAATGGAAAACGTGCCGGAAGCCAATCACGGATCGTTGCGGATCGGCGTCGCTTCGATGCAACCGACAACGGAAAGCTCTTTCGATGGATTGATTTTCAAAGCTCAAAATGGTCTTTGAAATAATTACGCGTGGGACAAGAGCCGGGACCTGCGGTCCCGGTTCCCGAGTCTATCTCGCTCAATCGGCGACACGGTACAGTTCGATCTCCCAAATTCGTGCGAGGTTGCCCGGCGTCTCCGTGATCAGGAGTCGGAAGGCGTCGCTCGTCACCGGATCGAAGCGTTTACCGAAGTCGCAGTCTTCGTTTTTCTCCGTTTTGGCGCCGGGAATATCGCCCCATTGTCCGCCGTCTTTGCGTTGCAGGACGAAAGCACGGATCGGCGTCGTGGGACCGACTTGACCGGTCAGAATTCGCAGAGCGTTGACGTTGACCGATTTGTCGAAATTCAATTCGACCCAATGCGGATCGGCGTCCATTCCCTCCTCGCCGGCGTCGCTGACCCAGCGTCCGGCGTTGTTCTTGAGATCGAATTTGCCGTCGTTGAGATACTTGGCGTCGTAGCCGCCTTCTTTTCGCGTCGTCGACACGGAAACCTTGGCGTCCCGAGCGAAATTCTTGCCGGCTTTCGGCAACCAAGTCGGTGGAACCGCCTTTTTGGCCGGTTCGCTGGGAGTCCGCGGCATGGCGGTATGCCAGAATTTGTCCGTTTTCGCTCCGATGCCCGCCGTCATGAGACCCTTGAGATCCTCAAGATGCTTCTCCACGACGCCGCGCGGCGTCGTGTCGTATTTTTTGCACAGCGACGCCGCCATGCCGACGACTTCGCCCATCATGCCGCCGGTTCGCATCACGCGGATCGTTCCCAAGGCGACGTGCGTCACGCTGATGCAGCGGCCCGCCATGAAAAGGTTCGTGACGTTCTTCGAATAGAAGCAACGATAGGGAATCGCATAGGGCTGGATCGGCTTGTGCTTGGCGATGGTTCGGAATTCTTCGCCGGGGAAGAATTTCGAGTTGCGGGCCTCCGGATAATGGAGGTCGATGGTCCACGTCGTCACGACGCTGGCGTCCGGCCATTCTTTTCGGCCGACGATATCCTGTTCCTTGAGGACGACGTCGCCCATCAGGCGGCGGGACTCCCGTTTTCCGGCGACGTACGCCACCCAACCGAGTTTCCGCGTGTCGGCCTTTTCCCTCCATTTCGGTTCGCTATGGTTCTTCATGTAGGCCCAATGTCCGTATGCGGCACGCAGACCATTGTCCCGGACCCGTTCGAAGTCCCAAACCTGATCGAGATTCATGCCGGTTTCCCAATCCCAGTCGCCGTGGACCATCGGATGGGCGCTTTCCGCCGTGAATTGGTGGGCCCAGGGAAGATCGGGGAATTCCGTCTTGACCGGATTGCCGTTTTCGTCCTTCGCCGGAATCGAGTACCATTGGACGGAGGCGCCCATCGTCATTTTGTCGCCTTCTTCCGGAGCGAGTTCCTCGTCGGTTTCGGCTTTGGATTCGCGGCCCATTCTCCATTCAGCGCCGGCGAGGAATCCGAGGTTGCCGTCTCCCGTGCAATCGGCGAAGTTTTTGCCGACGAACTTCGTTTCCGCTCCGGTTTCGATGTGCTTGCCGATCACCGTTTTGACCGTGATCGAACCGTCGGCGTTTTTGTCCGTTTCAACGGCGATCATCCGGGTGCTGAAATACAGCGTCAGATTTTTCTCCGCCTTCAGAACGGCGATTTTCTTGCCGTCGTTGTAGACTTCGCCGGTTTGCGCGTTGCCGTCCTGCTGCGGGTCGAGTTCATGAACGAGATTGCCGAGGTTCGGATACGGCGGATAGCCCATCCGGCCTTGGAGATGGACGCGGACTTCGGAGCTGTTGTTTCCACCGGGAACGGGCCGATCATGAACCAGCGCGACTTTGCAGCCGAGCCGGGCGGCGCTGACTGCGGCACACATTCCAGCCGTTCCGCCGCCGACGACCACGAAATCGAAGGGTCCTTCCTTGGCAAGCGGAGCGTCCGTCGGTTTTTCAGTCAGCCCCAGCGTCTTTCGTCGGAGAATGTCGATTTGTTTAATATCTTCCGGCGGCGTGTAATTCGGATCCGCCGAGAAAATAATCGCATCAAGTCGGCCGTCGAAACCGGTCAAATCGTGTAGCGTGAGTTTCGCCTTCGTTCCTTTGACCGAAATCGTTCCGCCGGCTTGCCAATGCCAGGGATTTCCTTCGGTTCCGAACACGGTGTCAAGCTTTTTGTCGTCGACGCTGAGTTCGAACTTGCCGGGAGCGTGTTTTTCGGTCCATGGAGCGACCCAGTTTCGGGTCCGGACGAAGACGCGGTAGTCGCCGGGCTTCGGAAACGCGACTTCGGTGTCGGCGTCGGCGACCGGAACGCCCATTCCGTGGGCGAGGAGGATCGAGGAGCCTATCACGTCGATGAACTGCTGATCGACGACCCAACCGCCTTTATTGGCAAAGGATTCGGCTTCGACGAACACGGGATCGTTTTGGGCGACGGCCAGTGAAGCGACCAACAAAAGACCGGCAAAAAGAACGAATCTCATGGTTTCTCCTTGTTGAAGGAAATCGAAGCCTGAAGGAAATCGGAGCCGGGACCTGCGGTCCCGGTCTTTCGTCGTCATTGTACCTTGGACGCCTTCGAAAGAAAACCGGTAAAAAGTGAATTTTTCGAGGGCGATTTGTCACAGAGGAAAAGAAAACGTGAAATTGTGGGGCCGTCCTTGCCAGCTGGGTGAGAGGGATTATAATCCGAAAAGACGTCGCGGAACTAAAAGGTTATATTCCTTTTTTTCGTGATCTCCGCATCCACACCCCCAAATAGGAGAAGACCCATGAACAAGCGACGACGACATTGGTGGAAGGGCCCGCTACTTTACACAGCGGCGAGTCTTTTAATGTTCATGATGAGTGTTCCTTGTTCGCCGATCGGTTGAACGGCGACGTTCTTTTATGAATGGAACGGGACGAATCTTACGGGGTTCGTCCCGTTTTTTTTGTGGGGGGGGGGGAATTGTATCGGTCGGCCAATTTTTTCTGTAATCCTTACGGCTTTCCGGCTCTGTTTGAGGACGTCCTTGCAAGGAATTTTTTTTCTTGTAGAATACTACGAGTTCTTTGACTGGATAAAATTTTATCGATAACAAAGTTTCCAATATTCGAAGGAGTCAACCATGATCGATACCGTGAAAACGCTGACTATCAACGGAATGTCGGTTCCGATTCAAGGAGAACGTAATCTTTTAGAGGTCGCCCGGAAAGCGGGGATCGATATTCCGACGTTTTGCTATCATTCGGAATTGAGTATATACGGGGCCTGTCGACTCTGTCTCGTCGACGTCAAGGGCTTGGGAATCGTCGCCGCCTGTTCGACGACGCCGACCGAAGGCATGGAAGTCAAGACGCATACGGAAGAAATCCGGCAAATGCGTAAAGTCGCCTTGGAATTGATCCTGGCGAATCACGACCAGAATTGTACGACTTGTCCCAAAAACACGAATTGCCGGCTCCAAGAGCTGACGCGGCAGCTCGGCGTCACCGAAGTCCGCTTCAAGAGGACTTTCGTCCAACGACCGATCGACCGTTCCAGTTTGTCGTTGGTCCGCGATCCGAATAAATGTATTCTCTGCGGCGACTGCGTTCGGGCTTGCTCGGAAATCCAAGGTGTCGGAGCGATCGGTTTCGCCGGTCGGGGAGCCAAGGCAAGCGTCGTGCCGCCGTTCAACAAGAATCTGGCGGACGTCGAATGCGTCAACTGCGGACTCTGCGCCTCGGTCTGTCCGGTCGGAGCCCTGACGCCGCGAGACGACGTCGACGACGTTTGGAAAGCGATCAACGATCCGAAGAAAAAGGTGATCGTTCAGGTTGCCCCGGCGGTTCGTGTCGCGATCGGCGAAGCGTTCGGCGGAGTGCCCGGAAGCGTCGAAATGGGCCGGATCGTCGCCGCCCTGAAAGCGATCGGATTCGATCAGGTTTACGATACGAGCTTCGCCGCCGATATGACGGTCCTTGAGGAAGCGAATGAATTCATCGAACGGAAGACGAAAAACGAAAAACTGCCGCAGTTTACGTCCTGCTGCCCGGCATGGATCAAATACGCTGAACAGTTCCTGCCCGACTTTTTGCCCAACTTGTCGAGCTGCAGCTCGCCGCAACAGATGTTCGGCGCGACGGCAAAGAGAATCCTGCCGGAACAGCTCGGCGTCGCCAAGGAAGATCTGATCGTCGTCTCCGTCATGCCGTGCACGGCGAAGAAATTCGAAGCGAAACAGTCAAAATTCATCAAGGACGGAATCGCCGACGTCGACGTCGTGCTGACGACGCAGGAATTGGTCCGGATGATCGAAGAAGCCGGTCTCCGTTTCAACGATTTGCTGCCGCAGTCGCTGGACAATCCGTTCGGCTTCAAAACCGGCGCCGGCGTGATCTTCGGAGCGTCCGGCGGCGTGACTGAAGCGGTACTCCGCTACGCCGTGGAAAAAATCAAGGGCGTCAAGCTCGACAACTTCGAGTTCAACGAAGTTCGCGGCGACGAGAATATTCGGGAAGCGGAATTCAACCTCAACGGTTTAATCGTCCGGCTTTGCGTCGTCCACGGTCTGGGCAACGCCCGGAAAGTCGCCGACATGATCAAAAAAGGCGAAAAGCAATACGATCTTGTCGAAGTCATGGCGTGTCCCGCCGGTTGCGTCGGCGGCGCCGGCCAGCCGGTCTCCAACGACTGGGAAGTCCGCCGCAGCCGCGCCGAAGGTTTGTACAAGGCCGACAAAATGCTGCAGCTCCATAAATCGCAGGACAACCATCTGCTGACGGAGTGCTACGAAAAGCATTTCGAAGGCGGAGTCGGCGGACACACGGCGCACGAACTGCTCCACACGACGTACCATAATCGCCGCCGGATTTACGGCCTCACGATGCCGGTGCTCGACGAAACGACCGGCGAACCCGAAGTCCGCGTTTCGGTCTGCGTCGGAACGAGTTGCTTCGTTCGCGGCAGCCAGGCGCTTTTGAAGAAGATCGTCGATCACATTCAGGACCAGGCGCTCGGACATCTCGTCCAAGTCGAAGCGACGTTCTGCACCGAAAACTGTGATCGCGGTCCGACCGTGACGGTCGGCAACAACGTGATTTTCAAGGCAACACCGGAAGTCGTCGTCGCGGCGATCAAGAACCAACTCGACGCCGCCAAAGTATAAACGGTCGGTTTTTCAGAGCCCGAAGCCGGTTTTTCAGAGCCCGAAGCGTAAGCGCGGGGTTAGAACACAACCCCTCGCTTACGCTTCGGGCTCCGTTTCACTCAAGGAGTACAATCCCTCGGACCCTGTTCGTTTCGGGTTCGACGTTTGATGTTGTATTCGCTCTACCCGGTCAGGCCGTAAAACTTTGCCGCTTTGGCGATATCGTCGTGATATCCTTTTTCGTAACTGTTCCAGTTGTCGGCGGGAATCAACGTAATCGCTTCGAGCGTTGCCGCCAACGATTCCGTAATCGGAAGACGCCCGGCAAACAGGAGTTCGGCCGCTTCGACGGGCAATCCGGATTTTTGGGCGAATTCCTCTTTACTCATCCCCATTTCGCCGAGTTTCTCTTCCAGAATTTCACCCGGGGCAACAGGAATAATGTAGTCCGGTTCGTGTGAAAAAAGTTGTTTCCCGGCTCGTGTCGTCGTTGACATGGTACACCTCGACTAATGGTAATCGACGATTTCAATGATCGTCACGGTAGTAATTCGCGACCAATCCAAGCCTCCGTCCGGTTTCATCGGCGGCGGATCATCTGTCGGTTTCAGTATCAAACGAAACGGACCGCCGATGCTCGTCGCGATTTGTCCGGCTCGATCCTGCCCCAGTTCATGCCAATGGCCGGGATCATGCCGAAGCGATTCAAGATTCCCAACCTTTTGGAGCTGCGACAATCGTACATTCAGTGTTTTGGCTCGAACAGGCCCGAACTCCTTTTGCATCGTGGCAATGGAGGAACAAGCTTTTTGGATCCGTTTATTCTCATAGCTGATGTCCATCGAAACAATCCTTCTTAATTACATCGACATTCTACGACATTGGATCGACCTTTTCAAGCCGATTTCCTGACGCGTAGAACCGGGAACGCGTTGCCCTTCCTTGAATCGTTGCGCCGGCATCGATACAATTGGGGAGACCCATACATACCGGGAGCGAAAACAATGCAAGAAAAAGAAAAGGAAAAAGCGTGGAGCGGCGTCTTCACGGAGGGAACCGACCGCCGCGTCGAATTGTTCACGGAAAGTATCAGTTTCGACCGACGGCTCTACGAAGTTGATATTCGAGGCTCCATCGCCCACGCCCGGATGTTGCAGGACGTCGGTATCCTGACGGAGGACGAATTCCGTCAAATCGAGGAATCGTTGGTCGAGATTCGTCGGAACATCGAAGACGGAACCTTCGTGTTCAACATCGAGCTCGAAGACATTCATATGCACATCGAGCACGCGCTGATCGAAAAAATCGGCGACGTGGGGCGGAAGCTGCATACGGCACGCAGCCGGAACGATCAGGTCGTTACGGATCTTCGGCTCTGGGTTCGGGACGCCCTCGACCGAATCGACCGCCGATTGTTGGATGTCCAGGCGGCGTTTGTCGGTCGCTGCGAATCGGATTTCGACGTGATCTTGCCGGGATACACCCATCTCCAGCGGGCTCAGCCGGTGCTTGCGCCCCATTATTGGCTGGCGTACTGCGAAAAGTTCCAACGGGACCGGGAACGACTCCGGGATTGTCGAAAGCGAGTCAACATTCTCGGTCTCGGTGCCGCGGCCCTTGCCGGAACCAGTCTTCCCATCGACCGAGCCAAGACGGCGGAGTATCTCGGCTTCGAACGCATCGCGGCAAACAGTCTCGACGTGTCCAGCGATCGGGATTTCGTTCTCGAAGCGGCGTTCTGCCTCGTTGAAATCGCGATCCATACGAGTACCTTGGCCGAGGAATGGATTCTCTGGTCGACCTCGGAGTTCAATTTTCTGCGACCGCCGCAGCCGTTCTGTACCGGTTCGTCCATCATGCCGCAGAAGGTCAATCCGGACGTCCTCGAACTGATCCGCGGCAAGACGGCAAGAGTCGTCGGCAGCCTTCAAACGCTGCTCGTTCTGACGAAGGGACTTCCCTTGGCGTATAATCGGGACCTGCAGGAAGACAAGCAGCCGATTTTCGACGCCTTCGATACCGTGGAAGCCGTGCTGAATCTCGCCGCTCCGCTGGTCGAAGGGGCGACGCTGCAACGGGAGTCGATCCGCGCTCGTTTGGAGCTCGGATATCTCGACGCCACGGTCCTGATGGAATATCTCATCAAGAAAAACGTTCCGCAACGGACGGCCCACGGAATCGTCGGCCGACTCGTCCGGACCGCCATGGAACGCGGCAAGCCGCTCGCCGCGCTGCCGTTGCAGGTCTTCCACGAGGTTTACGAAGGCTTCGATTACAACGTCTTTGAAGAGGTTCTGGGCTCGGAAAAAGCCGTCGCCGCAATGAAAAGCTACGGTTCGACCGCTCCGTCCGAAGTTCGGCGTCAGATCGAGTTCTGGAAGGAAAAAATCGACAAGGACTACCGCAACATTTAGCCGGTACTCCAGTCATCCCCTTTAGCCGGTACCCCGGTCCTCCCCATTTAGCCGGTATTCCGGCTTTTTTTGCTTGCCGGACGTTCCTCGCCGTCGTATAATAGATCTTTCCTTATTTTGCTCGTCGGCCGTGATCGACCTCTCGAAAGGGTGTCGCAGAGAAGGCAAAACGTTTTCAAGCAAATACTGGTCTGGCGAGCGTCTCATCCCTTTGGCTGGAGATACCATGAAATCATCATCCGTTCGTTTTTGCAGGGAAAGGAAAATTCCTTTCGGGTTCACGCTCGTGGAACTTCTCGTCGTCATCGCGATCATCGGCGTGTTGATCATGCTCCTCCTTCCGGCCATCCAGGCCGCTCGGGAAGCGGGACGTCGCATGCAATGTTCCAACCACCTCAAGCAAATCGGTTTGGCAGTCCATAATTTCCACGACTCGTTGCGAGGCACTCCTCCGGCGGCGATCGGCGGTTTACCGCGAGGCCTGACGACGGGAACCACACACTCCACGAACCGCGCTTCGATCTTCGTGTTGATTTATCCTTTTATCGAACAGCAATCGCTCTACACGATGCTCCGCGAAGAGAACGCCACCCGCCGAGCCGCGTGTACGTCGCCGTCGGATCATGCCAATAATTATTACAATGGAATCGGTTCCTACTTCGACATGCCGTGGTGGAATCAATTGTCGGAAGAAGAGAAAAAGGCGTTGGGCTCCGTGAGTAATTATCTCTGTCCTTCCCGTCGCGGCGGTAATAAGGGGGTTGAAGAGCGTGTCGGATCGAATGCGCAATTCATTTCCGGTCCGGTTACCGATTACGGTTTCGTGGTCAATTTCGCCGACCCGCCGACCGGAGCATCGGCCGAAGCACGATATATTCACTGTCTCGACCCGGAGTTTCGCGTGACCTGTCACAACGGGCCCTTCCGCCAATCCACGATGGAAAACTTCCGAAGTCCGAACGACTGGCAGGTTCGGGATGATTTCGCCCGTTGGGCGGACGGACTCAGCAATCAAATCTGCTTCGGAGAAAAGCATGTTCATGTCAGTCGAGCCGGAGGGGCTTGCGACGACAGCGATCCCTATTCGCGGGTCAATTGTTCCTATCTCGTGATCGGACACGAAAGAGTCTCGTCGACCTATGCCTTGTGCCGGAATAAAACGGACGTTTCGACGTTCAGGATTCGTTTTCCGGAAGATTCACCGCTGGGATACAATAACGCTTTCGGAAGTTTTCATCCGGGAGTCAGCCAGTTTTTGATCGGTGATGGTTCTGTAAGGGCCTTTCCGAACACGACGACAACGACGATCTTGGACGCGCTGTCTGATGTTCGAGACGGAAAAAACGTTCCCTTGCCGCAATAGATTCGAACCGCGCCGATGGGATACCGAACGCTGAAACAATGTATCGTCGATCTTCGAAAGACGGGTCGGCTCGTCGACGTCGACGAACCGGTCGATCCGAACCTCGAACTTGCGGCCGTCCAGCGGAGGGTGTTCGAACGCGGCGGTCCGGCCCTGTATTTTTCGAAACCGATCGGGTGCTCTTTTCCGATGGTCTCGAATCTTTTTGGAACCGAGGAGCGGATCGAATATATTTTCCGTGACGGCGTCGAACCGTTGCGGAAGGCGATCCAATGGGGCGCCGATCCCTTGCAATCCCGGCTCGAAATCTCGACGGGACTTTTTTCGCTCGGTATGTCCGGCTGGTTTTCAAGGCCGAAATTCGTCCGTCGCGCCCCGGTCTTCGCCTGTCGGACGACGCTCGACGTTTTGCCGAAGCTCGTTTCCTGGCCGAGGGACGGCGGTCCCTATATCACGTTGCCGCAGGTTTACACGGAGGATCCCGATCATCCCGGCGTCGGTCGGTCGAATCTCGGCATGTACCGGGTCCAGCTTTCCGGCAACGATTACGAGCCGAATCGGGAAGTCGGGCTCCATTATCAGATCCAACGAGGCATCGCGGCCCATCACGCGGCGGCAATCCGACGGGGCGAGCCGTTGCCGGTCAACGTTTTCGTCGGCGGCGCCCCCGCAATGACGCTCGCCGCCGTCATGCCGCTGCCCGAAGGACTCAGCGAACTGCTCTTCGCCGGACTTCTGGGCCGCCACCGAATCCCTCTATATTCCCCCAAAGAGCCCCAAGTGGAGGCGGTACTCCGCCGTAACTTGGGGGTTCCGCTATCGGTCTATGCCGAAGCCGATTTCTGCCTCACCGGATTTCTCGACGCCGGAATAATCAAGCCGGAAGGCCCCTTCGGCGACCATCTCGGATATTACAGCCTGCGGCACGATTTCCCGGTATTTCGGGTCGAAAACGTTTTCCATCGCAAGGACGCCGTTTGGCCGTTCACGGTGGTCGGGCGTCCGCCGCAAGAAGACTCGATGTTCGGCCGCTTCATCCACAAAATCGTCGGATCGGTCGTCACGCAAAAGCTGCCCGGCGTCCACGCGGTCCACGCCGTGGACGAAGCCGGCGTCCATCCGCTGCTCTTGGCGATCGGCAGCGAGCGTTACGTTCCCTATGAAAAAAACCGTCGGGCGGCGGAACTCCATACCTTGGCCCACGCGGTTCTCGGCTTCGGTCAACTTTCGTTGGCGAAATTTTTGTTCCTCGCCGCCCGGGAAGACGATCCGGGACTCGACGTTTATAACACGGAGAAATTCCTGAAACACGTTTTATGCCGGGCCGATTGGCGGCGGGACGTTCATTTCGTCACCCAAACGACGGCGGATACCTTGGACTATTCCGGCGGCGAACTGAATCGTGGCTCGAAAATGTTCGTTGCCGTGAGCGGTCCGCCGATCCGGGAGCTGCCGACGGAATTCGACGGCGATGTGAAGTCGAAAAATCCTCGAATCGCGTTTCCCGGTGTCGTCTGTATCGAGGGAAACGTCGTTCCGAACGACGGGGCCTTGGAAAAATTCCCGTTGATCGTGATCGTCGACAATTCGGAGTTCACGGCAGCGAGTTTACGGAATTTCCTTTGGACGACGTTTACGAAGAGCGATCCGGCCGTCGACGTTCACGGCGTTGGCGAATTCACGGAGAACAAGCATTGGGGCTGCACGGGTCCGCTGATCGTCGACGCCCGTCGCAAGCCGCATCACGCTCCGGAATTGGAGGAGCCGCCGGAAATCGCCCGCCGCGCCGACGCCCTCACCGACCGGATTCTCCGCTCCCTCATTTAGCCGGTACTCCGGCGCAAGACATTTCGCGAGATTCAACTTGCGATCATTGAAGTTCGGTACGGATGAGTTTATAATATCGAGGTCGAATTCTTTTCACGCGACGTCGATCCATGAAATTATCCATCCGCCAAAAACTGTTCCTTGGTATCG
Organism: Thermoguttaceae bacterium; assembly: GCA_031548665.1. GTDB lineage: Bacteria > Planctomycetota > Planctomycetia > Pirellulales > Thermoguttaceae > WRKP01. The sequence goes on from JAVBQW010000029.1 coordinate 49,833, forward strand.
TTCCGCTCTGCCTGATCGTCTACGCGCTGGTCGTCTTTTTTCAGACCCGCGGCGCTACACGAACGGCGATCGAGAACGTCAAAGTCTTGTTGCGGGAAACGACCTCGAAATACGCCGCCGAATGCGACGTCGTTCTGACTCGGGCGGCCCAGGCGACGGAAACCGCCGCCGATGTCATGACGGTCGCTCCGCAAACGGAAACCGACGAAATCAACGCGTTGTTCCGACGAATTCTCGAAGCGAACACCGACGCCGTCGGATTCGGACTCGGTTTCGAACCGAACAAGCGAACGCCCGGTGTTCGGCTGTTCGATCCCTACGTTTACCGGGACAACGAAAAAAAAGATGAAATCGGAGCGAATCCGATCGGCGAATTCGATTATTTTGTCCGGGATTGGTATGCCGACGTCAAGAAAACGGGACGAGCCCTTTGGACCGAGCCCTACGTTGGCAGCGTCGGCAACACCTCGACGATGTGTACGTATTCGGTTCCTTTTTTCCATCATCCCTCCGAGGGACCGTCGGAGTTGCTCGGCGTCGTCGCGATCGACGTTTCGCTCGACAATTTGCGAGGAATTCTCGCTCGATTTCATGGAAATCGCATCGCGCTCCGTTTGGTCAGCGTCAAGGGAACGATCATCGCGGATTCTGATCCAGCCCTTGAAATGAAGGAAACCCTTTCATCGCTCGCGGAAAAATCGAAGAATCCCTCTTTGATCGAGATCACGAAACAAATGATGTCCGGCAATCAGGGAACCGTCTCTTACCAGCCCGATTCCGGACAGGAGCGAATTTGGTTGGCCTACGCCCCGCTTCCTCGAACCGGTTGGAAGCTGATCGCGTCGCTCCCGGAATCGCAGGTTTTGACGCCGATCTATCGCCAGGCTTATCAGAGTATTGCGTTGTTTTTCATCGGCCTGTTTTTGATCGTCGGAATCATCAGCATCGTTTCTTTTCGAATCACGGCCCCATTGAAGCGATTGACGACGTTCGCAGGCAAGTTGGCGAAGGGCGATTTCGACGCGACCATCGACGGCGAGGTCGGGTCCGACGAAATCGGCGATTTGGCTCGAACCTTCGAAACAATGACCGCCGAACTCAAACGGAACGTCAAGCGACTGATCGACGAGGAATCCGCTCGAAAAGTCGTCGAGAAGGAGCTTCAGTTCGCCCGTCGGATTCAGGCGTCGCTCCTTCCGAGGATTTTTCCGCCCTTTCCCGAGATGAAGGAATTCAATCTCCACGCGATGAACGAACCGGCGACTTTCATGGCCGGCGACTTTTTCGACTTTTTCTTCATCGACCAGACGACGCTGGTCGTCGTGTTGGCCGATGTCAGCGGAAAAGGGGTCCCGGCCGCGATGTTCATGGCGGTGTCCCGAACGGCGATTCGCAACTATACCGTTCCCGGTCGTTCCGTCGAGGAAATCATCGAGAGCGTTAATCGGACGCTGGCCTCGGACAATGTCGACATGATGTTCGTAACCTGTTTTTACGGACAGTACGACATCCGAACGGGACGTTTGACCTATGTCAACGCCGGACACAATCCGCCTTATATTATGAGGCAAACCGGCGGATTCGAGACGCTTGGAGCAACCGGAACATTCCTGGGGCCCTTTCCAGACCTTCCGTTTTCGGCCAAAGAGGTCGTTCTCGCCCCCGGAGACCTGCTCGTAACGTTTACGGACGGTGTAACCGAAGCGTATGACAAAACCCCGGACGACCTTTACGGTGAAACGCGTCTCGAAACCCTGCTCGAAAAAATTCGTGACGAACCGGTCGAAGATATTTGCGACATCGTTTTCGAGGACGCCATCGAATTCAGTCACGGCGAGCGGCACGACGACATCACGCTCCTCGTGTTGAGAAGAAATATTTGATCAACCCTTCGCAAATTATTCCCGCAGCGGAGTTTTCACGAACTTCCGCGCGTCGCAAGGCGACGCGGCTAAATTATCGTTCGCATTCAACCTCCAACGTCGACCAATGAACCGAATTTTCTTCGCTCTGCTCCTGATCGTTTCCGTTGCTCTTGAGGCCTTCGCCCAGGACGATCATTACGCGATAACGCCGACCGAAAAGGAAGCTCTCCTGACGAAAGCGCAATCCGCTCTGACATGGTTCCGAACGATGGACCGCGATTCGCGTACCAACACTCCGATGGCGACCTACCGCAAGCAAATTTCGCCGTTGGAGTTGATGCAGGCCGCAGCCCTGATGAAGGAGGCCAAGCAAGACGACGTCTCCCGGATGATGCGCGAAATGTTCCCGTATATGCAGCCGACGAACGAGGAATGCTTCGCCGTGCAAGAGCGGCTCGGCGACGAAATGCTCGATTCCTTCAAGGATTTGAGGGAGGTCCAGCAAGGGGAGATCACGACGGATTCCGTGACGATGGTCCGGGAACGTTCCGCATTGTTTCTCAAGGAGTCGTTGAATCCGGCCGAGCGAATGATTTTGTACAACGAGCCGACGACGCCGTTGGAAATCATGCGAGTGGTTTCCAACCTTCTTTCTCCGGGTCGGCCCGGTTTGGTTCGGTTTTATCTGCGACGATTCCTGAAAAACGATCTTCAACCGGAGGAAGCGGCGGCGATCATCGACAACGTCGGTTCGTCGACGTTGATGCAGCTTTCCCGGAAGAGGGATTTCGCGCCGCAGGGGGAGGAGGTCGTGTCGAAAATCTTTGCCGAAGCTCGGAAATATTGGCGGGACCCCGAAACGCTCAAGGAGCCGCTTGATCGTTTGGGGAGCGGCGAAAAGGCCGAGGTTGTCGAATCCGTCCGGGCGCTCTGGAAAGGCGCCGACGTTTCCGTCGACTTGCTGTTGGATAAGTTGGAGCGGAGCGACGACGAAAAAGAGGTCGCCGCGATCCAGGATTTTTTGCCGTCGTTCGGCAGCGGAATCGCCGAAGCGTTGAGCGAAACGTTCCGGAGCGGCAACGCCAAGTTGATCAGTCGAGCGGCAAAGGCGTTGGACAAAATTCTGCCGAATGAGGAAGGATTCCTGTTTTACGCCCCGATGTTCGACGAGCAGTTGCCCGCCGAACTGCGCAACGAGATTTCTTCTTATGTCGAAAGGCGACAGGATTCGAAGCCGACCGCCGAAAAAGCGGCCGTTGTCCTGTACAAACGGGCAAAGGATTATTTTGAAAAGAATCGTGGCGTAAAAACCGACGCCGACGGATACGTCAAGTTCTGGAACTGGGACGCCAACGAGTTCAAGGTGAAGCATATTCGGATGTTGGTCCCGGCGGCGTATCGACTTTTCGCCTGGCGCTATGCGTCGCTTGCCCACCAAATTCTGCCGGACGACGACGGAATCAAGCGGCTCTATCTGTTGACCTTGTTCGATCGGACGGCGAACCTGAACGGTTTGGACACGCCGCTTGGCGACGATCCTTCGAAGCTCCGGGTTGCCGCCGCCGAGTTGAGCGTCGCCCAGCTCGAAGCAATGTTGAAGGAAGGAATCGAGTCGGAGCATTTCGCCGCCGCCCAAATCGCGGCGACGTTGCTCGGCGAACGCAACGTCGACGAATTGCTGTACGATTCGAACTCCGACAAACCGCGAATTCTTGTCCAAGCTCTTTCCGCTCCGGACCGCCGTGTTCGCTACGCCGCTCTTGAGGCCGTCGTCAAATTGAAGCCGCAGCGTCCGTTTCCCGGCTCCAGTCTGGTCGTCGACAATTTGACGTGGTTCGCCCGGTCCTCGGGCAAACGGGTGGTCGTCGTCGCTCATCCAAGGCAGTCGATTGCGGCGAAAGTCGGCGGACATTTTTCTTCTTGCGGATACAAAGCCGAACTTGCCGAAACGAGCGCCCGCGCGCTGCGGGCCGCCGCGAGCTCGCCGGACGTCGAGCTCCTGGTGATCGATTTGCTCTGTTCGAAGCCGCCGGTCCCCGAAATGTTGCAGGCGATGCGGCAGGACAACAGGACCTACGATATTCCGGTTGCCGTCTTGACCGACGACGACCGGGCCTTGGCGACCGCGACCGATTTTCGTTCGTTGCCGTCGATGCAGAAGATTGAAAAGCAGCGGGGCGACAATCCCTTTGCTTTGTCGCTCTCGGCCGTGTATCCGCCGGTCGGCGACGACGAAACCGCGAAGAAGGTCAACCTCGATTTGTTCGAACGCTGCGGTGTGGAACCGGTTCCCGCGACGTTACGGCTTCAACAGGCTCGGCAATCGCTGGTCTGGCTGAAGGAGATCATCGAATCGCCGTCGAAGATTTATCAGGTCGAGGGGCTCGATTCCGTGGTCCGTTCGGCGGTTTACAGCGAGACGAAAATCTGGCAGGGCCTCGACTTGGCGGCGTCGATCAAATCCGGCGCGATGCAGGACTTGCTTTACGATGTGATCTCGCAGGAGATGAATCCGATCGAGTTACGAAAAGAGGCCGCCGAAAAGTTCAAGGAGAGCGTCGACAAGTTCGGCGTCCTGCTTCGCGGCAAACAGGTCCAACGGCTTTACGACCGGTACAACGCCAGCGAAAAGGAGCCGAAGGAATCGCAGGAAATCCTCAGCGGCGTGATCGACCTCGTCGAAGAAAAAACGTTGAAGTAAAAATAAAAGCCGTAAGGTTTTTTATACCCAAGAGCCGGGGGTGTAGGCGGTACTCCGCCGTAGCCCCCGGATGGTTAGTGTTCCGAACAGAATGAAACCTCGAATATGTTTTTTCGAGCGGCAATCGCAACAACGGTGATTGAAGTTCGTTCCGTCCGTCAGTGCGCCAGAATACCGGCTCCCTTCCGGCTGTTGTATTACCCCCAACGAATCATGAAACGATTACTTCTCTTCATCGTCCTTTTCTTCGCCGCGACGACGGCGTTCGGACAGGTTTCGAAACTGAACACGATCAAGAATCCGTCGCTGGACGAGTTGCGGAAAAACTTTGCGAAGCCGCATCGGGATTACAGCACCGGCCCGCTCTGGACCTGGAACGACATGCTGACGGAAGAACAGGTCCGTTCGACGCTCCGGGACTTGGCGGGACAGCACGTCAAACAGGTCTGGGTGCATCCGCGGCCGGGCCTGATGACGCCGTATCTTTCCGACGACTGGTTCCGGCTCTGGAAGGTTGCGCTGGACGAAGCGGAAAAGCTCGACATGAACGTCTGGATTTACGACGAGAACTCGTATCCGAGCGGTTTCGCCGGCGGTTTCGTGCCGGAAGCACTCCCCGACTCAAGGGGCATGGGCCTGAAATTCGAGGAAATCGACGCCGCTGAAAAAATCGACGAAAACATCTGGTACGTTTTCCAGCCGTCAGGTTTTAGCCCGCGCAGCGGCGAACCCGACCAACAAACGTACAAAAACATCACCGAAACCGCCAAGAAAAACGGCAAGTTGGAAAAACTCGAAAACGAACAAAAATACCTCGTCGGCAAGATCCACACCACGCCGCAGGGCGGTTGGTTCGGCGGCAAATGGTACGTCGACCTCTTGAAAAAAGGCGTTACGGAAAAGTTCATCGAAATCACGCATGAATCGTACAAAAAGAACGTCGGTGACCAGTTCGGCAAGCGGGTTCCGGGCCTGTTCACGGACGAGCCGCATCCGGCGGGGTCCTACGTCGGAACGTGGGTCCACTGGAACGACGACATTCCCGTACAGTTCGAGAAAAAATTCGGATATTCGCTCATCGACAATCTCCCGTCGTTACAGAAAAAAGTCGGCGACTGGAAAAAGGTGCGGCACAATTTCCATCAATTGATCCTCGAACTGTTCGTCGACCGATGGTCGAAGCCGAACTTCGAATGGTGCGAAAAGAACAACCTTGAATGGACCGGACATTATTGGGAACACGGTTGGCCCAGCACGGGACACGGCCCCGACAACATGGCGATGTACACCTGGCATCAACGGCCCGCGATCGACTTGTTGATGAACACGTACAACGACAAGTCGCCCAACGCCCAGTTCGGCAACGTCCGGGCGGGGAAAGAACTTTCCTCCATTGCGAACCAGATGGGCCGCAGCCGAACGCTGTCCGAAAATTACGGCGCCGGCGGTTGGGACATTCGGTTCGAAGACCTGAAACGGCTCGGCGATTGGTCCTATGCGATGGGCGTGAACACCTGCAACGAGCATTTATCGTACGTCACGATCCGGGGCGCCCGCAAGCGCGACCATCCCCAATCGTTTTCGTACCATGTCCCGTGGTTCGAAGGATATCACGTTCTGGCCGATTATTTTACGAGATTGTCGTACGTTTTGTCGCAGGGTCGGCAAATTAACCGCATCGTGGTTCTCGAACCGACGACGACGGCGTGGATGTATCAGGGGGAAGGAAAACTGAACGAAATCGGGCAGAGTTTCACCGATTTCGTGAACGCTCTGGAACACGCGCAAGTCGAATACGATCTGGCGTCGGAAGACACGATTTCCCGTTTCGGCGGTGTCGACGACAAGACGTTTTCGATCAATCTCGGCAAGTACGATCTGGTGATCCTGCCGCCGAACATGGAGAACGTCAACAAACGCACGGCGGAATTATTGGCGCAATATGTCAAAAACGGCGGCAAGCTGCTCTGCGCCGGCGACTGGCCGACCCTCTGCGATGGTTCGGAGCCCGGCGGCGTCGAAGCCCAATGGTTGAAACTGCTCGTCGATCTGCCGAACGCGGAACGGACTTCGACCGCTGATGCCGTAACCGCCGCAAAAAAACGAACGACCGAAGATGGAATTTCGTTCAACGTCCCCGAAGGAACGACCGGTGTGTTTCATCATCGGCGACGTTTGCCGGACTGCGAAATCTTCTTTGTCTGCAACGTGGACCAGGAAAATCGTGCGAATATTTCGATCAATTGGCCGGCGGGGAAGCATCTTTCTCTTTGGAGCTTGCAGAACGGCGAAATCGTCAACACGAGACCGGGCCCGGCCGACATCGCCATGTATATGTTGCCGAGTTCCAGTCAGCTGCTTGTTTTTACCGATACGAAAATAATGGGTGCCGGTCGCGGCGAGGCCATACCGAAACAAAAGAAAGTGTTCGGCTCCGAAACGACGATCAAGCGACTGGACGACAACGTGTTGACGCTGGACTTCGTGGACGTCAAAATCGGCGACGAAGAACGCAAGGGGATTTATACTTACGCCGCGAACCGTTGGATTTTCGAGAAGCACGGCACCGGCGTCGTGAGTCGCGGCGGCCAGAGTTTCTTCGGCAATCCATGGGACAGTTGCGTCCAATTCAAGGACGAACTGATCACGAAAACCTACCCGGAAGGCAGCGGCTTCGAAGCGGTTTATCGCTTCAATATCGACAAAGAATACTTCTCGCAAAAAGAGCCGGGGACGGAGCGTACTCGCGCAGTCCCCGGACCCTTCGCGATCGTGATCGAGCGCGCCGATCTGTACAAAATTTATTGCAACAACGAACCGGTTGCTGTGCAACCGGAGTCTTGGTGGTTAGACAAATCGTTCGGTAAAATCGACATTTCAAAACACGTCAAGCCCGGCGAGAACGAAGTCAAAATCGTCGCCGATCCGATGACGATCTACCACGAACTGGAACCGGCGTACCTGCTCGGCGACTTTTCGTTACGCCCTACCCTGAAGGGTTTCGTCGTCTGTCCGCCGCAGCCGCTCACCATGCAACCGGCGGAAAAAATCACCCCGGAAACCTGTCACGACGAGGAAATCGAGCGGGTTGCCTGGCTGTCCAGCGGCGTCGGATTCCGTCCGACGCGGCCCGAACACAAGGACGACCGGGCTCCGTGGATCGAGTTCGATCTCGGCAAGGAACAGGAAATCGTTGCGCTGCGGATTTGGAACTACAACGAACGGAATATCAAACAGCGCGGAGTCGCCGAAATGGACGTTACGGAAATCGGTTCCGTGTCGCTGCCGATCGGCAACGGTCTCGCCGTCGATATTCCGTTCGAAAAACCGACCAAAATGAAGACGGTCCGGTTCACGATCCGCTCAAGCCACGCCGGAGCGAAGTTTCCAATCGCCGAAGGGGATGAAGTTCGAGGAACCGGTTTCGTCGGTCTCGCCGAGGTACAATTCCTCGTCCGGGATTCCAACGATCCGAAAAAACTGGTCCCGCTCAAAAACGTAACGGCAACGGCGTCGAGCGAACTCGTGATCGATTCTCACGACAGAAAAGCAAAGTACGTCGTCGACGGCAGTGGTCTCGGCGCCGAACCGCCGTCCCGAAACGGCTGGAATTTCCAGGGGATGCCGTTCTACGCCGGAAAGGTCGAGTATTCCCGGAGCTTCGACGTCGAAAAAATGGACGGCAAGTATTCGGTAAAACTGCCGGACAGTCCGAACGGTTGGTACGGCGCGACGGCTCGGATTTTCGTCAACGGCTGTAATGCCGACAGTGACGCCGGATTCGTCGTCTCTTCGCCGTGGACGGTCGACGTCACGAAATTCGTGAAACCGGGCAAAAACGACGTTTTCGTGCAAATTTACGGAACGCCGAAGAATCTGCTCGGTCCGCACCACGCCGGTCGGCTTCGCGGCAGCGCCTGGCCGAACGCCTTCCAACGGGGACCGGACAAACAGCCCGCCGGAACCGCTTACGATACCATCGGTTACGGACTGTTCGAACCGTTCGAGTTGATCCAGACGAAATAAGGACATTCAATGAGACTTTTTTTCCTGCCGATATTGCTTGTTCTTGTTGTGTTCTGTAATTTCACAACGGCTCAAGAGAAAAAAACCTTCGACGGCGACTTCGCCCCTTCCGACGGCTGGTTGAAACCGGCGGAGCGGGAATTTCGGCACGAAATCTGTCTCAACGGTTCGTGGGAGTTCCAGCCGGTTCCGGTTCCCGCCGATTGGAAGCCGAACCAGGGCGTTCCGCCGGAACTCGTCAAACCGCACGAAAACGGTTGGGAGAAAACGCGGATAAAAATTCCGTCGCCGTGGAACGTCAATACCTGGGGCAACGGCCGCAACGTCGGCGAGGGAACGAAGCATCCGTATTGGCCGGACTCGGTGTACTATCCGAGCTATCCCGAACACTGGGACGGCGTCCGCATGGCGTGGATGAAAAGAGAATTCGCCCTTCAGAGCCGCGACCGTGAGGAAGCGGTTCGGTATATTCTCCATTTCGAAGCCGTCGGCGGCAACTGCGAAGTGTACGTCAACGGCAAAAAGGTCGGCGAGCATTTCGGACGTTTTTTACCGTTCGAGTTCGACATCACCGACGCGGTGCAATTCGACAAACCGAACGAAATCCTCGTCGGCGTCCGGAGTCTGCGTCTGTACGATAAAGTGAGCGAAAAGTTCACGAAGATGCGGACGCCGTACCCGCCGGGCTCGAACATGGACAACATCTGCGGAATTTGGCAGGACGTTTATCTGCTTACGGTCCCCGCCGTGCGGATCGACGACGTCTTTGTAAAACCGTTCGTCTCGAAGGACACGCTGGAAGTCGACGTCACGCTGAAAAACGATTCGGATAAACCCGTCAACGTTTCGATCGACGCTTGCGTTTTAGCCGCCAACGGCGCGCAAACGCCAATGAAATTGCAACGAACAACTGAAACGGAAATCCTCGCCGGAAAAACCGCAACGATAACGCTCACCGAAAAGGTCGGCGACAAACTGAAGCACTGGTCGATGGACGACCCGAATCTGTACAATATCGTCCTCGACGTGTCGGCGGACGGTAAAAAGATCGACACGAAGCAGACACGATTCGGTTGGCGGGAATTCAAAATCGTCGGTAAGGAGTTGCAACTCAACGGCAAGCCGGTGAAGTTGTTCGCCGATTTGTTGCATCCGTTCGGGCCGTTCATCTGTTCGCGGGACTACGTGAAGGCGTGGTACACGATGGTCAAAGACATGCACGGCAACGCGGTGAGACCGCACGCGCAGCCGCATCCGCGGATTTACCTCGAATTAGCGGACGAAATGGGAATCGCCGTACTCGACGAAACCGCTCTGTTCGGCAGTTCGATCCAATTGAACTTCGAGGAGCCGATTGCGTGGGACCGATTTTCGGAGCATTATCGCAAACTGATTTTGCGCGACAGGAACCATCCGTCGGTGTTCGGTTGGAGTTGGGGAAACGAACTGTTCGCGATTTTCATTTACGACAAGAACATCACGCCTGAATTGACCGACATCTGGTGGGACAAGCTAGCGGCGTACGGAAAAGAGGGCGAAAAGTTGGACCCCTCCCGGAACTGGTTTTCCTGCGACGGGGACGGCGATGTTCGGGGAACGAGTCCGGTCTGGAACAAGCACATCGGACACGGCCTGCCGCCGAAAGATTTTTTACCTGAGAATCTCGACAAACCGTTGATGATCGGCGAACAGGGGGGCTCGTATTACGCCAGACCGGGACAGCTTGCGGTGTTCAACGGCGATCGGGCTTACGAAGACTACCGGGGCCGTAGCGAGGCGCTCGGGATCGACGTGTATCAAAATATCGTACAGGTCGCGATTCCGAAGTTGGCGTTCTTCTCCCCGGCGGAAACGGCGTGGTTCGGTTTGGAGCATTTACCGCTGGGATATTCCGATTTCAGCCGCCTGCCGAATAAACGGGACGGAATATTCTTCACGAAACCTTGCGAAGAAAACAAGCCCGGCGTGCAGATCGAACGGTTGCCGCCGTACGTCTGTACGTTTAATCCCGGTTGGGACAAGACGCTGCCGCTCTACAAACCGCTCCCGCTCTTCGAAGCCCAGAAAGCGGCGCAGGATCCGCGAGGTCCGCAACCGTGTCCGATAGGACAGAAACTCAATTTTCGGGCCGTCAGCATCCGAAGCATGGAGACCGATCAGGTTTTGTTTCACGGCGACCCTCAAGGGGAATTGTTCCGACAGCTCACGGCAATCGGTGTACCGCTCGTTTTACCGAAGGACTGGTCGAAAGAAAGACGGAATTCCTTCGTCATCGTCGACGGCAATACATTTTCCGACACGAATACGCTTAACGCCGATGAGAACTGGCGAACCGTCGTCGTGTTCCGGCGGAAAACGGAGATTCCAAAATCGTTCGAGAAATGGTTGGGCAAGACGACGCTCGTCGATCGAACGGCAACACAACTCAAAGGGGTCGAATTATTTTACTATGCCCAAGGTTGCGGCGTCGACGACTATTATTTTGCCGAAGAGCCGGGGGACCGTAACGTGATCAAATGCGGCTTCGAACTTGATCCGGCGAAGGAATACAACGTTTATTACGAAGCGGCGGCGGTCGATTGGTCGTTGTTCAACGAGAGTCCAGAAGCGGCGAAATGCGGGGCCGTCTGCCTTTACGAATCGCTTGAAAAACCGTCCGGCATCGCGGCTGTCGCCTGCAAGACGAACCGAAGCGAAATTCTCTTTACAACGATCGACGTGATTCCGACGTCGCCGAAAAACGTTGCGCTATGGAAAATGTTGCTTTACGGCGTGAAATTCGTCGAGCCGAAATCGGATTGGCTCGTGAAACCGTTCGAAAAAGACGAACCGGGAGTCGAGTGGAATTATACGTTCGATAAACCGGCGGACGATTGGATGAAACCGGACTTCGACGCCGCTGTGTGGAAAACCGGCAAGGCGGGCTTCGGAACCCGTGTTCCCGGAATCGAAAAAAGCACCACGCCGTGGACCGGAACCGATATTTGGCTCCGCAAAAAATTCGAGAGCAACGACGAAATCGAATTTTCAAAACTCTTTTTGAACGTCTACCACGACGAAGACGTCGAAGTTTACCTGAACGGCGATCTCGTCCTGAAACGGGGCGGACATCTCGTCAAGTACGAAAACTTCGAACTGCAGGGAGAACAGAAAAAGTTACGAAAAGGCGAAAACGTCCTCGCCGTCCATTGCAAACAGACGGCGGGGGGCCAATACATCGACGTCGGCCTCGGAGTCAAAGCGTCCGGCGCAACGAAAAAGAAGGAACACGATCTGCTCATGGACGGACCCGTTCAATAAACGAGGATTTTTTCACACGGAGGCACAGAGGCACGGAGAGGAAGATGAATTGAAAATATTCCTCCGTGCCCCCGTGCCTCCGTGTGAAACAAAATGAATTACATTTCAGTATCGATCCATCATGAAAACAACACCATTCATTTTATTTCCGTTCGTCGTTTTGCTGAACATTTCACTTCGGGCGCAAGATACACCGAAAGTTCTGTATCCGACGGACAACAACGTCCAATGGATCACGAATCCGACAACGGAAAAAATTGCGCAACCGAAAATGAAATGGGCCGACACCGCGAAGAAATTCGACAAGGACGGCAAGCCGATTCCGTACTCGAAAGATCCCACGGTCGTTAAATTCGGCGGACGGTATCTGATGTACTTTTCGCTGCCGCCCAGCGATAAAGTCAAGACGCCGTGCGGTTGGATCATCGGAATCGCCGAGAGTTCCGATCTCGTCAACTGGAAAACCGTTCGGGAAATTGCGCCGATGCAGGATTGCGACCAAAAAGGACTTTGCGCTCCCTGCGCCCGGGTTTGGGACGGCAAGGTGCATCTCTTTTACCAAACGTACGGAAACGGAAAGAACGACGCGATCTGTTACGCTTCGTCGGAAAACGGGCTCGATTTCACGCCGCATCCGGAAAACCCGGTGTTCCGACCGCACGGCGATTGGACCTGCGGCCGCGCGATCGACGCCGACGTGTTCCGCTTCAAGGACAAACTCTTTCTGTACGTTGCGACCCGCGATCCCGACATGAAAATCCAAAAGCTCGCCGTCGCAACCGCCGATCCGAACTCCGATTACGGCCCGAAATGTTGGACGCAAGCCGCCGACCGCTCCATTCTCGAACCGGAATTGCCGTGGGAGACGAAATGCATCGAAGCGGCGACCGTCTGTGAGCGCAACGGAAAACTCGTCATGTTCTACGCCGGAGGATACAACAACGATCCGCAGCAAATCGGCGTTGCGCAAAGTTTCGACGGCGTCAACTGGACCCGGCTCTGGTCGGTTCCCTTCCTTCCGAACGGTCCCGCCGGACAATGGAATTCCTCGGAGTCCGGACATCCCGGCGTGTTCGTCGACGACGACGGGAAAACGTACCTTTTTTACCAGGGAAATCCCGACAAGGGAAAAACCTGGTTCCTCTCCGTCGTCGAAATCGGCTGGAACGGCGACGAGCCGTTCGTTGTTACGGAAAATCAATGAAGCACCGGAAAAAGAACAGGCAGGTTCTCCTCCTCATCGAATCGTCCCGGGCGTACGGCCGGGGAATCATCGAGGGCGTTTCCCGTTACGTTCAGGAGCGCGATCACTGGACGGTTTTTTACGAGGAACAGGGGATCCTCTCGACGTTGCCGCCGTGGCTGAGGGAATGGAAGGGCGACGGCATTATTTGTCGCACGGGAATCTCGACGCTCGGACTCCATCTCCGGAAGCTGGGTCTGCCGCTGGTTGAACTTCTCGGCGACGGCCGGCGTTTCGTCAGCGAGGTCCAGTCGGACGCCGTCGTCGCCGGCCGGATGGCGGCGGACCATTTCATCGAGCGGGGATTGAGACATTTCGCTTATTACAATTACGGAAATTCCTGGTGGGGCGAAGCACGGGGAAACGCTTTCGCCGGGGCATTGAGCCAAAAGGGACTCGACTGCCATACGCTGCTCTCCCGGCACGGCGAAAAGGCGGAGGCGTTCCCCGAATGGAAGCCGCTTTACGAACCGAAATTGCTGCGTTGGCTCTCGACGCTTCCCAAACCGGTCGGTATTTGGTGCGCCGCCGATACGATTGCACAACGAGTTCACGCGGCCGTTCTCAAGCTCGGATTCTCGATTCCCGACGACGTTGCGCTGCTCGGCATCGACAACGACGAACATCTCTGCAACGTCCTGACGCCGACGCTTTCGAGCATCGAGCCGAACTCCATCGTCGTCGGTTACCAGGCGGCGAAACGGTTGGACGCCAAGATGGATCGGAAAACGTCCAGAAATCGAGAAAAGCCGCCGGACGAAACGCCGATCAGGATTGCGCCGCAGGGTGTCGTCCAGCGGCAGTCGAGCGACGTGATCGCGGCCGCCGACCCGCTGCTCGTCGCCATCGCCCGGTACATTCGGAGCAACGCCCTGAAAGGATTGCTCGTTGCCGACGTCGCGCGGGAATTCGATATTTCGAAACGGACTCTCGAACGGCGTTACAGAAACCATTTCGGACGAACCGTCGACCGGGAAATTACGCTGCTCCGCATGGAACACGCGAAATTCCTGTTGCGGGAAACTCTCCTGCCGGTCGCGGAGATCGGCGAACAGACCGGATTCGATCGCAACTATTTCATCAAGGCGTTCCACCGGATCGTCGGCGTCTCGCCCAGCGTTTATCGGAACGAACACCGTGTCGGTACGCCGTGGAAAGATCGACGCGAGGATCATTAGATTTTCGCTCGACAACAACATCGCCGAGGTTTTCTACTGTCCGGAACACCAACCATCCGGGGGCTACGGCGGGGTATTGTTTCTCTGGCCGCCTACACCCCCGGCTCTTGAGTTGAACCTTTTTTTAATAGAGGCCCGGATAGGACGTGTTGCCCATGTACAGGTTGTAGAAGCCGCCGTAGTTCGCGGTTTCCTGCGGACCGACCTGGGCGCCGAAGTATCCGTACGGATAAGCATTGCGAGACGGCATCCGCATCGCGGTGTCCGTCGGCATGTACGGCGTGCACCAAGCCTGCATCATCTGCTGGAACATGTCGTTCTGGCCGCCGCCCATCCGTTGTTCACGACGCTCGGCCCGACGCGCCGCAAGCCGGGCGAACAATCCCTGGCGACGCGGTTGCTGGTCCTTCATCAGGGCCATCAACATGAGAACGTCGGTCATCGACATTCCACCCTGATTGAAACCACCTCCGCCGTTCATACCGCACATCGTGTACGGATTTCCCCCCATCATGGGATTCATTCCCATCATCGGGTTCATGCCCATCATGTTCGGATTCGCGTACATCATCATCATCGGGTTCATTCCCATCGCCATGGGATTACCCATCGACGGATTCAGCGAGGCGGTCGGATCGGTCGGATTCATTCCCCCCATCATGTTCGCGTTGGCGTCGGCGGCGTACATTTGGGCGTACGGAGCGTAAGCACCGAACATTTGCATTTGCTGCAACTGTTGCATCTGCTGCTGCATCTGTTGTTGCTGTGCGGCCTGCGGATTGATCGGCAGCGGAGCCTGAAGGTCGTTGCCCGCAAAGGAATCCTTGGCTTCGCCCTCCGCAGTCGGCTGCGGCGCCCGGCCCATCAATTGGTCGTTCTGCTGCTGGAGCAATTGAATCTGCTGCTGGAGCTGTTGAATTTGCTGGGCGTAAGCCGCTTGGTAGGGATTCATCGCAGCACCCATCATCGGATTCATCGCGGGGTTCATGCCGCCCATCATCGGATTCATCACGGGATTCATGCCGCCCATCATCGGATTCATCATCGGCATCGGAGCCGCTTGATAACCGACGACGACCATTCCGTAAGGCGTCATCGCGGTGATCGGTCGCGGCTGCTGCATGGCCTGCATCGCTCGCATCTGCTGCATCATCATCATCGCGGCGGGATCCACGGCCGGAGCCATGGAAGGCCCGGGAATGTTCATGTCGCCGCCCATCGGCCCCATCGGACCGGGCGGCAGGACCATCCATTGCGGACCGGACTGACGGCAACGGAGCAATCCGCAACCGTTATGCGACGGAGGCATGGAAACCATCGTGAATCCGTTCGGCAGCGTGAAGCACTGCGGACCGCCGGGCATTCCGGGACCGCAGCCGCTCATTCGGCTGTTCATCGGCATTCCGGACATTCCGTAACCGTCCCCGCCCATCATCGGATTGAATCCGACCTGCGTCGTGCAACCGTGAAGACCCGTCTGGTTGATGTATCCGTTGTTACCCATCGGAACCGACGCGGCCTTGAACAAGGGCGACGAGAACGACCACGCGGTCGGCGTTTTTTCCGACGAGCAGAAAATTCCTGCCTGCGTGATTTCGTTCGGCGTGTTCGCGGTCGGCGTCGCCGGAACGACTTCCTCGGTGTTCGAGGCGAGTTGAATCGGCGTTTTTTCCTCCGCGGCTTTCAAGGCTTTCGGTTCCTGCAGCGTCAATTCGTCGGAGACGGTCGCTTCCGGAGCGACCTCCGCTTTCGCCGGATTGGCTTCGGGCAGCGGCTGCGGCAACATCTTCGGCGAGACCGGATAAACCGATTGGTTCACGGTTTTCATCGCCGTCGGATACGGAAGATTGTAGGAGGGAAACGCCGTATACGTCGCGACGAACGGCGAAACGATTCCGTTGTCCGGCGACGTGTTCAAACTCCGCGACGCCAATTGATTTTGGCTCTTGGCACTCGGCAGGTATTGGATCGATTCCGGCAGCACGACATGGGGAACCATTTCGTACTGGACGTTCGGAACACCTCTGGATATTCCGGCGGGCGTTCCGGACGCTTTGTGTAGACAATCTCCTCCGAAGGCGGGCAAGCCGAACCCCAATCCGAGGACGAGAATTCCAGCGGTCAACTGTTTCCGGACCGACTTGTTGCGTTTCTTTTTCATCTGATCCCTCAGCGTATGTTTTGACGGACTCCATTCCAGGCGCGCAGACGCCGCCGGTTCTTTTCGTATGATCGAACCAATCGTTAGGAACCGATTGCGAAACGTACCGGTTTCGACGTATTTTCTCGTCGAGTCGGTCGGGTGATGCCGGTTTGTTCGGTCGATCCGAAGAATCCGGTCGTTCCGTAGATACCGAACGTTCCGGTTCGGTAAGATTTAAGGGCGATGCAGATAGGAACGTCATCCCCGCGAAGGCGGGGACCCAGACGGAAAACGTGATTGATCGTTTGCATCCGTCAATAACGTGTGCAAGAACCTATTGGAATCTGCTCTCTAGGTCCCCGCCTGCGCGGGGATGACGGAATGAGGAGCGAATCGTTTCGACGGACTATTCTTCGTCTTCCGCGAGGACGGCGGACGCGATGACCTGTTGCTGGATGTTGCCCGGAACGGGTTCGTAACGCAGGAACTCGATTCCGTAGCTTCCCTGACCGCCGGTCATGCTGGCGAGGGTCCGATTATAGGTCATCACTTCGGCCATCGGAGCCTCGGCGAAAATCGTCGTCATGCCGCCGCCGGCCGGTTGCGAATCCTTGAAACGACCGCGCCGCGACGGGGTTCCCAAATCGCCGGACACGTCGCCGACGTTCGATTCCGGAACCGTGATTTCCATCTTCACGATGGGTTCGAGCAGCACCGGCTTCGCCTTTTGGAAGACTTCCTTGAACGCCATGGAACCGGCCGTTCGGAAAGCGTGTTCGTTCGAGTCGACGTCGTGATATTTTCCGTGGAACAGTTCGACGGCGACGTCCTGAACCTGATATCCCGCGATGACGCCTTTCGCCATCCGCTCCTTGAATCCCTTTTCGATCGCCGGGAAAAAGTTCGACGGAATCACGCCGCCGACGATCGAGTCGATCCAGAGGAAATTGTACACCGGATCGTAATGGAACGATTTCATCGACGGGAACATCGCCTTGTCGCTCGCAAAGGTTTCCGGATCGGTGTCCTTGGGGAACGGATACATCCGGATATGAACTTCGCCGAACTGGCCGGCGCCGCCGGACTGCTTTTTATGGCGGTACATGCCTTCCGTTTTCGGGGTTTGAATCGTTTCCCGATAAGCGATCTTCGGTTCCTTCGTGTCGAGTTCGACCTTATCACGCCGTTTGAGCCGTTCGCGCACCACGGTGAGATGGAGTTCGCTCATTCCGGTGATCACGAGCTGTTTCGTCTGCTCGTTCCGTTCCGTGACGAAAGTCGGATCTTCCTGCGAAATCTTCGCCAAGGCTCCGGAAAGCTTCGCTTCGTCGCCGCGGCTCTTCGGTTGAGCGGCGAGTCCGACCATCGGGGTCGGGAACGGGAATCGGTCCATCGTGAAATCGCCGAGCGTTGCGCAGGTTTCAAGTTCTTCGATTTTCGCGACGGCGACGATCATTCCGGGGCCGGCTTCGTCGATCGGTTTCGTTTCGTTCGCCTGCATTTGGAAAAGCTGCGCGATCTTGATGCCCCGGCGACTGGTCGACGCGGCGAGCGGCTGCCCGTTTTTGAGGGTTCCGCTGTAGACCCGGATGAAATTGAGCTTCTGAACGAACGGGTCGATTCGGGTCTTGAAAACTTGCGCGATGACCGGACCGTTCGGATCGGCGACGATTTCGGTTTCTTCACCGGCCTGATTTTTCGCTTTACGAACGACCATATCCGGCGGGAGCGCGCAGAGGGGCAGGGCGTCCATCATTTCCTTGAATCCGGCCTTCGTTTTCGCGGAGAGACAGAGGATCGGAATCAATACGCCTTGGTGAATCGCCTTCTTCATCAGATCGGCGAGCTCGGCGCCGGAGGGAATTTCGCCTTCGAAGTATTTTTCCATGACGGCGTCGTCGACCGTAACAATCGCTTCGATCAGCGATTCGTTGACTTTTTTCGGATCGAGAACCGCTCCCTCCGCATCGGCGGGGGGATCGAGCGTACTGACAACGCCCTTGAAGGAATGTCCCTGACCGATCGGAACGTTCAACGGCACGCATTCCGGCCCGAAAACGTCCTTGATCAGCTTCAGGAGCTTCTCGAAGTCGACGTTCTCGTTGTCCATGTTGTTGATAATGATCATTCGTCCAAGTCCGGCTTTTTCCGCTTCGGCGAAGACCCGACGCGTGTTGACCTGAATTCCGGCTTGGGCGTTGATCACAATGGCCGCGGTGTCGACACCGTACAGGGCGCCGACCGTCTGCCCGATGAAGTCGGGATAGCCCGGCGTGTCAACCACGTTGAAGAGTTTTCCGGCGTGTTCGAAATGGATCACGCTCGCTTCGATCGTATATTTATGGACTTTTTCCTCTTCGTCGAAGTCGCAGATGCTCGTTCCGTCGTCGACGCTCGCTAAACGCTTGACCAAGCCGGTTTCGTGGAGAATGGTGTCCGCAATCGTCGTTTTTCCCGAGCCTCCGTGTCCGCAAAGGGCGATGTTCCGAATATCCGCAACGCTGTACTTGGCCATAAAATGTTCCTTGTCGACGAAAATGGATGAAAAAGAGGATCGGAAAACGAGAAACCTGCATTTTACAGAGAATCCCGACAGGTTCAATCCCCCGAACCAACCGCGTTTTCGGTGTTTGGGTGAGAAGGGGACCTTTTCAGGATCGGGACCGCAGGTCCCGGCTCTGCGTTGATTTTTTCGGCCGTTCCTATTTGTCGGCGATGTAACCCTGCTCCACCATGAGGGTCACGAAATTCTCAAAATGTTCGTTGTAGGCACCGACCAGCTCCGAACGAGGAAAGAACATCTTTTCCGTGCTGATCATCGCCTCGGCGGTTTCTGCAAGCGAAGGAAAATAGACGCCCATCGCCCCCATCATGGCGGCTCCGAAGGCGGCTCCGGCGCGTCCGACCATTCGACGATTGACTCGACCGGTCATGTCGGCTCGACTTTGCATCCAAGAATCGGAAGCACTCCAGTCGCCGCCGGAGTAGATGTCGCCCTGAGAACCTTTGGCGTCGGCGAGTTTGTCGAGTTTTTGATAGCAGAGCCGTTCGAAGAAGGCCGTTCCTTGCAAACATGACGCAAACTGCACGACTCGATTGTCGGTAGCCGGAGAAATAAATCCTTCGGCGCTCCCGGAGACGAAGGGAAACGTTTCGCCTTTTCGAGCGTTGGGATACGCCAGATAATCCGTGGGAAGCAGATTCTGCGCCTGGTGTTCGAGTTCCGTGAACGCGCCGTCGGAAAACCAGACCTTGATCCATTCGGCCCCGGTTTTGCTTTCCGTCGTGAAGAACCAAGCGTGATTCGGCAACTTGAAACTTCGGATTTGTCCGCTCGAAAAATTGATCAATTTCGGCGAAATGCCGCTGATCGACATGCCGTCGTGAAGAATCGTGTAAAAGTCGCCCTGCCGCCGCGCTCCGGAAGCGAGAAACGATGCCGTGTCGGAAGTCGTTCCCATCACAACCGGGATTCCAGCGGGCAAACCGGTCAGGGACGACGCCTTGGCATTGACTTTGCCGACCGGACGTCCCAAGGGAACCAGCTTGGGAAGCCGATCGCGAACGCCCAAATGCAGATCGTAGTCGAGCCAGTCCGGCCAACATTCGTCGATCAGGTCGCAACCGGTTCGCATGGCGATCGAGTATTCCGTGCAATCGATCTCGCCCTTGAGCATTCCGAGAATATAGTCCGTCGGATGCGCGAAATAAGCGTTTTCGTAAAGCTCCGGAAGATTGTCCTTGATCCAGGAGATTTTGGCGATCGCGTAATCGGCTTGAAACTGGAACCCCATTTTTTTGCAGTGTTCCTGACCGAGATAATTCAAGCTCGGAACCTGATCGACCGCGCGGACGTCGTCGCCGAGGATCGCCGGCATCAAGGGATTGCCGCGTTTGTCGAGAACCAGAATGGGACCGGGATCTCCACAGACGGAAATCGCCTTCAACTGGCTCGGACTGGAAACCTTTGAACGGAGTTGATTGATCAATTGTCCCAACGCCGAACGGGTCGCGTCCCACCAAACTTCCGGACTCAGTTCGCTGTATCCTTTGACCGTGACCGGATGGCGTTGCACAGCAAACGGAGCATGCGTTTCGCAAAGAATAACGCCGTTTTCCGTGACGGCGGCGACGTTCACTCGATCCGCCGCCAAATGAATTCCAAGAAAAACAGCCGCTTGGGTGGGAGTCGTACTCATAGACGAAAACTGCAGGAAGGAACCGAAAGAGAAACAAACATTCAGTCTAACGAAAAGCCCCTCTTGTGCCAAGAGGGTGTCGAATGATGAACGACCGATGGGTGCCGTATCTCGCCGGAACAAAACCGCTTGTCTCCCGGGAACAATACGGTAGAATTGACGTTGTTTGGAGGACGACAAGACCGGAGTACCGGCTAAATGAGGACCGGGGTACCGGCTAAATAAGGACCGGAGTACCGGCTAAATAAGGACCGGAGTACCGGCTAAATAAGGACCGGGGTACCGGCTAAATGAGGACCGGAGTACCGGCTAAAATTTTCCTTTTTGTATCGAGAGGTTCAATGGACGATCGCACCATCACGTTTGACGGCCTTTCGATCAATCTTCAACAGGGACTCGACACGGAACAGGTCCGACGTTCCACGGAAAAATACGGTCGAAACACTCTCACGCCGCCGCAGCGCGATCCGTGGTGGAAACTGCTTCTCGAAAAATTCGAGGATCCGACGATCCGTATCCTGATCATCGCGGCAGTTGTCTCGCTCCTCATGACGGTCCTTGAAAAAACCGTCCTCCAACACAAAGAAGCGAGTTTCATCGACTCCATCGGCATCATTCTCGCCGTGCTTTTGGCGACGCTTGCCGGATTCTTCAGCGAACTGAAAAGCGCCGGGGAATTCGAGCTTTTGAACAAGGTCAAGGACGACATCCTGATCAAGGTCTTGCGGAACGGCCAGATTGTCGAGATTTCGATCAACGACGTCGTGATCGGCGATCTTGTCCGACTCGACCTCGGCGACAAGGTTCCCGCCGACGGCGTCGTTCTCGACGCCATGGGCCTGGTGCTCGACCAGTCCGTGATGACCGGCGAGTCCGTTCCCGTCGAGAAACATCCCATCGCGCAAGAGCCGGGGGCGTCAGCCCCCGGATGCGCGGCGACGCTTGAAGACGCAACCCATCCGGGGGCTTACACCCCCGGCTCTTGCGCGGATATCGACGAGGTTCATCTCGTTTACCGGGGAACCATGGTTTCGGACGGACACGGCTTGTTCCTCGTCACGGCGGTCGGCGACAAGACCCGACTCGGCCAGATCGCGGCGAATCTCGGTTCGACGGAGTCGGACTCCGACACGCCGCTGACGCAAAAACTGTCGAAGCTCGCCAAACAGATCAGCGTCGTCGGAATTACCGGCGCGATGACGATTTTCACCGTGATGGCCGCCGAGGCGATCTGGAAGTCGACCCTCTTCGGCGAAAACTGGGCGGGAATCCTCCATTTTGAGGACGTCGGTCCCTTCATCGTACTGAGCTTGATCTCGCTCCTGTTCGGTTTCCTGGCGATGCGCTTCGCCCTGAAGCCGTTCTTCGAGAGCATGGACATTTCCCTGAAGAACCCGGGACTCCAAGCCTTGGCCTGCGTTCCGATGGTCGTCGGCGTCTTCGGCGTCGGACTCGGCTTGATGGAAATCCTCGACGCCCAAGACTCTTCAGTCGTCTTCTTCCAGCCGTCGGGAGAATCGAAACTCCTTGAGGGGCCCGAAGCGATGAAATGGATCGTCGGCGAAGCAATGTCGCTCGTTCGGGAATTGTTGACTTGCTTCGTCGTTGCCGTGACGATTATCGTCGTCGCCGTGCCGGAGGGACTCCCGATGATGGTTACGGTCTCGCTGGCCCTGAATATGATGAAAATGGCTCGCGAAAACTGTTTGATTCGAAAGCTCGTCGCTTCGGAAACCATCGGCTGCGCAACGGTCGTCTGCTCCGACAAGACCGGAACGCTGACCCAAAACCGGATGACCGCGACCTGGCTTTATATTGGCCAACAAGAATTCGATGGAACGGATTTCGCCACGATACACGCCCTGCCGGAATGGTCGAAACTGGTCGACTCGATTTCCGCCAACAGCGAAGCGTCGCTGCATATCGAGACGGGCGGAGGCCGTTCCGGCGGCAAGAAAGTCGTCGAAGGAATCGGCAACCCGACCGAATGCGCCCTGTTGCGGCTGCTGTACGACGCCGGAGCCGACTACCGCAAACATCGCGACAAATATCCCCGACTTTGGGAGCTGAACCATAATTCGCAGCGAAAACTGTCGCTGGTCCTCGTCGAAGTCGACGGCAACAAACTTTGTTGGGCGAAGGGAGCTCCGGAACGGTTGATCGAACGCTGTGCTTCCGTTTACATCAACGGCGTGACGCAACCGATTGATGAACATCTGGAAGCGATCCACGCCGCTCTCGACAAGGCCGCAAGCCAGGCGCTGCGGGTGATCGCGCTGACGGAAAAACAGGGAGAAGGAAACTGCTTCGACGAGTCGCATCCCGATCACTGTTTGAGCTGTCGCTGCCATACGTTGCTCGCCCTCGTCGGAATCGCCGATCCGATCCGGCCCGAAGTCGCCAAAGCGGTCGAAACCTGCCGCCAAGCCGGCGTCGACGTCAAAATGATTACCGGCGACTCCGAACCGACGGCGGTCGCGATCGCCCGCCAAGCGGGGATTCTTGCGCAAGAGCCGAGGATTCTTGCGCAAGAGCCGGGGGTGTCAGCCCCCGGATGCGCGACGACGCTTGAAGACGCAACCCATCCGGGGGCTAACACCCCCGGCTCTTGCGCTGCCGCCCCCGGCTCTTGCGCGGAGGAACTTGTTCTAACCTCGGACGAACTCGCGAAGATCTCCGACGAGGAGCTGCCCGGAGTCGTCAAACGGCTGCGGGTTCTCGCCCGATCGACGCCGATGGACAAGCTCCGTTTGGTCAAGGCGATGCACCGTGACGGCGAAGTCGTCGCGATGACCGGCGACGGAACGAACGACGCTCCCGCGTTGAAATTCGCCGACGTCGGCATCTCGATGGGAATCGCCGGCACCGAAGTCGCGAAGGAAGCCAGCGACATCGTGCTGATCGACGACAATTTCAAGAGCATCGTCACGGGAATCTGGTGGGGCCGCACGCTGTACCAAAATATCCAACGGTTCCTGCAATTCCAGCTTTCCGTGAACGTCGTCGCGATGACCTGCGCCCTGATCGGTCCGATGGTCGGCATTCCGTTGCCGCTGACGGTTCCGCAGCTTTTGTGGATCAATATCATCATGGATACGTTCGCGGCGATTGCGTTGAGTACGGAGCCGCCCCGGGAAAGTTCGATGCGGCGGCGCCCCGTTGCCCGGGACGCGTCGATCGTTACGCCGTCGATGGGCGTCTCGATTTTGCTCAACAGTTTTTACCAGGTCGTGATTCTGTTCCTCGCCCTGTATTTCGGCTGGTTCCTCGCTCCGGAACATCGATTTACGTTCAATTTGGCGCCGAGAGCGGAGGAAAACATCGAGGCGTTGACCGTGTTTTTCACGATTTTCGTGATGTTCCAATTTTGGCGGATCTTCCTCTGCCGTTCATTGCGTTACGAAGAGCCGCCCTTTGCGCAGCTTTTGAAGAACCGGGCCTTCCTCGTGATCGTTTTGATTATCGCCGTCGTCCAATTCGGGATGGTTCAGGCGAGCGGCTTCGTGGGAATCGGCGAGATTTTTCGAACGGTTTCGCTCTCGGTCGGCCAATGGGGCGGCATCGCCTTGCTCACGGCGACGATCCTCCCGATCGCCTGGGCCGTTCGGCTTTTCATCTGTCGAGCGGGGCTGGAAGATTGGTAACCGTTCACGGACATTTGAAAACAGGCGTTCCCGTTGGGGTCGGTTTTCTATTCCGTTCCATGACCGGGGACTGCGCGGAGTACCGCTTCGTCCCCGGCTCTTTAGTTTGGCGACAAAACAACAGCCGGAATGGAGGCGTACTCGCCGCAATGACGGTCGTTCGGCGTGTTACTCCGAAAGAAACAGGCGTTCCGGCGGGTTGCCTTCGTAATATTCGTTCAGGTCGAACAGCTTGCTGGAAAGCATGGCGAAGTTCACGATGTCTTGAAGGTCTTTCCCGACAGGATAAATCGTGTAGTCGTCTTGCGGCGAAACAATTCGTTCGATCATCGTTCAGATTTTTTTTCCGCGAAGCAGCCGTGTTCGAGAAATCGGAACACGGCTTCGTAAACGTCTTCGGTGAGGAGCATCTCGCCGTGTCCGACGTGAAATTGGATCCAATCGTCGGCTCCCAGCAGCCGGGTTCCTTCCGTGCTGACGATTCCGTCGTCGTCGCCGGCAATCAAGAGGCTGAATCCCCGATCGTCGCCGCGTCCCCCGGCGATGATTCCGAACGAACAGCAGGGAATTCCCAACGAAAGCTCCGTTCGGGGCCAATGAATGCCGAGTTCGTCGCCGCTTTCGCCGCCGACCCGTCGATTTAACGGATTGTTGCCGATCAACTTGACCGCGATTTCGGCGCCGTGGTTCGGCGGACCCAGCATCACAAATCGACCGATCCGACGATCCGGAACGAAGGCTCCACGAGCTTCCATCTTGTCGAGCGGCGTCTGCCAGTTTTCGTCCAACGGACCGCTCAAATACCGCCGAATGACGATGCTGCCGAGACTGTGTCCGATAAAGTCGATGCGATTCACGGAATCCGGCAGGCCGCGAACAACCTGATCCAGCATCCGGGCGTGATCCAAAATCGACTGCTGCGTCGAAGGATACGACATGTTGAACACGGCGTCGTACTCCGGACGGTTGCGGAGACTCTCCGCGACGTGCCGCATCGTAAAACAGCCGGAGCCGAATCCGTGCAATACGATCGCGACCCGGCCCCGGAGCGGAACAATGTTTTCCTCCGACTCGATCTCCGTCAAACGACGACGGCATTCCTCCAGAGTCCCTGCCGTCCGTTGGATGGAGCGGGAGTCGAGCAGACGATAAGTTTCCGTCTTGACGTTTTGCTGGAGATGGTGCTCCCGGGAAAAATAGACGTCGCCCCAAAAAAATAAGCCGCCGGTCGTCTTGAACGGAACAATCTCCTCAATCTTCGGCGGGAAATTCTCCTGGCCGAAAACCGTGACGGCGAACAGTAAAAAAATCGGAAGAAAATGCTGCCCCTTCATGACGTCCTCGCTCGTTTGAGGAGGAAAGTTTACCAAGGAAAGGGAGAAAAATCAAGATCGAACGACGGACCGGGACCGCAGAGGGACCGGGACCGCAGGTCCCGGCTCTGAGTTGAGGGGCGATTTTTCAACGTTTGTAGAGGAATCCGAGGCCGACGTAGTTTCCTTCCGTAATGGGGAAAATCGTCAGGCCCCTCGGAAGTTTCGCTCCGTCGGTCTGCGAAACGGCCCTTGCCGAAAGATACGCCAGATACCAACCGAGTATCGCCTGCGAAAGATAATGAGCGTTGTCGTTGACGCGACTCCAGGCCGGTAACACGGAGCAAGCGTAAAACACGCCCTTGAGCCAAGGCTTTTCGACCATCTGGGCCGCCGTAATAAACGGCATCGCTCCAATAAAAGCGTGTCCGCTGACGCCGTGGTCTTCATGGAAGGGCCGCCAATTGGATCCCTTTTCGTTGCCTTGCGACGGCCGCTCCGCACCGAGAACACTTTGGAAGATCAGGAGCGTCGGAAAACCGACCAAATATCCCCGAGCCGTTCGGACGGTGTATTCGCCGAACAAACATCGTTCGCGCCGCTTGTTCCAATCGCTCTGTTCGTAAAACCGATAGCCGATCGCCGTGACGGCGAAAATCGGAACCAACGTCGCGCCTTCGCCGAACTGCTTCCAAAACTTGGCGAAATCGTCCGTTCCTGAAGAACGAACGTCATCCTGATACCATTCGGCAAAATGACGGTCCATCGCGGTGTTCGCCAGGATCGCGCCTCCGGCCAACGCGACGCCGAAATTCAATGCCGAGTCCCGACTGTAAAGATTGCGATAATCCGACCAAACCTGACGGCCTCCGTATCGAAACGTCCGTTCGAACAAGCCGCCTTGCAACCGAGGTTCGGAAGGAACCCGAAAACGATCGAAAACCCTCGCCGGTTCCTTGAAACATGAAGTCCACGAACCACTCGCCCCCCGAAGTCCGCTTTCCGTTGACGAAACGGAAAGGAGCGGCGACGGCGAGCACGAAGGCGCCGTGTGCTGAAACGTCAGCTTCGGCGACGTCTGACCGCGAACGATCGAAAAGTCCGTTGCCGTGACGGAAAGCTGTCGATAGAGCGATTCCGATTGCGCCGACGCGTTTTTTGTCAGCACAAGAACAATCAGGAAAACGACACCGACAAGGGAACTGCACGTTGGAAATGTCATAAATCGCAGAAAGGTCGCAAAACATACAAAAGGGAAACATTGTTTAATCGTCATTTCTTATCGCAAAGTTTACGAAATCGTTAAAATTCATACAATCGCAACATATTCCAAAAAATTAAAATTCCGCTCTTGACGAATCGGCGTCGGATTCTTACTATCCGCCCATCACTTCGGTGATCGGCCGCGTTTCTCTCCGACGCGGTCGGCTCTGATTGGTCGTTCGAGGCGGGAACCTCGAGCGAGACTCCTTCCCCCGGGAGACCGAAACGCCGCCCCGAACATTCTGGGTCAGTTCGACGGCGAAACGGTTCAGGGCAGTACGCCGGTCGTCGCCGAACTTTGCGAGCGACGCCGGCTTTTTTTTGCTTCCGGCTGCCAAAGAACCGACTTTGCAATCCTTATGAAAAAATCGCGACATATCTTGTTTTACGCGAAACAAAATGTATACTCGGCTCCTCGAAAAATCCATCCTGACGTCGTTGAGACCGAAAACATCTCTTCATTTTTCAAGACCGGGACCACAGGTCCCGGCTCTTGATCGTAATTTTTTTCTGAAATCCTGTCATGAAATCCGAACGATGCGGTTGGTGCGGCGACGATCCGCTTTACGTCAGCTATCACGACGAAGAATGGGGCCGCCTCGTCGAAGACGACAAAAAGATGTTCGAGTTTCTCGTTCTCGAAAGCGCCCAAGCGGGACTCAGTTGGATCACGATTCTCCGCAAACGGGAAAACTATCGCAAGGCGTTCGCGAATTTCGATCCGAAAAAAGTCGCCAAGTTCGCCGACGCCGACGTGGAACGTTTGATGAACGATCCCGGCATTGTTCGGAACCGTCTGAAAATCGCCGCCGCGATTTCCAACGCCCGCTGTTTCCTCGCCGTGCAAAAAGAATTCGGCAGTTTTTGTGCGTTTTTAAGAAAATTCCTGCCGGACGGCAAACCGATCGTCAACCGTTGGAAGTCGCTCGACGAGATTCCGCCGCGCACGGAAATCTCCGACGCGATCAGCAAGGACATGAAGCGACGCGGATTCAAATTCTTCGGAACGACGATCTGTTACGCCCATCTCCAAGCGACCGGATTGGTCAACGATCACCTCGTCGGCTGCCCGTTTAGGTAGAAACAACACAATTCCGTCATCCCCGCGAAGGCGGGGACCTAGAGAACAGATTTCAAGAGGTTTTTGCACACGTTTTTGACAGATGCAAACGGTTGATAATCTCTTTCGTCTAGGTCCCCGCCTTCGCGGGGATGACGATGTTCTTCTCTCTCACCGGAGTTCCTCCAGCGGTCCGACGGAGACGAGCAGCGATTCGTCGAGCGGATATTTTTTCAACACGGCGTGAACGTCGTCCAGTGAAACGCGGCGGACGTCTTCCAGTTCCCGGGAAATCGGACGGTATTCCCGGCGAACGCTCCAATCGTTGCCCACGGAGAAAAGGCGGCCTTGAGAACGCTCGTTGGCGAGAACCAATCGGGAAAGAATTTTATTCTTCGAACGTTCCAATTCGTCGGGGCGGATTCCCTTTCGAACAGCCAGAGCATAAATCTTGCGAACGGTACGTAAATTGTCTTCGGCAAGCTCCGGTTCGCAACTCAAAGTCGTGAAAAAGAATCCGTTGTCGAGGAATTCGCAGGCTCCCAAGCCGGCGGAGTCCGCGAGACCGGAGTCGACCAACTCCCAGAACAAACGGCTGCCGACGTCGTCGCCGAGAATGTTGGCGAGGATTCCGGCGGCGAACCGATCGTCGTCCATCACGGACGGACCGTCGGAGAGCAACATGATATATTGTTGCGCGGCCGATTCCTTCCGGATCAACCGGGAGCCCCGATTGCCCTGAACTCGCCGCAGGGAACCGTTGCGGGACGGCGCGGCAGATCCGGATCGGCCAAAGCGAAAAGATTCCGCTTGCCGGACCAGCGCGGCGACGTCGACGTTTCCCGTCGCGGCGAGCACGATATTTTCCGGACGGTAATTTTCCCGAAAATACCGCCGCATCGTTTCGGGAGTCAGGCCGGAAACGCTTTCCATGCTTCCGAGTACGTTGTTCGCCAGCGGATGGTCGCCGAAAAACAATTCCCGACTCGTTTCGTCGGCACCGAAAGGCGGTTGGTCCTCGTACATTTTGATTTCTTCGAGGATTACCTTTTTTTCCGTTTCGAAATCCTCGGTCCGCAACGACGGGCGGAAGAGTTCGCCGAAGAAGTCGAGAAGTCCCGGCTGCATCTCGGCCAGCGCCGTGGCGTAATAAACCGTCTGCTCCTCCGACGTAAAGGCGTTGGCGTCGGCTCCCATTTCGTCCAGCCGGCGATTCACGTCCACGGCGGAGAGCGTTTCGCCGCCCTTGAACAGCATGTGTTCCAAAAAATGACTGACGCCGGCAACCTCGGCCGTTTCGTCACGGGAACCGGTTTTCACGAAGACGCCGATCGACACCGAAAAGGCCGCGGCGTCGACTTCCGCGACCACTTCGAGACCGTTGTCGAGAACCTGTTGGTGGAAAGACATCATTACTCTTGAAGAGAATATTTTACGTATCGCATTCTTCGTCGACGAGGCGCTGCATCGCGGCGACGTTGGGGACGATGCTTTCGCTGACGGTTTCCCAGGTCTTCGCGGTGTCAAAGCCAAAATATTCGTGAACGAGATCGTTCCGCCATTTGACGAGTTCCGCCCACGGAATCGCCGGATGGTCCGCTTGGATCGTCTTCGGAACTTTGTTCGCCGCTTCGCCGACGATGATCAGGTGCCGCTGGGTGGCGTCGATCCGCATCCGGTCTTTTCGAAACGACTCGAAGTCGAAGTCCTTGACGTATTCGGCGATCGTTTTCATCGACGCCAGCATGTCCAACAGGTATAGTTCGTGTTTTTTCATTCGCTTGACTCTGATCGTGTTTCCCGACAGTTCGTAGCCGCTGATCCAACGGCCGTCGACACAGAATCGGACGTCCTCTAAGATACCGGGAGCGATTTCCGCACGGAGCCTGTTGCGTGGCACGACGTCGATCTTGCGGTTGATCCGTTCTTCGAGATATTCCTTGATCTCCCAATACGTTTCGATATCATCGTCGATCAGAATGTCGATGTCCGAAACGTCCGTCTGCTCGTTGCGCGCGAAGGAACCGAAATATCCGAAACGCGAAATGTTGAACTTTTCGCTCAACGCCGGAGCGAGTTCGCTCAGTTTCGCTTCGAGTTCTATTTGCGTGGTGATCATACGAATTCGGGCGATCGTTAGTATTCCAGGACGCCGCCGGTATCGGCGCTGGTCGCGAGCTTGGCATATTTCGCCAAGTATCCCGATTTGATTTTCGGTTCGTGCGACTCGACGGTTCGCGACGCCAATTCCTCGTCGGACAGCTTGACGTTCAGCGTTCGGTTCGGCATGTCGATCTCGATGATATCGCCGTTACGCAATTTGCCGATCGGCCCGCCCGCAGCGGCTTCCGGCGAAACGTGTCCGATGCAAGCGCCCGCCGTGCCGCCGCTGAACCGGCCGTCCGTGATCAAGGCAACGCAATCGTCGAGCTTGACGCCTTTGATCGCCGTGGTCGGACCGAGCATTTCCTGCATGCCTGGACCGCCTTTGGGACCTTCGAAGCGGACGATCACGATGTCGCCGGCCTTGACCTTGCCGTGCGTGATGCCGTCGTAAGCGTCGGGTTCCGAGTCGAAAATCACGGCGGGTCCCGAATGCTTTAACATCTTTTCCAGCACGCCGGCCGTTTTCACGACGGAACCGTTTGGCGCGAGATTGCCGTAAAGAACCGCCAGACCGCCGGTCTGTGAATACGCCTTGTCGCAGGGACGGATGCAATCCATCGGATCGAAGGCCAACTTGAGTTGAGCGGGATCCGTGACGGTTTGCTTGACGCTCATTCCCTTGGCGGTCCGCTGCCCGCCGGGCGTTACGGCGTACATTTTTTTCGCTTCTCCGAGCGCTTTCGGCGACCGCAAGTCGTATTCGTCGATCATTTTGGACAATTTCTTGCCGGAGACGGTCGGAACCTTTTCGTTCAACAGGCCGGGCCGACCGCGACGGATTTCGCCGAGAATCGTGTAGATTCCGCCGGAATTATGGACGTCTTCGATATGGTAGTCGCAACTCGGCGACACCTTGCAGATGTTCGGCGTTTTTTCGCTCAACTCGTTGAAGCGTTTCATCGAATAATCGAGTCCCGCTTCGTTGGCAACGGCCAAAAGATGGAGCACCGTGTTCGTGCTACCGCCCATCGCCAGATCGAGGATCATGGCGTTGTCGACGGATTCCCTCGTGATGATTTCCCGGGGCAGGATTCCTTTTTTCCCTTCGTCGAGGTCGTGGACCATCTGGACGATCCGTTTGGCGGCCTTGTTGTACAGCGTTTTCCGGGTTTGGCTGGTCGCCAACAGGGTTCCGTTGCCGGGCAGCGCAATGCCGATCGCCTCGCAGAGGCAATTCATGCTGTTCGCGGTAAACATCCCGGAGCAGGAGCCGCAGGTCGGACAGCTTTTCCGCTCGGTTTCGAGAAGCTCCTCGGCGGAGATTTTGCCGTTGATTTTCGCGGCGGCGGCGGCAAAGGTCGTAATCAGGTCGAGCGGTTTGCCGTTGGCGTCGCGTCCGGCTTCCATGGGGCCGCCGCTGATGAAAATCGTCGGAATGTTGCAGCGGACCGCCGCCATCAACATGCCCGGCGTGATTTTGTCGCAGTTCGGGAGGCAGATCATGCCGTCGAATTGATGGGCCTTGAGCATCGTTTCGACGGAATCCGCGATGATTTCCCGGCTGGCGAGGGAATATTTCATGCCGTCGTGTCCCATGGCGATGCCGTCGCAGACGCCGATCGTGTTGAAAACGAACGGCACGCCGCCGGCCTGAATCACCGCCTTTTTGACGATTTCGGCAACGGCGTTGAGGTGAACGTGTCCGGGAATCACGTCGACATGGGAACTGGCGATCGCGATGAACGGCTTATTGAAATCCTTTTCGTCGACGCCGCAGGCACGCAGCAGACTTCGATGCGGGGCGCGGGCGTCTCCAAGTTTGACGGTATCCGAACGCATGGGATGCTCCTTAATCTCGGGGTTGAATGTGTTTCAACCCTTCATTTTAGTGCAATTTCGTTTTTTCGCAAGAACTGACGGACCTTATCCTTTTTGCAGGATGATCAGAACGGAGCCGAGCATCATGATTGCGGCGCCGAAGAGTTTTCGACCGATCGACGTTTCGCCGAAAAAGCAGTATCCGTAGACGACGCTCAGCAGGGAAGAAAGCTGAAACAGGGCCAAGGCGTATCCGACCGGCATCCGATCGAAAGCGTAGTTCGTCGCGAATTGCATCAAGCCGACGCAGAGAACCAGTCCGCCGTATGGCAGAACCTGCGAAAACGCCAAAGAAGTTTGCGTTTTCCAGAATTTTTTTCCAGAATCTTTTTCCTGCAACGGCAAAAAAAGCAGTGAGAACGCTGCGCCGCCCCAACACCAGGCAAAGAACGCGACGTTTGGATCAGAGGCGAGAATTACCTTTTTGATGAACACCGCTTCGATGGCGGCGAGGACCATGGCGGCGATCCGATAGCGAAACTCGCCGCGACCGAGCAGTTTCCATGAAAACCGCTCCGGCAGCGCGTCAAGCACGTAATAACTGCCGCCGACGATCAGCAACACGCCGAAACAACCGAGTACGCCGGGAACTTCGCCAAGCAAAAAAATTCCGAAGAGGATTCCGACGACCGATTTGTAGGCGTTGATCGGTCCGAGAACCGACAGTTCGCCGGAACGGACCGCTTGAACGAGAAATCCGTTGCCGAGGCCGCCGAAAAGTCCGACCAACGCGGCGTAGGCCCAAAACGAGGCCGGAAACGTCGTCCATGGAATTTGGACCGCCCACGGAAAAACGACGACGGAAAGCAACAAATAAGTCAAAAAATTGGCGAAAACCGCCGACTGTCCCCTCGCGCAGATTCTTTTTTGGAAGACGTTCGACAGCGGATTGACGAGAATCCGAAGCAGGACCGCAAGAAAAGTCATCGAACGGCTGCCCCGCTGTATTCGACGGATTCGAAGGCCGGCTCCCGTTTTTCCAAAAACGCGGCAACGCCGTGCTTCGCCGTCGGAGACCGCCAGGAAGCGAGATGCGACTCCAACGCAAGGACGAATTCGTCTTCCAACGGCCCAAACAGGGCGGTTTCGTGAGCGAGAACGATTTCCTTGGCCGTTCGAACGGCTCCGGATTCTCCTCGCAAAACCTCTTCGGCCAAAATTTCCGCTTGCCGTGCTTCTTCACCGGGCGGGACGATCCGATGAACGAGCCCGAATCGACGAGCCTGTTCGGCGTCGACCGGTAGTCCGGTGAGGAGAAACTCCCGGAGCGCGGTTCCAGTGAGTTTTCGACGAAGCAGCGGAAAAAGAAGCATCGGCTCCAAGCCGCGCCGGACCTCAGGAAAACCGAGGGAAAGATTATCGGCGGCGATGACGAGATCCGAGGCGACAATCAGGGCGGCTCCCCCGGCCCGAGCGGCTCCGTGTGCGGCGGCAACGACAATTTGCGGTATTCGGCGAAGTTTGGCAAGAATCTCGATAACGAACGTCGACATTCTGCGGACGTCGTTGTCCGAGCGGGTCGCTTCAAGAAAATCGAGACCGCCGCAGAAATTTTTTCCGGCGGCGGCAAGAATCAGGACTCGAAAGGTCCGATCGCTGGAAAGCGTATCGAGTTCTTTGGAAAGTCGTTGAAGCAACTCCAGCGAAAAGGCATTGCTCCGTTCCGGTCGACAAAGCGTCAGCCGAACGACGGACGGAGCAACGATTTCTCGATTCAGGACGGGCGTCAACGTTATTCGAGACCCCACGCTTTGATCAGATCGTCGGCACCGGGAGTCATCTTACGAAGCTTTTCCCGCATTTTTTCCCGAAGATTGGCGTCGGCTTTTTCAATCTTCGGCTTCATGGCCGCGAAGTTCTCCCGACGTTTCCGACGACGCTTGATTTCTTTCTTACGTTCACTGATCGACACGTTATTTCTCCTGATCGAAGTCTTTCGAGTACTACCGCATTCTCACCAAAAGGGAAATCATAGTTTCCCGCCGCCGTTTGTCAAGCCGGGAGGGGAGCGTTTGCGAAAGGGAATTCCACCGCGGCACGAAAAGGACGAAAGTCTTACAGTTTGAAATTGAACGTGTCGTTGATGTAACGCCATGCTCTCATTCCAAGCGTTTGTGGGGCGACGTGAATTTTTGCGGAGCCCGTCATTCCGACCTTGATCGACAGGTCGGGGTTGTCCAGCGGCATTCGGACACGGTAGGAAGAACTATTCGGCTTTTCGGTTCCGTCTCGTTGCGTCATGGTCGGCACCTCGCCGCCGGCGCGGGTCGCCAATTGGACGTCGAGAGCGTCGACCGACTGCTCGTCGATTTCGTGGATCGTGCCTTCGAAGATTTTGCCGGGAAACTCATTCAGCATCAGTTCGACACGCTGACCGGTCTTCAGGAACGCCGTTTTCGTCTGGTTGACGACGATCACAGCTTCGAGGTATTTGGGGTCGCCGACGCTGCAAAACACGGTTCCCGGTTCCAAGGTCGCATCGAGATTCTCCGGGTCCAACGTCGAACCCCACCAAGTCGGCAACTGATCGTCGGGAAGCTCCTGTCGAACCTTCCACGCCGGCGACACGACGACGCCGTCGATCGGAGCCCGAAGAATGAGATCGTCGAACACTTTTTGCTTCTTTTCGAGAATCGCCTGCGTCGCGGCCAAGGCTTCTTGGATCGGCTTGATCTTTAATGCCGCATCGTCCTTGTCGAATTGCAGCAGTTTCAGCGTTTCGAGTTCCTGTTTTCGCTCTCGAACCTTGCCGTTGTAGTCGGCCAACTCAAATCGAAGGTTCATGTTTTCGAGGAGCCCCAATTTCTGGTCCCGTTTCACGAATTGGCCCGGTCGAACGTCGATTTCCTTCAGCCGGCAGCCGCCCTGGACCGGAGGCACGTAAACGTGCTGCGCCTTCGAAGCCCGAAGCTCCATGATCGTCGGCGAAACCACCGTGTACGGCAAGGGATAAAAAACCAGAAACGCGATGATTCCCAGAAAGAGCAACAACGAGAGATAAAACCGCCCTTTTTTCACTTTGTAGATCCTCCCGGGAACCCAGAAAAACTTTCCGACTTTGTACAACGGCATGCCGACCAAGCTGAAAATCGACATCGCGGCAATTGTCTGTCCGACGATCTTCAGACCGTAGGGTTCGAACACTTTGTAGATGAAGAAAAGGATCGACGCCATGACGACCCAGCGATACCAGAACGCGGCAACGGAATAAAAGGCGAAAAGTACCTGATTTTTTTGCGGTAGGAAAGGATCTTCCTGATTTTCCATGCCGAGGAACCACTCGGAGCATTTTCTCGACAGGATTTTCGTCGCTTTTTGCCGGAGGTTCGGAATTTCGAGCCAGTCCGCCATGATGTAGTATCCGTCGTACCGCAACAACGGATTGATGTTGAAAATCACGGTACTGACCGAGGACACGAACATGATGTTCAAACAGAGATAATTCAGCAATCCCGGCTGCGAATACCACCAGAGAAAGGTACAGATCGCCGCCAGCACGCATTCGACGTACACTCCGGCGACGGCAATCGCGATTCGATGCCATTTATTCGGCAGCAGCCAGGAATCGGAGACGTTGACGTACAGACACGGCGTCAGCACGAGGAACATGATCCCCATTTCGTGGCATTCGCCTTTGAAATACTTCGCGGTGAGCCCGTGTCCGAATTCGTGCAGCACCTTGGTGCCGCCGAGCGTCAGGCTGAGGAACAACAGGTTCAACGGACTGAAAAACGTATGGAACGCCGGCAGTTTGGAGCGAAAGGTGTCAAACTCGACGAGAACCAACGACAGAGCCGTCAGACACAGGGCCAGGGAACAAAAGAGTGCGAAAGGATGAAAGAGAAATCTGACGAACGGCAGCAGGAACGTGAGGATCGGATCCGGATCGAATCCCTTGAACTTCACGCTGAGAATGTTTGTAAACTTTTGGAAGATTTCCTGTCGTGATCGTTTTTTCTTCCGTTTGAGCAGTTCCGGCCCCTGATTCGGCGTCGCGGCGACGATCAAACCGCTTTGGTGCAGCTGTCCGAGAAAATGCTGGAGTTCTTCCAACGTAATCTTCTGCGGCGGAAATTCGTCTTCGAATTCCTCCTTGATTTCGTCGAGGCTGTGGAAGCCGTCGAACATTCGGAGAATCGCGTACTCTTCCTCGTGGAACCGAAAATATCGAGAGCCGACGGGTTCTTTGACGATCCAAAACGTTCGACCGAGATACTGCTGCCGCTTGGCCGTCAAATCGGCGCGGACCTTGATCGGCAACTTTCGGGCCGAACTGGAAACCAAACTGTCGTGAAGGGAAACCATTCAGAAGGATATAGATGTAGGGGCCAAGGATTTTGGGCCGGTCTTTTAGCCGCTTGCGCGACAGGGGGTTCAGGGCTCCTCGAAAAATCCATCCTGACGTCGATGAGACCGAAAACATTTCCTTCATTTTTCAAGACCGGGACCACAGGTTCCGGCTCATTTTCGGAATTTTTCGAGGTTGTCTTTATTATACGGCATTCCGAACATTCTGCAAAGCGGAATTTTCCTTGTACAACGTTAAGGAAATAATGCTCGTCATCCCCGCGAAGGCGGGGACCCAGACGATAGGCGTTGTCAACCGTTTGCACACTCTTTAACTTGCGGCGATGCAAAGGGTTGGAAAATTTACTCTCTAGGTCCCCGCCTGCGCGGGGATGACGATAT
>JAVBQW010000176.1:0-12721 GCA_031548665.1 Thermoguttaceae bacterium
ACAACGCCAAAGCATATTTTATCAATATTTTGCCACGGAAGACACGGAAAAATCACGGAGAAATTCCTTGCATCATCTCCTTCCGTGTTCCTTCCGTGTCTTCCGTGGCTAAAAGCAATTTTAGGCTTGGCAGGGTAGTAGTAGTGATTGGAAGATCTCCGGCCCGTTTGCCATCCGCAAGAGAAAATTCCAACGGAGTTTTTCCTTGACGAACGAACCGTTTGCGGCTACAATGACGGATTGTCGAGTCAAAAATGAATTGACGATATTTGCGGCTCGTCGAACTTTAATCACGTTTTTTTGCTTTTTCACAAGGAGAACCTATGATCGAATTCACTAATGTTAAGCGGGAGGAAGGGGGCAAGGCAGGCAGACTCGCGTTTACGCTTGTGGAGCTTCTCGTCGTCATCGCCATTATCGGTGTTCTTATTGCGTTACTTCTACCGGCAATTCAGGCCGCCCGTGAAGCTGCACGGAGGTCGCAATGTGCCAACAATCTTCGCCAAATCGGGATCGCAACCCATAATTTCCACGATACTAACAGCGCGTTGCCGCCGCTTGCGGTTGGCGTGGATCGGGCGTCGATCTTTCCACTCCTGTATACGTTTTGCGAACAGCCGCAGCTTTGGTCGCTCATTTTGGAGAAAGGGAATCGCGATCCTCTCACTCGCCAACAATTTTGGAACGGCTTGACGGAAGAGGAACGAAAGGGGTTCGGCTCCGTGCCGACGTTTCGTTGTCCGACCCGGCGCGGCGGTGGCGGCGTCCACATGACCCATACGGCGACGACTTTTGATAATTGGTCCAGTCGACCGGGTCCCCGGGGCGA
Source organism: Thermoguttaceae bacterium (assembly GCA_031548665.1). Classification (GTDB taxonomy): domain Bacteria; phylum Planctomycetota; class Planctomycetia; order Pirellulales; family Thermoguttaceae; genus WRKP01. The sequence goes on from JAVBQW010000176.1 coordinate 830, forward strand.
TTATGCTGCCGTGGCTGCGACGCCGAGCTGCCAAGAAGGATTCGTTTCCGTAACGGGAGCGGAGGCTCACTTCGCCACCTATGACACTGGGCGTGATCCACTTTACTTCACGTACCATCAGAATGAACCACGTATTACATGTACGCTCAACATGCACCGAGGACCGTTTCGAGCCGCTTTGTTGGAGCGACCGGGAGAGTACTCCAACTGGCACGGTCGGGACGTCATGGCTTGGTGGAGCGATGGCTCCAGCAATCAGATTATTTTCGGCGAAAAACACATTCCGTTGGTACGTTTTGAAAAAACCGTTTTCGATGCGACTTCCGCCCCTGAGCCTGGTTTAACGACCGAACAAACGAAGGCAAATTGTTCATACGACGGCACCTATCTGGTCTGTGACGAGGACTTTTGGACACGTACAAATTATGTTCGGGCCGTTTGGACACGAACCAACGCGACCAACGGTGATCCCCAAATGCCCAGTGGTTTCTTTTACTTCCTCCGACCGGATGAATCAGCGAATAACGGCTCGGTTTACACGAGTTTTTCAAGTTGGCATCCGGGCGTTTGCCAGTTTACGTTCGGCGACGCCTCCGTCAAAGCGATGAGTACGTCGACATCCTTTCGTATCGTCGCCTGGCTCGGCTGTGTCAACGACGGTATCGTCGTTCCCTCGTTTCAGTGATTTTTGGCGCCAAGAAACGACCTCGTGGGCCGGTTTTGAAAACGTTCGAGACCGGTCTTGACAAATGTTTCGTGGTAGTATAGGATAAGGAAGTTGATTTGGTTTCACTTGGAGGGGGCGAACCGGGTTCGACCGGACAAGGGAAGTGTAGGTTGCGTGCCGTGGTTGGTCAGCAGGCCACGTAAAAAGCCGACTACTAAATTCAAATGCCGAACCCAAGTTCGCATTGGCCGCCTAAGAAAAGGTGACCCCGGACTCCGGCTGCTGCCGATGTGGTTGGAACTCCGGCCGATTTATCGGATCGTCTTCGCTCATGTCGACCACGGCGAAGATTAAACAATGTTGTCGAATCGCTCAAGGGATACCGTCGCCGATAAGGGCTTCCGAGAGCTAAAACCAAAGAATCGGATACGCTCGTAGACGCTTACATGGAGCTGTTTCGGGACGCGGGTTCAATTCCCGCCGCCTCCAATTTTAGTGAACAACGAACAGAGAACAGTGAACAATGAGGAGAGAATAAGGGAAATTCAACGTTTTGCCTATTCACTGTTCGTTATTCGCTGTTCACTGTTCACTGCGCTGGATGATACCTCCTCGTTTCCGGTATCTTGGGTTTTTTCTTCCCGCCGCCTGGGTGAAGAGGTCCGATTTGTTTTTGTTTCCTGGCGGCAGAAAGAGACTGAGATGAAGATTTACGTTGGTAACTTGGCTTACCGGACAACTGAGGACGATCTCCGCGAAGAATTCGAAAAGCATGGAGCCGTGAATTCGGTGGATATCATCACCGATCGCGAAACCGGTCGCTCGAAGGGTTTCGGTTTCGTCGAAATGATGAACAATGACGAGGCGAATGCCGCGATTTCCGCTCTGGATGGAGCGAGCGTCGGCGACCGAACCTTGAAGGTGAACGAAGCGCGTCCGAAAGAACCCCGTCCCGGTGGCGGCGGCGGTTTCGGCGGCGGCGGCGGTGGACGACCCCGTGGTGGAGATCGCGGACGATACTAATCGGTCCCTGTTCTGCTCTGCAAAACGCCAAGCGGAAGGTTTCTCGGAATCTTCCGCTTTTTTTGCGCGCCGTTTTTTTGGAATCGCCGTGTTGCATCCCACCACAAGGATTGCCTTACGCCTCCCCGCTTCATTTTGTGAAAAGATGGGATAAAATTGACGTTGATAGTTTTGGTAACAGATCGACCATTTGTCCGATACTTCCATGAGCTCGTTTTCGCATTTTCCACGGCATTCACATGAAAAGTCGTCGCATCATATTCATCCGGCGAGTAATTCGGACTACATGAACCGCGATCATCTGCGTCGCATTCAATGGGATAAGTTCGAAGTCATTCTACGGCACGCCTACGACAACGTTTCGTGGTATCGCACCCAGATGGAAGCGTCAAAAGTCACGCCGATGGATATTCGGGGGTTCGACGATCTGCATAAGTTGCCGTTCGTCACGAAACAGGACTTGCGGGACACGTATCCCTTCGGCCTGTTCGCGCTGCCGATGAGCAAGATCGTTCGGCTGCACGCTTCCAGTGGAACGACCGGCAAACCGATCGTCGTCGCCCACACGGCGGAAGACCTGAATGTCTGGCGCGACGGCGTCGTCCGCGCCCTGCTCTGTTACGGCGTCCATCCCGGCGACGTCCTGCAAAACGCCTACGGTTACGGACTTTTTACCGGCGGACTCGGACTCCATTACGGAGCCGAATCGCTCGGCGTGACCGTGGTTCCGATTTCCGGCGGCAACACGGAACGGCAAGTCATGTTGATGCGTGATTTCGGCGTCACGGCGGTTTCCTGCACACCGAGTTATTTCCTGCACGTCATCGGCAAGGCTCAGGAAATGGGCGTCGACCTGAAAACGCTGCCGCTGCGGACCGGAATTTTCGGTGCGGAGCCGTGGACCGACGAAATGCGATGCCGAATCGAAGCGGAAGCCGGAATCAAAGCTTTCGATATCTATGGGTTGACGGAAATCTGCGGGCCCGGCGTCGGCGCGGAATGCATTCACCAAAACGGTACGCATCTTTTCGAGGACCATTTTTATCCCGAAATCGTCGATCCGGAAACCCTTGAGCCGCTGCCCGATGGAACCGAAGGCGAACTCGTTTTCACGACGCTGGACCGCTTTGCGATGCCGATGATCCGTTATCGGACGCGGGACATCACGAAACTGATCGCGGAGCCCTGTCCTTGCGGCCGTACCGTCCGCCGGATGCAGCGGATTTCGCATCGGAGCGACGACATGTTCATCATTCGGGGCGTCAACGTGTTTCCGAGCCAGATTGAGACGGCGCTGCTTTCCATTGAATCCACCGCGCCGCATTACCAGATCGTGCTGACCCGGGATAACGGCTTGGACGACATTGAAGTCCGCTTGGAGGTCAAGTCGGACGACTTCAGCGACACCATTCGGGAAGTCGAAGCGTTCCAGCGGCGGGTGCAGCACCAGATTCACGGCGTGATTGGAATCCGTGTGAAAGTCACGCTGGTCCAGCCCGGTTCGATTCCCCGAAGCGAAGGCAAAGCGAAACGCGTCCTCGACCAACGGGTGTTTTAGGAACGGCGTCAAAATAAACTACCCAAAGAGCCCCGAGTGAAGGTGGTACTCCGCCGTAACTCGGGGGTTGAACATTAACCGATATTGTACGATTGTAAAAGCTATTTTGACACGGCTCCTGAGTAGAGTTGTTCGGAACCGGTATACTGAAAACGGGAACAAACTGCTTGTTTTTTACCGCTCCAACCCCCAAGTTACGCGGAGTACCGCTCCACTTGGGGCTCCTTTGCGGGAGAAAGCGAAAAAGGAATTCTCAGAGGTTCCCAGGAGTCAAGATGCGACATCGCTCGTCGTTTTACGATTTTTCTTTTGTCGAAATCCGTTTTTCGATTTCGCGCAAGCCCGCTTCGATTTCTTTGTCGACGCTTTCCGAGTCGCTGTCGATCTGTTCGGCGACGAGCCGTTCGATTTCCTCGGCGGAGATCGCGTCTTCCAGTCCAATCGCTTCCAAGTCGGTCGCCGAACTGATTCGGTCGAGGACCATCGACATCGCGCTTTCCATCTGGGTCGACTGCGCCAGCGTCTGGTCGAGGTCTCGCATCATGGAATCGGCGTCGAAGTCTTTGAACGTGTCGCGGATCGAATGGGACATCGCCTTCATGCCCTTGGCGAATTCCCCAAAGAGCTTGGCCCGGTCCCGAGTTTGGAGCAACGTCTCAAAATGGAGCAACTGCGACTCGATCGCCCGACGTTGAGCCGTCGTCTGCGCGATCAGACGGCAGAGTTGTCGAAAATTCTGTGTGTCGCCGGCTTTTTTCGCCCGTCGAGCCTTCTCCATATATTGACGTTCATGTTGCGCAAGCTTTGCGACGTGCTGTCGATGCAACGAGAGCGACCGCTGGATCTTGATGTCCCGCTCAATCTCCCGCCGTCGCTTGGATTTGAAGAGGTTTTCAAACATACCGGATATCATAACGGACTCCTCGAAACATTTCAACGCCGCCTTGCCTTTTCGGGTTGGACCATTAGAATGAGGAAGATTCGTTCAGTCGAGAGCCGGGGGTGTAAGCCCCCGGATAAAACTTATAGTAAAATCGTCTATCAAACCATCCGGGGGCTGACGCCCCCGGCTCTTTTTGAATAATTCAAACTAATGGAACTCACGCCGCGTCAGATCGTTACGGAACTCGATAAACATATCGTCGGCCAGAACGACGCGAAGCGTTCGGTTGCCGTCGCGGTCCGCAATCGTTGGCGGCGGCAGCGCGTCGACGAAGCGATGAAAAAGGAGATTTCGCCGAAAAACATCATGATGATCGGCCCGACCGGCGTCGGCAAGACGGAAATCGCCCGCCGACTCGCCACGCTGACCGGGGCGCCGTTCATCAAGGTCGAGGCGACGAAATACACCGAAGTCGGGTATTACGGCCGCGACGTCGAAAGCATGGTCCGTGAACTGGTTGAAAGCGCTCTGGGCATCGTCCGCTCCGCCGAACGGGAAAAAGTCAAGGAAGAAGCGAAACGCCGGGTCGACGAACGGCTGCTCGATCTCCTGCTGCCCACGCCGTCGCACGGACACGGCGACGTCGACGACGAAACGGATCGTCAGACGAAAAACGATGAGGAGCTCGTTCGAACAGTCCGATACGAACGGAATCGGGAGAAAATGAAGCAGATGCTCGACGACGGTCTGCTCGAAGAACGGACCGTGACGTTGGTTTCCGAGACCCGGGCCGTGCCCATGGTGATGAGCAACATCCCCGGCATGGAAAACATGGAACTCGACTTCCAGGAAATGTTCGAGAAAATCGCGCCGAAAAACCGTTCGAAGCGGGACATGACGGTCAAGGAAGCCCGGGATTTCCTGCTCGAACAGGAATGTGACAACCTGATCAGCAAGGAAAAGGTCCAATCCGCCGCCGTGGTGCTTGCGGAAAACCTCGGAATCATCTTTATCGACGAGATCGACAAGATCGTCGCCAGCGAGAAACAGCACGGAGCCGACGTTTCGCGGCAGGGCGTGCAGCGGGACCTGTTGCCGATCGTCGAGGGAACCACGGTGCAGACGAAATACGGTTACGTGAAAACGGATCACGTCTTGTTTATCGCGGCGGGAGCTTTCCACCGAGCGAAGCCGAGCGACCTGATGCCGGAACTCCAGGGTCGGTTTCCGATCCGCGTCGAACTGAACGACTTGACGAAGGAGGATTTCGTCCGAATTCTCACGGAGCCGAGCGGTTCGTTGACGAAACAGTACCAGGCCCTCATGAAGACGGAAGACGTCGACCTCGAATTCAACACCGACGGAATCGATGCGATCGCCGGTTACGCGTTCGCCGTGAACCAGAAGACTCAGAATATCGGCGCCCGGCGGCTTTACACGATCATGGAGCGGCTGCTGGAAGAACTGAGTTTCGAGGCTTCCGACGAACACCAAACCCAAGTCGTCGTCAACGCCGAATACGTCCGCCAACGGATCGACGACGTTTGCAAAGACGAAGATCTCAGTAAGTTTATTCTTTAAAACTCAACCAACGATGCTGAAAACGGAAACAAATTGCCCGTTTTTGCAGCTCCAACCCCCAAGTTACGCGGAGTACCGCTCCACTTGGGGCTCCTCGTCGGTCGAAAACCCAAAACGTAATTCCTGACCGTTTACAGTATAGCGAGTGGTGATCACTCCGCGCGAATGTTGGGGAATATACCACGATGATGCAAACGACTCCCAAAGGATTTCGGCTCCATCTTGGCATCTTCGGTCGCCGCAACGTCGGCAAGTCGTCGCTCTTGAATGCCCTGACCCGGCAACAGACGGCGATCGTTTCCGAGCACGCCGGAACGACGACCGATCCGGTCGAAAAACCAATGGAGCTGCTCCCCATCGGTCCGGTCCAGTTCATCGACACGGCGGGCGTCGACGACGTCGGCGCTGTCGGTGAACTGCGAGTCCGAAAGACGCGGGAAGTTTTCGATCGCACCGACATCGGAATTATCGTTTCGACGGAATCGCAAGACGGCGGCGCCTTGTCAGTGTTCGAACGGCAAATCATCGACGAACTGCGAAAACGAAAGATTCCGATACTTTTCGTCTTCAACAAGTCGGATCTCGCGGAACCGGCGACGGCGTCGGTCGCCGAACTGGAATCGTTGGCAATTCCTTTCGTTCGTATGGAAGCCGCCCACGGAAAAGGAATCGCAAAACTTCGTGAACTTCTCGTGGAAAAGGTTCCCGAAGACTTTTTGAGTCCGCCGCCGATCGTTTCTGATCTCGTTCCTCCCGGCGAACTGATCGTTCTCGTCGTTCCGATCGACAAGGAAGCCCCCAAAGGACGGCTCATCCTGCCGCAGGTCCAAACGATCCGCGACGTGTTGGACGGCGACCGCTCCTGCATCGTCGTCAAAGACGTTCAGCTCAAGTCGGTACTCGACCGTTTGAAAACGCCGCCGGCGCTTGTCGTTACGGATTCGCAGGCCTTTGCGAAAGTCTCAGCCGATACGCCGCAAGAAGTCCCGCTGACTTCGTTCTCGATTCTCTTCGCACGGCAAAAAGGGAATTTTTCGAGCTTGGTTGACGGAGCAAAAGCCTTGGCGACGCTCCGGCCCGGTTGCCGGGTTCTCATCGCGGAATCCTGTACACACCATCCGATCGAAGAAGACATCGGAACGGTCAAGATTCCGAACCTATTGAAAAAATTCGTCGGCGGCGAACTGGAAATCGGACACGCCCAAGGACATGATTTTCCGAAAACGAATCTCGACGACTGGAATCTCGTGATCCACTGCGGAGCCTGTATGTGGAACCGCCGCGAAATGTTGAACCGTATCCTGCATTGCCAGGAAGCCGGCGTCCCGATCACGAACTACGGGTTGGCGATCGCGTTCATGCTCGGAATTTTCGACCGTGCTCTGAAACCGCTCCGGCTCGACCGTTAGTACAACGTTGGAGAAATAGTGTTCGCGGCAAGAACAGCAGCCGGAATGGAGGCGTACTCGCCGTAATGACGGTTCTTGGCGCTTTCGCCGTCAATACAGCGGAGTACCGCCTCCTTTCCGGCTGTTATTTGACAAACATTATTCCGTTAACGTTGTACCAGCCGTCACTGTACATTCCGTTTGCGACGTCTTCTCCAAGCTCGTTCTATTTTCCTTCTCGGAGTCGTGTTCCAAGATAATTGTCGAGGTCGGAAACCGCGAAAATCTTTTGGACCGTCTGGTCCAGCGGATACTCGACGCGACGATAGGTCAACGTCATGTCCTCAAGAACGACGTAACAGGCTCGGGGGTCGCGGTCGCGCGGTTGACCGACGGAACCGACGTTGACCATCACCTTTTTGGCGCCCAACGTGTAGCGACCGCCGAGATCGGACGGCGGAAAAAACTCACGAGACTCCGTAAAGACGCCGGGAACATGCGTATGTCCCTGAAACGAATACTTCGGAATGATCGCAAAAAGTCGCTCCATTTTGCGTTCGTTGAAAATATCGTCTTGAAACACGTATTCGTTCAACGGATTGCGTGGTGAACCGTGAACGTAGATAAAATCGTCTTCCCGATGGATTCGAGGCAATTCGCTGAGAAAATTCCAACGATCCTGAGCCTCCGGCGAACGGAAATCCTCCAACTGCTCCCGAGTCCAGAAAATTGCCCGCTCCGCGCTGTTGTTGAAACCTTCCGGATCGAACAACGTCGCCTGATCGTGGTTGCCCAGTAAACAAATTTTGGCGACCTTCCGCATTCGGTCGATGCACTCGATCGGATTGGGACCGTAACCGACAAGATCTCCGAGGCAGTAAATCTCCGTGATTCCCTGCGATTCGATGTCGTTGAGAACGGCTTCGAACGCTTCGAGATTACTGTGAATGTCGCTGATGATTGCTCGTTTCAACGGAACACCTTGTCGAATGAAAAAAGAGCCTCAGGCTAAAATAGGAAAACGACGTAGAGAAACAGCGATATGATACAAGAAAATTCGGCATGAAACAAGCCGCGACGCCTGCTTTTTTTTAAAATTGCGGATAAGAAGGGTTCGGCAGACAATCACCAGGGGAATCGCACGCGGTTCCGCCGTCTTGATTCGATATTTTTCGCGACTATACTTGAGATAGGCTTTCGTTGGAAAAACGTGACTCAAGACGCGCTTTGCGGCTAATACGCAAACGGAACACTGACTGGAACGACTTTTTCATGGACAAACTTCCGCCGCCGAGGCTTCTTCGGAAAACGATGATGCTCCTGCTGTTTCCGACCATTCTTCTACCGGTTGGAACGGTGCTGCTTTTCCTTTTCGGTCGATTCTTTTCTTTATCCGGTGATTCTTGGTCCGCCACGGTTCTCGACGGAACGGCGATCGGTTTTTCGGTTCTTTGGTTTCTCGGTCTCGTCGCACTGTTGCTCTGCGTCGTCCTCGAAACGCTCCAACGGCCGGAATAAGGCAAGATGCTGAAAAAATTTCTCGATATTTTTAGGGACCTCGATCCGAAAAAGCATCGTCCGAACTTCGGCGGTCTCGAAATCCTGAAATACATCGGACCGGGCCTGTTGGTAACGGTCGGTTTCATCGATCCGGGCAATTGGGCCTCGAATCTCGCCGCCGGAGCCGAATACGGCTACGCGCTGCTCTGGATGGTTACATTGTCGACCGTTTTGCTGATTATTCTGCAACACAACGTCGCGCATCTCGGGATCGTGACGGGACTCTGCCTTTCCGAGGCGACCATGAAGCACATCAAGGCTCCCTGGTCGGTGCTGATCCTTCTTTCGGCCGTCGGAGCGTCGATTTCCACGTCGTTGGCCGAAATCCTCGGCGCCGCCATCGCCCTTGAGATGCTCTTCGGCATTCCGATCAAACTGGGGTCCGTCCTTTCCGTCGTTCTCGTCTCGTTCATGCTTTTCGGCAACGGCTATCGGAAAATCGAACGCTGGATCATCGCCTTTGTTTCGATCATCGGTTTGTCGTTCATCTACCAACTTTCGTTGGTCGCCATCGACTGGCCGACGGCGGCGTATTCCTGGGCGACGCCGGCGTTTCCCAAGGGTTCGATGATCATCATCATGAGCGTCCTCGGCGCCGTGGTGATGCCGCATAACCTGTTCCTCCACTCGGAGATCATTCAAAGCCGACAATGGAATCTGGAGGACGAAAAAACGATTGATCGGCAGCTTCGTTATGAATATCTCGATACGCTCTTTTCGATGGGAATCGGCTGGGCGATCAACAGCGCAATGATCCTGCTGGCTGCCGCGACCTTTTTCGAGGCGAAGGTCGTCGTCACGGAATTGCAGCAGGCGAAAAGCCTGTTGGAACCGTTGCTCGGCGGCGGAGCGGCCGTCGTGTTCGCCGTGGCGCTGCTCTTCGCCGGAATCGCGTCGACGACGACCTCCGGAATGGCGGCCGGATCAATCGTCGCCGGACTGTTCGGCGAGCCTTACGATATCCGGGACACCCATTCACGGCTCGGCGTCGCGATTTCCTTCCTGTTTGCGTTGGCGATCATCTTTTTCATTTCGAATCCGTTCCAGGGCCTGATTTATTCGCAGATGCTCTTGAGCATCCAGCTTCCGATCACGATTTTCGTGCAGGTTCGGCTCACGTCCTCGGAAAAAGTGATGGGCCGCCACAAAAACGATTCCTGGGACTTCTGGATCCTGACCGTGATCGTGGTTCTCGTCTCGATTCTCAACATCGCGCTCTTCGCCAGTTTCCTGTACGCCGTGTAGGGCTTTCGCCAGAAAGTTTCATGCTGAAACGGAGAGGTGAAAGGGTGAGAGGGTGAAAGGGTGAAAGGGTGAAATTACCTTTTTCGTTTTCAACCGAAAAAGAGCCCCAAGTGGAGCGGTACTCCGCGCAACTTGGGGGTTGAAGCGGGAAAAACGTGCCGTTTGTCCCCGTTTGTATACTACGAAACGGTGATCGACCGATCGTTGTTACGGAATGACGAGCGGCGTGCTGACCGGCAAGCCGCGTTGATCGGTCAGCAACAGGTAATAGCAGGTCGGCGTTTGGGTCGGCAGCGACGCGGAAACCGTGTTGCCGGTAATCGTTGCCGGAGCGGACTGCCAATTTCTTTTCTGCCACGGACCGGCGTCGCTCGTCCAGGCGAGCTCCGCCTTTTCAACAGGAACCTTCGACTGGAACGTCGCGGAGACCGTTTTCTTTTCGGCGTCGAGCTTGATCGACGAAACCGCGGCGAGCGGCTCGACGTTCCTGAGCAGAATATTGTCGATAAACGTGTCGACTTCCTTGAACGTGAAAATATGTCCGTGCGGCCTGCGGATCGTGATCGACAGCGTTACCGGGCCTTTTGGCAGACGGTACGACTTTTCGTAGCTGTCCGGCGGATACGCGAAGTCGTTCGTTCCGTTGACGAAGAGCATCGGACAGGTCGCCCGACCGAGATGCTTTGAAGGATCGAACAGGAAAACCCAACGAGTTCGCTGCTCCGGCGACATTTTGTCGAAACGCGGAACCCATGTACTGTTTTCGTCCAGGAATCCGCAACCGTAAACGGGGACGACCGCTTTCAACTTCGAATCAACGCCGGAAAGGATGCAGGACAGATATCCGCCCCAACTGATTCCCGTTGCCGCGATGCGATCGGCGTCGACGTCCTTTTGCGCGGCCAACAGGGCGTGTCCCCGCAAAATATTCGCGATCATCTGGTAGGTCCACATATTTTTGTAGTCGTCGTCGTCCACGGTGAAATCGCGGAACTTGCCGTTGTCGTCCTGATTCGGTCCGCCGTCCGGCAGGCGACCGTCGGGACCGTTGCCGGCGAGGTCCATCGCCAAAGCGACGTAACCGCGTTTTGCCCAGAGTTCGGCCCAATCCTTGAACGCCTTGCCGCCGCCGCCGTGAATCAACAGCACGGCGGGAAACGGACCGTCGCCCTCCGGTCTGCCGTAATAGGCGAACACCCGGGTCGGCTTGCCGTTCCAGATTTCGCCTTCGTAATAGATCGGTCGAACGAGTCCGGTCGGTTCGCCCCATGCGACGATCGGCGGCTTGCTCAACAAGTCGTCGAGGTTCCAAAGCGTCGCCGGATCGGCGGCGAACACGAACGACGAAAAAACGAACAACAAACACGCAACGATCGGAATTCTGAAAAATCTCATCGCTTGACTTTCTGGACGGGTGAGAATGAAAAAAACATGTTGAACGGCCGAAGATCAGACCGCTTACCAGAAAACGTTATACTCTTTTTCATCGGACTTGAGCAGATAGGGATCCGAACACGAACGGATTGAGACGAACGGATCGAGACGAGAGCCGGGACCTATGGTCCCGGTCTTTACACGGAAATCATCGTCTTGTTTTTTTCGCGTTCCCGGAGCATAATGGGGCAATCTAAGGAACTGTAAAGAAATAACATTATACAAAGAGCCCCGAGTGGAGGCGGTACTCCGCCGTAACTCGGGGGTTGAAGCGGCAGGTAATATTGTACGTTTGTACTGATTATTTATTTACAGACCCTAAGCGTGTCGCGTAAACGTTGGTCTTTTACCGATTTCGCCCCGAAATCACAGCCCAGGGCAGAGCCGAAGGCGTCGCCCTGGGTGGGCGAATCCCAAGGAATGTTCGCCCTGAAGCAATTGTGTTTTTCGTCAAGAGAAAAAGTGGAATTTACGAAGATTTTTCGAGAAGTTTGTTTTGCCAGTGAACATTGTTTTTGACCAACGAATGGGCGATGAGCAGGATTTTGTGGGC
>JAVBQW010000252.1:0-17456 GCA_031548665.1 Thermoguttaceae bacterium
GGAAATGCAAATTCGCCAAAAAAACATAAATTAAAGTTTCCAAATATACCGTAGCAGGGTATGGCGGCTGCCTTCGGCTTCATCGACGCCGCCTTCCGTTGGTCGGCTCATCGTTCGGCGGTATTTGACTTTACGAAAAAAAGCGAAACAGCAAAATCTTTCCTCAAAATGTCAGTCGAATGTCGTTTCGCAGTATAATAAGGACCTGTCCGGAAATAACCTGTACAATTGTACAAAATTGATTGCCGTTTCAACCCCCAAGTTACGGCGGAGTACCGCCTCCACTTGGGGCTCTTTGGATAGGTTGTTTCTGGACAGCTCCTAAGAAGAAATACAGCAGGAGGAAAATCATGATGTTTCGATCGTTGCTTTTCGTCGTTGTTCTTTCGGTTCTTTGCGGCAGCGGCAGCGCTCAGGATTCCGCGACCGTTCAGGAACCGGAACGAACGACGGACTGGGACCGCTTCGAGGTTCGTTCTTGGACCCGACTCGGTCCGGCGGTCTTCGGAGCCGGAATTCCGGAGAAGATCGAATTCGAAAACTCTCGTTTTTCCGAGGGATTTCGGTTCGGCCGCAATAACTCGTTCCTCGGCGTCGACTACGACGCTCCCGGTTCACGTTTTCGTGAAACCTCACCGGGAATTGCTCGGAGATCTTCCGAGATTCTCTCGGAAAAGGCAACGAAATTGCAGAACGCCGATTCCGCATCGGTCAATACACCGGCCCCCGCCGATGTCGGCGCTCCTCAACACGTTCCGATTCGGCGGCCCGTCGGCTTTTTTCAGCGGCCGGAAATCATGGAATCGCCGACGGCAGCCGATGAAGCGTTTCTTCGAACTCCTCGGGAACAACGTTGGTTTCGAGAGTCGGGCGGTCGACAGCAAGGACCTCGTTCCGAGGAACCGAGTTCTGGCGGCGACGCAGTCGGTATGGGAGCCCTCGGCGTCGGCGGCGAGACCGTTCTTCGACGTTCCGGTCCGAACGCGGCGACGAGCCCCTTGCGAACTCCGGTTCAGGATCTTCCGCTGAATCCTGAACAGACGCGGCGAAAATTCGAGGAAAAACTCGAAGGAATGCTGCTTTCCGATCCGAGCGTTCATCTTTTGTCCCCGGTTCAGATTTCATTTTCCGGCGGCACGGTAACGGTTCGCGGCGTCGTTCCCAATCAAGTTCACAAAGTCGCCGTCGGAAAGATTCTTTTGACGGATCCCGCCGTCAAACAGGTCAACAACATGATCTCCGTTGCGCCGCTTGATCCGAACCAGAATCCGCCGCCGATCGATAACAACCCGATCCGTTGAAAACCAACTCCCTGATTGCTTTTCTTTTTTCGTTCCTATAGAATAATATCAAACAATACGAGACGATCTGAAAAACCATCGGTTCATTCCGTTTTCGCCATGAGGAGGTTGTCCCATGTCGGTTGATTCGTCCGTGGAATCTGTCGCTTCTACTTTGCCGAACGAGCTTGATCGCTTGATCGGACTTTGTGAGGAAATCTCGGCCCTTGTTCGAGCGGGGCTGCCGTTGGAAGAATCGTTGCTGCTCAAAAGTCGATCCGAGCGTGGAGCGATCGGCAAGCATCTGAAGGAACTCGCGGAACGGCTCGGAACCGGACAATCGCTGGCCGATGCCGTTCGGAACGATCCGGTTTTTCCGCCGGTATTCGCCGCCGTTATTGAATCGGGCGTCAAGTTGGGCAACCTTTCCGGCGCTCTCGATTCCGTGACGGACTGTGTTCGTTCCCTCCGCGACGCCCGGCTCTTTCTTTTGCGGAGTTCGCTCTATCCGTTGGTCCTTTTTACCTCGCTTTGGATCGTTTTCGTTTTTCTCGTCGTTTTCGTCGTTCCGCAATTCGTCAAGTATTTCGACTCCTACAGCGAGAACTTTTTCCTCTTCGACGCCGTTCGGTGGATCAACCGAAGCGATGCGACGATTCTCGGCTTTACGCTCGGCGTTCCCGTTGTTTTGTGGGGCTGTTATTTTGTTTGGATGATCCGTTCCGCCCGCTCCGACGTCATCCAATCCGGCGGGAACTCCGTGTTCCGTTGGATTCCCTGGGTCGGTAAGGCGGCGACCGAATTGCAGAAAACGGCCTTCGCCCGGATTCTCGCGATGCTCGTTCGCGCTTCGGTGCCGCTGGATCAGGCGATTCTCCTCGCCGCCAAGAGTTGCAACGAACGATATTGGTCTCGCGAAAGTCTCGAATCGCTCCGAAAACGGATCGTCGACGGCAAGGCAAACGTCTATCCGCGATCCGTGATTTCGCCGCTGATCGAATGGTCGCTTGGCATTCCGAACCGGCAAATGCTCCTCGAAGGAATCGATCACTACGCCGCCATGGCCCGGAACCGTGCAAGTCTCCTCTTGGCGAAATGCGAAATGTTCCTCCCCGCTGCGCTGACGTTTTGCCTCGCCGTTCTCATCGGAACGGCCTACGTGTTGACCGTGTTTGCTCCGTATATTCATATGCTGTATTTTCTGGCCGAACCGAAGTTGTAGACGCGCTGCGCGGCTAAAACGCAAGCGGAACACCGTCCCAATACCATGTACGAGACTTTGTTGTTGATCGCTCAAGCGGTGAAATCGGGACTTCCCTTTTCGGCGGCGATTCGATTGACCGTCGGCGATCGGCCCCGGCAGGATCAGGCGGCGTTCCTGAAGTTGGCGGAGTTTCTTGATAAAGGAATCGAACCGAAAGCCGCCGCCGCCCAATCCGGGCTGCCGAAGCCGGTCGTCGAACTGATCGACGTCGCCGTCGGCAGCGGCGACTTCGCCGGGACCTTCGACGAACTGGCGAAGCTCGAAATCGGACGCTCGCTGACCATCCACCGAGTTCTGCAAGCCTTGGCGTATCCGACCCTGCTCCTGATTTCCTGCGTGGTCGTTCTCCTCGTCACACTGACGACCACCGTTCCACAATTCGAGCGGATTCACGGCGATTTCGATACGGAGGTTCCCGTGATGACGCAATGGGTGTTCCTGCTCTCTCATTGGGTGAGAAGTCCGTTGGCCCTGGTGGAAATCTCCGTTTTCGGCGCCGTGTTATTCTTTACCGTCCGATGTTGCTTTCCCCGGTTTTGGTTTTGTATTCCTGTGTTCGGATACATCGGTCGCTGCCTCTATTCCGCCCGGATGCTACGTCAGATGGCGAATCAGGTTTCTCGGAATATTCCGTTGCCGAATGCTCTCGAACAATGCGCCCCAACGATGCGGAACATCGCTTACCGAAACGATTGTCGCTCAGCGGCCAACGCGGCAAGAAACGGGATGTCGTTCGTCGAAATCGCGCTTCGGTATTATTGGCTGTTTCCCGCTTGGCTGGCTCCGATGCTCGCCGCCGACGCTTCCCCGGAAAAACTCTCGAAATCATTGCGTCGGGCCGCCGAAACCGTCGAACAGCAGAAAGATACGTCGATCCTGCTGTTGCAAACACTGAGTCTGCCGCTGTTCATCATGTTCGTGTTTTCTTTCCTCGGCTTTTTCGTTCTCGCCCTGTTTTTGCCCCTGATCAAGTTGATTACCAGCCTGTCCGGTTGAATCCAAACCGCGCTGCGCGGCTAAAACGCAAGCGATGGCCCTTCGATCATTTTGAAAAATATGCCAACGAACAGTATCGATTTTCCAATGATTCTCCGGGAAGTCGGCCTCCGACGACGGCGTGAGAATATCTTCAACGCCTTCAAGGTTGTCGGCATCTTCTTGTTCGCGTTGGCGGTAACGGGAGCCGTCGCGATCGTGGTCGCTCCGGAAAAAATCGAGGAAACGACCGCCCTGTTTGGTTTTGCGGCGATGTGTTTCACGGTCGGTTTGATCGACATGGCGATCAAGTTCGTTTTGGTTTTCTGGCCCTTCCTGATCTATTTTTGGGCGACCGCCTGGACGGTTCGACAGCGAACGCTTCTTTCATTGATCCAGACGGCCCTGGAAGCCGGGACGCCGCTTCCCGATATGATCCGTGCCTACGCCGCCGGTTGTTTTCGCGGTTATCGTTTCCGATTGGAGAGGTTCGCCGCGACCTTGGACGGCGGTTGTTCTCTTGAAGAAGCGGTCCGGGAAAATTCGGGCTTGTTTCGTTACGATATCGCCGGCATGCTCCGTCTCGGCGGCAACGACTCGGAAACGCTCCGTTCCATGGAATCCGTCGCTCAGGAGGAACGCGACTTCGCTCCGATCCAGACGAACTCGATCGTTCGGATCGCCTATCTGTTTACGCTCGCAAGTTTCATGATGTCGATCGTCGCCATGATGATGACCTTCATCGCTCCGCAGTTCGAAAAGATTTTCAAGGATTTCTACATCGAGCTTCCCCAAATGACGCTGGGGATCATGATCGCGGCGAAATACTTCGTCAAATATTGGTATTTTTACTCGTTGCTGATTCCGTTGGTCGGATTGTTTCTGATCGCTTACCTGATCCTCCAGATGAACGTCGTGGTCGCCCGTCCGCCGCTGTTCCGAAAAATGTTTCGAAGTACGGACGCCGCGAAATTCCTTCGAATTTTTGCCGTCGGCATGAAGCATCACGTTCCGATTCCCGGAATCCTGACAGTGTATCGCTTTGTGGTTCCCTCCGGTTATCTTCAAGGCAAAGCGGCAAAAATCAATCTTGAGATCGAACGAGGAAAAAATTGGATCGACGCCGTGCAGCAGGAACGCTGGATCAACGCTCCGGAAGCGTCCCTGCTGCGGAGCGCGGAACGAACGGGAAACACGCCCGTGGTCCTCGACCAACTCGCCTTGAGCAAGACGCGAGCCCAGATTCGTGAGGACGACCTTTTCAGTAAATTGGTGTTTATTCCGTTGATTTTCCTGTTTGGTGCCGTCGTCGGATATTACGTGATCGCGATGTTTCTGCCGCTGCTCAAATTGGTGACGGTTCTCTCCTCCAACATTTAGCCGGTACCCCGGCGGCGTTTTCATGTCAAAAACTCCCCATCAAGGCTTCACGCTGGTCGAGATTTCAGCTGCCGTCGCGCTCCTTGCGGTGTGCCTGTTGTCGTTTGCGCAGCTCGTCGCGCTGAACGCTTCCGAACGAGTTTCGGAACGAACCCGGCAAACAGCGGTCGACCAATTGCAGAATGTCTTCGAAAGACTCCTGGGAACGCTGCCGGAGAAAATTGCCGCCGGAGATTTTGACAAGGCGGACGCGGAGTCGCTGATCGAACACTCGCTTCCCGACGGCAAGATTTTTTTCGACACGAAAACCGTCGAGCCCGACGTCCTCGTGTTTACGGCGACCGTTTCCTGGAACGACGGCGAAAAACGTCCCAGAAAAATAGTCGCGATGTGCCGGCTGTTGACCGTTCCAAAGAAAGGAGGACCGACCGATGTCGAAAAATAGAGGGTTCACGCTCGTGGAACTGATCGCCGTGATGGCCGCGCTGTCGGTTTTCATGGGAATTTCGGTCGTCCTGTTGGTGCAGATTTTCGACTTCCAACGGAACAACGACGAGTATTCGGAACAGTTTCGAAGCGTCAACCGTCTTGCCGACGCTTTCCGGAACGACGTCCACGAATTCGGAAAACCGGAGATTTCCGCCGACGGAGCATCGCTGCAATGGAAAACCGAAACGGGAAAAGTCGACTACGTGACGGAAGACGGCGATTTCCCGGAGCAAAAAATCACCGTTCGAACCGAATGGAAAGACGGGAAATCGCTTCGCCGCGAGTCCTATCGTCTTCCCGAACACGCCGTGCTGCGGTTCGTTCCGGGAAAAGACAAGGACGACGGTTTGGTCGCGCTGAGTCTTTGGACCACGCCGCCGGGAACCGAGCCGCCGAAACCGGAAACGTTGAATCCCTTCGACCGAACGCTCCCTAAACCGCTAGAACAACGCGTCGATCCCCGTTACGCCGGAAACTGGCGAACGATTGTTGCGCGATATTGAAATAATTATTGAAAAAATTCGTCGTTAGCCGCGTCGGCCTCCGACGCGCGAAAGGACCATGTTACGCCATAAAAAATCTCCCGAACGAAGCGGCGCCGCCCTGATCATTGCGATTGTCGTGCTTGCGCTCCTTGGAATCGTCGCTTCCACGGCGCTGCCGCAACTCCTGCGGGACCGGCAGGAATCCCGAAAAGAATTGTTGAAACAGCAAACGGAACGTCTGCTCGACGACGCGCTCCGGAAAGCCGAAACGCAACGAAAAACCGATACGGCGTTCGTCGGCGAAACGATCACGCTCGGACCGGATCAACAGCCGTTCCCCGGAACATTCCGCCTGACGACGCGGTTCGAAACCGAAAAAAACGCCTTCGCCGCCGAAGCGGAATTCCGCAACGACAAAGATAGAATCTTGTATTCGAAAACACGAAATTAACCGCGCCGTCCGCGACGCGCCGCCCTGCCATGAAAAGAGCTTTTACGCTTGTCGAACTTCTCGTCGTGATCGCGATTATCGGCGTCCTGATCGCCCTGCTGCTCCCCGCCGTGCAGGCGGCAAGGGAAGGAGCCCGGCGAATCCAGTGTTCCGCGAAATTAGCGCAACTCGGCGTCGCCGTCAAGAATTTCGAGCAGAATCTCGGCATCCTTCCCGCCGGGACGGTCAACGACAAGGGTCCCATCCGCAACGTGCCGATCGGCAACCACATGGGCTGGATTCCCCGCTTGTTGCCGTTCATCGAACAGAACGCCCTTTACAACGACATCGATTTCGACAAGGGAGTTTACGATCCGGAAAACCGTGACACCTGGTTCTCGTTTACGCCGTACGCCTTCTTTTGTCCTTCCGACGGCGGCGGATATTCTTATCGGGGGGGATATGGTCGCGAACCGATCCGCAAGGCGGAAAAACCGGGCGCGGTGAATTACATGGCGTGTCACGGCGGCACGGAGACGCCGATCGACGCCGACAACGACGGCGTCTTTTTCCTGAACGGTAAATTGCGAAGCCGAGACATTCCGGACGGAAACGGGAACACGATCTTTTTCGGCGAGTCGATCATTATTCTCGACGATCGGATTCAAAAAAATTCCCCGTCTTCCGCACGAAAATTCATTCTCCCCGAGGGGGCGGAAGGTCCGTTCGTTTACGGCAGCCTCGGCTGGATGTCCGGAACGCCGGGAACGCTCCGCAATACGGGCAATCCGCCGAATATCTACGTCGGACCGTTCTCGAATTGGCCGATGCCGTGGACCGTTCTCGAAAAGCTGAACGCCGAATCAGACGATCCTGACGCCAAGCCGGTGTTGCCCGCTGAAACGTGGAAGGACGAATTACCGGGACAATTTCTCGTCGGCGGTTTCGGGGCCTTTCATCTGAACGTTACGAATTTCGTGTTCGGCGACGGTTCCGTGCATGTGATCGACTCCGGCATCGACCGCGACGTCTTCCGAATGCTCGGCAACCGCCGGGATACGAAACCGCAATAATCGCCGCAACAAACAGAGCCCGACGCGTCAGCGAGGGGGGCACGGTCGGTCCCTCGCTGACGCGTCGGGCTCTGAAACGCTTTATCCGAAGACGCGTCGGATTTCCAGCGGCGAAGTCGTTCCTTCTTCAACGAGTTTCGCGGCCCGCTCGGCGAGCGGAACCATGCCGTTTCGGATCGCGGTTTCTCGCAGCGCCGCCGTGTCGTTGCGGTCGAGCAGACTTCGCATCACGTCGTCGTTGGCGAGCGGCAAGGTTTCGGCCAGCGGCACGCGACCGACGTATCCGGTTCCGCCGCAATTCTTGCAGCCTTTCGGCATTCGAGACGATTCGAAGCCGTATTCCGCTTGCCCGATCGTCAATCGGAGCGGTTGCGCGACGGTTTCAGCGCAATCGCAGAGTTTCCGTACGAGCCGTTGGGAAACGACGCACGAAAT
Organism: Thermoguttaceae bacterium; assembly: GCA_031548665.1. Lineage (GTDB taxonomy): Bacteria > Planctomycetota > Planctomycetia > Pirellulales > Thermoguttaceae > WRKP01. Next base: position 7,812 of record JAVBQW010000252.1, read on the forward strand.
TCCGCTGCGGAGGACGAACGGCTCGATTCCGAGTTCGCAAAGCCTTCCGACCGCTTCGACAGCGCCGCCGGCGTGGAATGTCGTGATCAAAAGATGTCCGGTCAAGGCCGCCTGGAACGCCGCTTCCGCCGTTTTTTTGTCGCGAATTTCACCGACGAAAAGAACTTCCGGGTCTTGCCGCATCATGTATTTGATCATCTCGCCGAGCGACCGTTCAGCCTGTGAGGAAACCTCGATTTGGGCGATTCCGTCCAGCGCGTGTTCGACGGGATCTTCCAGCGTAACGATGCTCCGAAGTGTTTCGCCGCGATCGGCCAGTTCCCGGAGCAGGGCGTAGGCCGTCGTCGTCTTACCGCTGCCGGAGGGGCCTGTTACCAGGACGGCGCCGCTGTTCTTTCGTATCGACGACAAGAGACCGGCCTGGACATCGGAAGGAAAAGCGAGTTCGTCCGGATAATGATATCGATTCTCTTCGGCGAAAAATCGTACGACAATCCGTTCTCCGTAAAGTGTCGGAGCGGTGCTGATCCTCATCTCTTTTCCGACGTTCGGAACCCTTCCTGTTCGAACACGTCCCTCTTGCGGAACGTTTGTTTGATAGGTCAAAAGATCGGCCAACACCTTGAGTCGGGCAGCGGCACGCGGAATGAGTTCTTTCGGCAACGAGCCGATGCGATGGAGAACGCCGTCGATTCGAAACCGGACCTCCAAGGCGTTTTTGCCGGGCTGAAAATGGACGTCGCTGACGTTGGAACGTTCGGCTTCGACAAGAATTCGTTCCGTGAAGACGACGACAACGTCTTCACGATTTTTTTCGGCTTCTTTTTTCCATCGTTCGAACGGCATTTCTCCCGATGACGTGAAAAAATTCATGGCTGACTTGATGATTGTTCACGAATCAGGGTAATGGAGGTCGGCAAGACAATGAATCTGTACAAAAACGGCGTTCGGGATTTCACCGGAGAGTTTCATGCCGGAAGTCTAAGTCGGTGTGCAGTGCGTCATCAGGATCTCGGGCAGGGCATCTTGATTGATCGGTTTGGCGTAATGGGCGTTCATTCCGCTTGCAAGCGATTTGTTGACGTCTTCGTCGAACGCGTTGGCGCTGATCGCCACGATGGGAACCGTTTGGGCGTCCGAACGAGACAATCGCCGAATGGCGACAGCCGATTCGTAACCGTCCATGACCGGCATCTGGATATCCATGAAGATGATACTGTACGTATTGGGAGGGGACGCCTCGAAAATCTCAAGTCCTTCCTTGCCGTCTTTCGCTTCATCCGTGATAAAACCGGTTTCCTGCAATAAGTTGACCAACACGAGCCGGTTGAGACGCACGTCGTCGACGACCAATACTTTTTGTCCGGAAAAACGTCCTTTAATGTCCTCGAAAGCGATTTTGTCGGCGACTTTATCTTCACGGAGCCAGACTTCGAAAGAGAATTCGCTCCCTTGGCCCAACGTACTTTGAACGATGATTCGACTGCCGAAAAGCTCGAGAATCTTTTGGGCGATCGACAATCCCAAACCGCTCCCGCTCGTATAGCTCCCCTTTACCGCTTCGATTTGTTCGAACGGTTGGAGGATCCTTTCGATCGTATCGTGAGAGATGCCGACTCCCGTATCCCGTACAGTAAAGGTGAAGAGCGATCGACCGTCCTTCCGCCCCTTGCGTTCGACGATGAAGTCGATCCTGCCGTTTTCCGGCGTAAATTTGACGGCGTTGCCGAGCAGGCTGTTCAGCACTTGGCGCAACCGCAATCCATCCGCGAGAAAACAGGACGGCGTCGACACGTCGAAACGAGTCTCCAATTCCAAATGCTTGACGGAGCAGCTCGAACGCACCCCCTCCGATATTTCCTCGAGCATTTTCCGCAAGTCCAAGGGCTTGTCGCTCAGTTCGACTTTGCCGCTTTCCAGATTGGAGGCTTCGAGAATATCGTTTAACAATCCAAGCAGGTGGACGGACGATTGCCTTAAATGGGACAGGTAATCGTTCAAATTTTGAAGGCCGTCCAATCCATGGAGATCGCCGAGTTTCGATTGGATGATGTCGTTGAATCCGATCATCGAGTTCATCGGCGTCCGCAATTCGTGACTCATCCGCGACAGAAAATTGCTTTTGTGGCGACTCGTCAGCTCCGCTTCGGCTTTGGCTCGTTCCAGTTCGCCCTGTTTGCGAGAAATTTCCGTAACGTCGTTGCTCGTGATGATATAACCTTGTTGCCGGCCGTTTTCGTCCAGGAAAGGGTTGGCGACTCCCTGAAAAAAACTGTCGGTTCGTTTTTCATAAAGTACTTTTCCCGCATCCCTTCCGCCGAGCAAGGCGGTGATCGGGCAGTATTCAGAGCCGTAAGGATAAAGGCTTTTGTCCTTGTAGGATTGGCCGACGACGTCCTCCGATGTCTTTTCGCCCATCGCTTCCAGGCAGCGATCGTTGACGTACACGATGCGTGACTCCATGTCCGTGATAACCAGCGGGGTATGGACGCTCCGGACGATGCTTTCCGCCATTTCGTCGAACGAATAAGCCAGTCGGCCGAATTCATCCTTATTCACGGCGGCAAAACGGAAGTTCCGATTTCCGCGACGGAACTTGGTAATGCCGTCGATGAGCCATTGCAACCGGTTCGACAAATACGACGCCATCCAGATGGCGATGAAAATCACGATCACCGACAAAATGATCGTGGTGACGATCAAGTGCATCGAAGTCTCGTGAAGATTCCTGTCGACCATTTCCGTCAACCGGTCCCCCATTTCGTGGGCCGGACGGCTGAAGTCGTCGATCCCGGCTCCAATGGCGACGAATCCGAAACCGCAATGGTTGCCGCGAACTTCCGGACTGTATTGCCCGGTGTAATAGGGAATCGCCGACGCCGTGTTCAGTTTGTAAATTCCGCTCCATAAAATATAGAGGGATCCCGAACCGCCGTCTTTGGCCAAATCCATCCAACCGGTGCATTGCGGCGCGTTATTCAGATAACGTCCGTCCAATCCCACGAGCCCCATTTTCGTCAATTCGCCGGCCGGCTTCTTTTTTCTCGACTGATATGCCAGGGAATTCTCGTCACCCGTCCACGGAACGTAGTCTTTCAGCGTCGCGATGTATTTCTGCCAGTCCTCCCGTTTGAAGCCCGCTGCCAACATGCCGTCGTAGAGTGTTTTTTCCAACCACGGCGTTTCGGGGACTCCCGTCTCGGGATTGTAACCGCAGATCGAAGAATGCCGTGGATGAACGATGCTCCGGCATTGATAATCCCAGATGAACGCGTAGTTTCCATGAAAAGCATCCGATAATTCCGAATACCGTTCCGACATCGGAGTGATGTGGTCGACCATTTCCATGAGATGATCGTGATTCAGCGCGAACGTCACATAACCTTTGATCTCGCCGTCGGCGTCGAGAACCGGTCTCACCCAGCGGACGATGCCTTCGAATCGAATTCCCAACGGATTTTCGGCTCCGGCGTACGCTTCTTTTTCCGGGGTGAACGGAATGTGAAGAATTTCTTCCGCCAGTTCGGAAAACCCGAGTTGCTTCAGTTCTTCGGAAACCTGCGGAAGGGATTTGTTTTCGATCGGCCATGTTTTCCCCTTCCCCAATCGTCGGTCGATCTCCTCGAAAATCTTTTTGTTGTAATCCAACCGACTGTTGAACTTGTCCTCCTCATTTTTCAGCGAGGCGTTGAGCGTTCGTAATTTCCAGGACTGTTCGACGATCTTTCCATCCGCCGCGTTTTCGAGTTCGAGGATTTTGGCGTCGATGCGTTTGGACGCCATGGAATCCGGCGTGTACATGCCGATGAAGTGGGAGCGAACGTACGCGCCGATCACGTCGGAAACGTAGATGCCGGTTTTCCCCAGTTTGGGTAGTTCGGCAAAATACCGTTCGGCTTTGACGAATGTATTGTTCGGATCCGAAATATCGAGCAGTTCTTTCGAAAAACGAAAATGTTTTTTCGTCGAAAGGGGTGAAACGTGTTTGGCGACCTGCCTGCCGTTTTTGTCGAGCAGAGCGACTTCGTCATAGAGCGGTACCGGAATGAAGTTTTCCCGGCTGTCACCGAAACCATACGGAGGGCGGTAACGGAATGAGGCTCCGTCGACGATGTCTTCGTTTTCCACGTTGACGGAACGTTTTTTCGTTTCCCGTGGTGGAACGAAGGGATCGATTTGATCCCACGACATGCCGTCCTCGCCGATCGTCCAGTGACCGGGACGTCGTATCCGGCTGGTTTTACTGACGCTGTAATCCGCGAGAAAAGTTTCGGCCGGATGCGTCGTTCCTTCGCGGTGTTCGAATTCGAAACGATCACAATACCGGGCGAGGGTAACGATATCGGAATCGCGCTGATAAAGAAATTCCGCGACTTTTTGCGCCGCGTCCGTCGAAATACGCTCGATATTCTCCACGGCCAAAGCCGTCAGGGCCTCCTTCGAGTCGGTCACGGAGGTTTGACGCAGAACGGTACCGAGAGACACCAAAGCCTGCCATGCGATCACCGCCAAGAGAATCAGCGGAATGACCTTGGCGAGAAGAAAAATGATAATCAGCTTTTCGCGGATGCCGACAATGGGAAAACGGGACGATTGAATATCCGTTTCCCGATCCCTCTGCGGCGGCGGTTCTTTCCGTTTGATTTTTTCTTCGACCATTGCTGCATTACCCGCGCTGTTCAGATCGACATCGTGGAACAAGTCAACTTATTATACCCAATGATTTGTTCGCGATCAAGATATCGGCGGACGTGATACAACACAAAAGCCGGAAGGGAGGCGTACTCGCCGTACTGACGGATGGCACGACCGTTACCTTCCGTCAGTACGCCGGAGTACCGGCTTCCTTCCGGCTTTTGTCGGCGTGTCTAAAAAATCGCGACGAGCGAGACACCGCCGCAGAGCTGATCGTTACTGCTTTCATCCCCACCGAACGGTCGATAGCCGTTCGAATAATGGGCGTGGTCGTACCGGATTTCCGGTCGGACGGTAATTTTCGGATTGATTTTATAGTGAGCCGCCAAGGTGATTTCCCAGAGTTCGCCGCCCTGTCCACCGGTCACGACCGGCAGATCGAAGAACGAATTACGGGATTGGTGAAATTCACCGCGAAGTCCGACGGCGAATTTCTCGTTGACCGTGTAAATCAGGTGGTTGTTGACTCCCCAGGCGTTTCCGATCGTCTTCACGTTGTTCAAACTGTAGTAATTATTGTCCGTGTAGGCGATTTCGCCCATGTAAAACCACTTTTTACTGATTTTCCAGGTAAAAATCAACGTGTTCAGGCAGTCGATTCCGCCGTTGTTCACCCAAGGCCGTTCTCCCTTGTCGTTGTAGAAGATTCGATACGACAGGGCGACGTCTTTCGTGAAATTGTAGGTCGCTTTTCCAAGGAAAGCGTTGTCATTGTAGGGATTTTCAAAACTGGTGAAAACTCCCGTCGTCCAGCCCGCGGAAAAGGCCCAGTGATCATTGGGTTTCCATTCCACCGTGGCCCCCTGAACGGTAAACGGTCGACCGTAACAAATATTTGCGTGACTGTAGAAAAATTCCTTCGGAGCCGCCAAGCCTTCGTAGGCGAAACTGCCGGGAAACTTACCGACTCTCAAGTACAGCTTCTTTGTTCCGATGGTAGCATAAAGATTACTGAACGCCGCAAAATAATCACCGCTTCCCCATTTGGAGTCGAGCGTTTCGTCCCCCCAGTTCCGTGCGTATCGAGCATCGGTTCCGTAGAGAAAATCGGCCTGAAATCCCCAGTCGAGACGATTCGTCAGTTCCCGCTTGGCTCCGAACCAGAGCTGATTGAGTTTCCAGTCCGACGGTTGCTCAAGCATTAACACATAGGAGTTCCCCGATTGATCCGTGATTCCGTCTCGTCCCGGACGTTTGTTGTATCCGTATGCGTGCGTGGGATGCGATCCGTCGTTGTCGTATTTGTTTGTCGCACCATGATCATTGACGGTAATACCGGTCATCACCCAGCCGTAAAAGGAAATTCTCGATTTCGACTTTTTCCCGATCACGTTGTTGTCGAACAACCGCGAATCGAAAACACTTTTTTCGCAAAGATAAGTTCCAAACGAATTTGTCGGACAAGCACTTTCACAGGGAGCCGGATCGCAATCACTCGCCGTCGCCTTTTCACCATTCGCGAATAAAAAGAAACCGGTTACGGCCAAAACGACGGCAAAAAAAAGGGAATTCTTCATTGGTTCCGGCAAATCAAGAGTTCATTTCAAGGGGATTTCCATCCTGAGCGAAGGCGTCCCCCAAAGCAGGCGCACCTCTTCGGCAAACCACACACCATCACTTCTCAGATATCGGCCGTTTCGCTGAAAAGATGTTCGCCGTTTTCGGAAAGCGATCAACCGTTAAAATCCGTAAAGATGTTCGTTGAGCGTTGCCGTTTTCGGCTCGATTTTTCACGTCGGTTTCAATGATGTTCCCCCCCGGAAACGTGTTCGAAGAAGAACGAACCGGCGAAATCCTTCGTTGAAAAACGATTTTCGAACTTCGCCGGAACGTGGGAAAAAGAAAACAACAGCTCCGAGACACGCTGCGCGGCTAAAACGCAAGCGGATCGCAAGGCGGGTACGAAACCTTCGAGCGGAAGCTTTATTTGATGAACCGCGATTGGCCGACCAGCGGGATCGGATAGTTGCCGGTTTCATCCGGAAGCGTCGGCGCTTCGGTCGCCATGCTGACGCCGTCCGGCTCGATGCCGCCGAAATGGAAGTCGGCCTTGTACGCTTCCTCGTACTTCACCGCGTTGCCTTGGTACGCCGCGATCTGGCCCAGGATGCCGACCATCGTACTATTGCACATGAAATCGCCGCAGTTGACGGGCTTACCCGACTTGACCGCCTTGATCAGCTCGTCCTGCTCCGTCTGGTAGGGATTGTTGCCCGGTCCTGCGTAACGGTAAATCTCCTCACCGTTGCGTTTGACGAACCTGTTCTGGTGCAGGAAACACGTCGCCTTCGAGCCCATGATGATGTCGCTCGAATTGTTGTAACAGCCGTTCGTCGTTCGGCAGAGAGCGTAAAGCCTCACGCCGCTTTTATATTCGTACACGACGGAGGAGTGGTCGAACATGTCGCCGTACACTTCGCCGAAGGAACCGCTGCGGCCCGCCGTGGCGAACGCCCATTCCGGCAACTCGCCCTTCATCGCCCAGCCCATGCGGTCGACGTTGTGGACCAGCGACTGCGTCACGTCGTCGCCGGAAAGCCAGCAAAAATGGTACCAGTTGCTGAATTGATATTCCGTTTCGGTAAGTTTCGGCCGGCGGGCGACGAGATTGTACGGCGGTCGGAGGAACATCGATTGCATGGCGACGATGTCGCCGATTTCGCCGTCGTGAATTCGTTTCATGATATCCTGCCAGCCGAGCGACCAACGGCTTTGCAGGCCCGACATGACGGAGATCCCCTTTTCTTTCGCCAGGTTGCAGGCCGCTTCGAGCCGACGGATGCCCGACGGATCGATCGCGTGCGGTTTTTCGACGAAAACATGTTTTCCCGCTTGAATCGCGGCTTCGGCGTACATTGGGTGGAATTTCGATGCGCAAGCGATCAACACGACGTCGCTCTGTTCGATCACTTTTTTGTAACCGCCGAAATCCCAGAAACAGTTCTCGTCGGGGCAACGGACCTGCTCGGGCATCGCTTGCGCCAAGGCGTTACGTTTTCCCTTGACACGATCTTCGAACACGTCGCACATCGCGACCAGTTTGACGCAAGGATCGGCCTTCATGCTCTCCATGGCCGCTCCGCCGCAACGGCCGCCGCTGCCGATCATTCCGATCTTGATTTCCTCCTTGCCCTCCGCGTGGGCCGTACGGTTCAGGGAAAGTCCGGCGGTTGCGACGACGGCACCGGTTTTCAAAAAATCCCGACGGGAATAATTTTTCATGAAAAGGCTCCGAAAAAAAGGTTGTTGGATGATTTCGTGAGGGTTACGACAACAGCCGGAATGAAGCCGGTACTCCGGCGTAATGACGGTCGTTCCGTGTGTTTGCGTGCGCAACGAACCGTCATTACGGCGAGTACGCCTCCATTCCGGCTGTTGTTTGTCGTATGATACTTTAAGGTAGTTCGTTGATCCAGATTTCACTGACGACGGCGTTGGCGCCGCCTTCGTTTTTCACGCTGACCAACAGTTTGCCGTCGCGGACGAACGCCAAGGGAAGCGACAGCGTTACGGTTTTCGGCGGCAAACCACTCAGCTTGAAATCCGGCAACGCGACGCCGGGACGGAGAATCTTGACCATGGACCGGTCCGAGGACTGGACGATCAGCGATTGCGAACGACCGCTGGCGTCGAAGTCCCACCAGACGACGTTCAACTGGTATTTTTTCGCTCGGTCGAGTCCTTCTATCAGGAACGGCAGTTGATCCGCATCGAACAGGACCGACAGTTGCTGGAGCGGAACGCCTTCGAGTTTCGATTCCGGACGAAAAATCCAAGGTTTCGCCCCTTCCGGCGCAACGATTTTAACGCCCTGTTCGAAACGTCCGGGACCGCCGCAGTCGAGATACGCCGACAGTTTCGCCCCCTCGGGAACGGAAGCGGCGATTTCCTTGATCCGGGCGTCCGCATCCGCCGGTTCCTCTTTTACCGGAGTTTTTTCCTGCGGTGGGGAAACGACCATCGGCAGGTCGTCCCGCTTTGCGCACCAAGTCAAAGCGTTCCTGATCATCGCCTGAAATCCCGCAGCGGACAAGGATTTGGCGTCGTGTCCGAGCGCCGTGTGGAAAATTCTTCCTCGGCCCTTTTCGAGGACGAACGCCATCGGATGGGGCTTGCCGTCGACTTTCGACGTCGCGTCGGCGAGGACGTGAATCGGAACCTCGCTGTCTTTCAAACAGGTATAAAGCTCGTCGTATGTCTCGAAGTCACCGAGTCCCTTCGTGATCGGATGCTCCGTGTCGACGACGTGAACGTTAAAGAGCCCGTAAGGATCGTGGGGCGGTTTCTTGGGATCCCAGACACGGCCGGCGATTTTTTCGTAGCCCGGCCAGTCTTCGAAGGCTCCGCAAGCAAAATGAAACACGAAAACGCCGCCGCCATCGTCGACGAACTTTTCGAGGTTCGCCTTCATCGCCGCATCCCGTTTCGGAATCTTGTAATTCTTGAAATGCAACAGGACGACGTCGTAATCGAACGGCAAGTCCGTTCCGAGAACTTCGGCGTCTTGGACAAGGACGACGTCGAAGCGTTTATCCTGCCGAATAATGTCCCGGAGCGTCGTCGCCGTGAGCATGTGATAGTATCCGGGCCCCAAGTCGTCGACGATCAGGACACGGATCGGTTGCTCCGCTGGAGGTTCGGCCTGAGCGAATGACGGGAGCAGGATGATCGAAAACAGCAGGAACGGTAAAACAAGGTTTTTCATGTTTTTTACGGAGAGCCGGGACCTGCGGTCCCGGAGTGTTGAGATGACCCCTAGTCTCCGGGACCACAGGTCCCGGCTCCGAGGTTCGGCTCGTGTTAAATGCCTTTTATACCGTAGCACGGTAAGGCGGCTGCCTTCGGCTTCATCGACGCCGCCTTCCGTTGGTCGGCTCATCGTTCGGCGGTATTTGACTTTACGAAAAAAAGCGAAACGGCAAAACCTTTTCTCAAAATGTCAGTCGAATG